>JBMLOK010000263.1:0-33023 GCA_049243005.1 Bacteroidia bacterium | reverse complement strand
AAATTGAATTATAGATATGAGTATGAATTTTACCCAAATGGAAGTAAAAAGGAAACCCGTTATTATAACAGTAAAAACAAACTGAAATACCGTTATACTTATGAATGTGATCCAAAAGGGGAACTTGAAAATAATGAAGTAAAAAACAGAAATTATTGCGTTAAAAAGGATGTTAAAAATGATGGTTCCTACATGGAAATTTCAGAGTATAAAAATGAAAAAGGTAAAGTAACCAAATACATTCGTTATTATACTTCAGACTCCTTGTTAACTCAAACCGAAAACTACAATTTTAAAGGAGAAATGAATTACAAAACTGCCTATCAGTATAACTCAAATAAACAGGTTACAAAACACGAAGACTCCAATAAAAAAGGATTGCTTTATACAAATAATTATGATTACAATTCACAAGGTTTATTTTCCAAAGGAAGCAGAATCGATAAAAAAGGAAAACTAACTTATGAATGGAAATTTGAGTATAAAAACTAAATCTCATTTTCGTAAATTGCCTTCATGAAATTGCTAAAAAAGGTATTAATCGTTTTTGTTTCACTTATACTTATTCTTGAAATTTACTTACTTGTTAGCGGCAACTGGCATGTAAACAGAGTGCTGGCCATGACAATTTTCCGTGGTAAAACCGGTCCGGATATTTTTGAACTACAGGATTTTCCTAGCAGAAAAATCCCATCTGGAAACCCACAATCGTGGCCAAAATCTAGTAAATATGGTAAGGTACAACCTTCATCAGAATTATTAAGTGCATCAGCAGGATATCAAACAACAGCTTTGTGTATGATACAAAATGATAGTTTAGTTTATGAAGAATACTGGGAAGGAACCAATGAACATAGCTTGTCGAATTCATTTTCAATGGCAAAATCTTTCACCTCAATTTTAATTGGAATTGCATTAAAAGATGGATTGATTAAAAGTTTAGATGAACCTGTTGGCAATTATATTGAAGAATTTAAAGCAGAAGCCTATAAAAATATTACTATCAAACATTTGTTGTGGATGGGCTCAGGATTAGACTTTCATGAAAGTTATGGAAGTCCGATTGGTTGGCCTGCAAAAGCATATTATGGTACTGATGTAAATGCTACTGTTTTAAAACCTGATGTATCACAAAAAACAGGAACACATTATAATTATAAAGGCGGAGACACTCAGTTATTAGGTATAATTATTAAAAAAGTAACAGGTAAAAATGTGGCAGAATATGCATCAGAAAAACTTTGGAAAAAAATTGGTGCAGAAGATGATTCATACTGGAGTTTAGATACTGAAAACGGCATGGAAAAAGTAAGTTGCTGCTACTATGCAAGTGCAAGAGATTTCGCCAGATTCGGGAGTTTATTCCTAAAAAAAGGAAACTGGAATGGAGAACAAATTGTAGACAGTTCTTATGTAGAATCATCTATTAAACCATCGCCACTTGTAAAACAAAATGAAACACCTGTAGACAATTATGGTTATCAATGGTGGATAGCAAATTATAAAGGAGAACAAATATTTTACGCAAGAGGAATTCTGGGCCAATACATTTTTGCCATTCCTTCAAAAAATATTATAATGGTAAGATTGGGACATAAACGCGCTCCCAAATCAGGCGATGAATTACCCCAAGATGGATATACTTATTTAGATATGGCTTATGAATTAGCCAATTAATCTATTATCATATTAATAATAATATTATCAAAATACCATCAAAATCATCGCTACGTAAATATCATTAGATGCATCTTCCCATATGCATTTAGGATTAAAAATTAAGGTAGAAAGAATCAAACAAAAACTTACTCAAGCTGAACTTGCTGAGAAAATAAATAAAACCAGAGCTTTAGTATCCAGCATTGAGCAAACAGGAAAAGCAGGATTTTATACCTTACAAAAAATTTGTGAAGTTTTGGGTTTAGATATTGATGAACTTACAGACCCGGCCTACGACCCACTGCATACCTACGTCAATAAAGAATCTACAGATAGAATAAAAAATCTGGAGCAAGAAATAGAGTATTTAAAACGTCTGACAGAATCGCAAGCAGAACACATTAAAGCTTTAAAAGAAAACAAAGAATATATTACCAGAAGAAAATCAAGGTAGTACAATTAGCCTCCGTTAAACAAAATACTAAGTCGATTGTTACAATCAATATTGTAAATTTACTATCAAATGATTAAAAATATTATTTTCGATTTAGGCGGTGTCATTTTAAATCTAGACCAGGAAAGAACTTTTAGGGCTTTTAAAAAACTGGGAGCTGATTTAGATGATTTGAATGCACAATCAACTGTTTTTAAAGATTTTGAAACCGGAAAAGTAGATGCAGATTATTTTATACATTTTTTAAAATCGGCATTAAAAGGAAGCGTTGAAACTTCACAAATATTACATGCTTGGAATGCCATGTTATTGGATTTACCTAAACATAGGGTAGATTTAATCAACTCATTAAAAAGTAACTACAAAATCTTTTTATTTAGCAATACCAATACCATTCACATGGATGAGATTTTTAAATATACCGATGAACATTTAGGAAGCGGAGTATTCAGTGGTATGTTTGATAAAATTTATCTTTCCTATGAAATGGGATTAAGGAAACCAAATCCGGATTCGTTTCACATGTTAATGAAGGATGCTGGATTAAAAGGATTTGAAACTGTTTTTATAGATGATAGTAAAATCAATATAAAAGGAGCTCAAGAGGCAGGAATTCATACTATCTGGGCGAAAGAACCTTTTGATACCTGGGCTATTAAAGAAATACAGGCAATCAAAACCTTACAGATGAACTAGTTTAAACTCTAGTTTTCTTACAAGTGAGCCATAATCAGACCTTAAATTACTAGCCACTTTTCTTACGTCTTTAAATTCCTGAAACATATCTATTAAAAGGATATCGAATACAGAGCTTTCAACGAACTGTAATTCCTTTTCGAATCCGCATACTGCCAATGCATTGGTTTTTCGGAGAAAACGCTTTACATGGCGTGTATCAGTATTAAGGGTTTGACAAGAGCCAAAATGAATGATTCTATCATAACATTCCGTTCCCATCATTTCGGCTAATTCATCAAGATTAATTGCTTGTTTGTTGATAAGGATTTCGTTTGGTTTTCCATGAAAAGCCAGGTATAAAATTGAATATTGAGAGTATCTTTTAAGTTGCCATTGTTTGAGGTAATATTCAAGATTCTCTCTTGTACCGCAATGTCTGTGTATAAAATCGATATCCCTATTTTGCTTTAAGAATGCCAAAGCGGCCATTATACTGTTTTGTTTGATGAGATTTTTGCTCCAATCTCCTTCTAAACAGAATACATCTTTTTGGTAGGCTTTAGAAATTTTCATAGTACCACAAATCTATAATAAAAAAGGGGCTCAATGAACCCCTTTTTTTAATCTACATTGTCATGTAGGAATGTATTGTTACTTTTAATTTCCGGTCTTCCTGAACCATCATCAAACAAACTCAGTTTAGATACTTGAGTTGAAGATGAATGTGGAACATCTTCAAGCTTTTTCTGCTTACGTTTATAAGCAGGTTCTTTTTCTAAATCACGAACACCCTGACTTGTATTTAATGTTACATTTAAATCCTTCAATTCTTTTATTCTGAGAATTTGTCTTTCAATTTTTTTCTCAGGGTCTTCAAATAAGGGATTGGTGTGAAAATCGAGTAAGGAGGGATTTTGCCTAAGAACAGGCTCCTCTTTTTTAGCTGACATATTTAGATCCGGCTCCACTTCAAACACTTCTGATTCTTCTTCTGCTTCAATTCGCATACTTAAATCAATCTCATTACTTTGTTTGTTTTCAACTGGTACAGGAACCGAATCAGACTCTAAAAAATGGCGAATTGGCGTTTCCTCCTTCGCCTTTGGTTGTTCAACAACCTGATTAATTACCGGAACCGGACTTGGTTCAACAGGAGCCGGTGGAGGAGTTACAGCTTTAGTTTCAACTTGACCAATAATAATTTTATTTTCTTTAGGTCCGCTTTCGAAACCGGTTGCAATAATAGTTACAGCTACTGCATCACCTAAATTGTCATCATAAGAAGTACCAATAATCATTTCAGCAGAGAATCCACTTTCTTCCTGAATATAGTTAGAAATCTCTTCGAATTCACTCATCAGTAATTCATGTTTACCAGGAGCAGAACTTAAGTTTAACAAGATGTTTTTAGCACCTGTAATTCTGTTATCATTCAATAAAGGAGAAGTTAATGCCGACATCACAGCATCAATGGCTCTAGATTCACCGCTTGCCACCGCAGAACCCATTAGAGCAACACCACTTGCCTTCATAACAGTTTTAACGTCTTCAAAATCCACGTTAATTTCACCAGGATATGTAATTACCTCAGCTATACCCTTTGCAGCAGTATTTAAAATTTCATTTGCATGAGAAAAAGCCTGACTCATTGGCAAATTGCCATACATATCTTTGATTTTATCATTACTGATTACAAGTAAGCAATCAACAGAACGCTTCAAAGCTTCAATACCTTCAATTGCATATTCTTTCCTTCTTTTTCCTTCAAAAGAAAAAGGAGTTGTAACAATACCAACTGTTAAAATATCTAATTCACGTGCAGTTTTAGCAATAATAGGAGCAGCACCTGTACCTGTACCACCGCCCATTCCGGCAGTAATAAAAAGCATTTTGGTATTTACACCCAAAGTTTCAATGATATCCTCGATTGCCTCCATTGCAGATTGTTTACCAATCTCAGGATTTGCACCGGCACCTAAACCATTTGTTAGACTTGCACCTAACTGTATTTTATTTGGAATAGGACTCGCTTCCAATACCTGTAAATCGGTATTACAAATGATAAAATCTACTCCTTTAATACCTTGAGAAAACATATAGTTTACGGCATTACCACCGCCTCCGCCCACACCTAACACTTTAATGATAGATGATTTCTCTCTTGGCATGTTAAACTTAAATGTACTTTCCATATTCTGCTATTATTCTACAAACAATTCGGTTCTAAAAATCTTTTAAATCACCATCCTCATATAACCACTTCGAACCTTTTTCAATTAATTTTTTAAGAAAACCACCACTTTGCTCGGGCGCCTTATCTTCTTTCTTTTCCATAGCTTTCCCAATTTTGCTAAGGTCAGAATCATCCATCGACTTAAAACCCTTAATCATTAAACCAACACCTGTTGCAAACACCGGACTTTTAATATCTTCAATTTCCGATTTACCCAAATGCTCATTTGCAAAGCCAATTCTGGTATCGATACCCGTAACGAATTCAGCTAATTTATCAAGGTGTTTTAATTGAGAACCACCACCTGTAATAACGATACCTGCATTTAATTTTTTCTCTAAGCCTGAACTTTTAATTTCATAAAGAACTGCTTCAAAAATTTCTTCAACCCTAGCCTGAATTACATGAGCTAAATTTTTAACAGAAACTTCTTTTGGAGGGCGACCATGAAAACTAGGAATACTTACAATTTCATTTTCTTTATTTTCATCAGCCAATGCAGAACCAAATCTCAGTTTTAAAGCCTCAGCCTGGTTATTTAAAACATTACAACCCTCTTCAATATCTTTAGTAATTACTTTACCACCAAAAGGAATAACGGCCGTATGACGAATAATCCCTTTTTTGAAAATGGCAATATCTGTAGTTCCACCACCAATATCCACCAAACAAACCCCGGCTTCCATCTCTTCAGGAGCTAAAACAGCTTCTGCAGATGAAAGAGGTTCAAGAATCAAATCAGCCACATTAAAACCAGCTCTTTCTACACTTTTGTAAATATTTTTAATGGCATCAACATTACCTGTGATAATGTGGAAATTAGAAGAAAGTCGAATGCCCGACATTCCAATTGGATCGATAACATCACCAATATCGTCAACTGTATATTCCTGAGGAAGAACGTGAATGATATCATCACCCGGAGGCAAAGCCAAGTTATAAGTATCTTTTATTAAGCGTTCAACATCTTCACGACTAATTTCTGAATCTGTATTTGCTCTGCTGATACTATTTTTATGCTGTAAACTTTTAATATGCTGACCGGCAATACCAACATGAACGCTATTTACTTCAACTTTTATATTGGCATTACTTTTTACCAGAGAAGACTTCGCCTTCTCCATAGCCTCAGTAATTGCTTTTACTGTCTTTTCAATATTTCTAACTTCACCACGAATCACACCTAAACTCTCGGCTTTACCCATTGCCAAAACCTCGAGCTTACCATGCTCATTTCTAGTACCAACAATAGCGCAAACCTTTGTGGTACCAATATCTAATCCTACAACAATTTTCAACTCGTTTGACATAGTATGCCTTTTTATTTTTTACAAATTACCTGAGATTTAAAACGAACATCGATGCTACTATACTTACTCCAGCCAATTAAATTGAGGCCTTCTTTATAGAACACTTTTAGTTTATTAAACTTCTCCTCCAGGTTTTCGGAGTTTCCAAAAATGATGATTTGCTTTCCAATTTTCGGGACCAGTACAAGTTCATTATCGGCTCTTACAAATATCTGTTCAATGAATGCTTTTAGGAAAGCATCGTTATCAACAAAAGAGGCTACTTTGAACAGTTCATTTCCTACAAAAGAGTACAGTGAATCTCCTTTTTCCAATCTTTCGAAAATATTTCCATTTGCCATAATGACTCTTGCCGTATAATGCTCACTGACAGGGAATTTCACTCCATATTTATCTACATAAAACTGAGTGCCATCAAACCTTAAAACCCTGAAAAGTGGCACCCTTTGAAAAACTTTGATATTAAGATTTCCCTTCATATCTGAGTAAACATGCGCCTTCTCCGTCCAATTTTGCTTGTTTAATGATTTCTCTAATCTCGATGTGTTAATTTCATTAAACGACATTCCAATTAATTTATCTTCATTATCGATACCTTTTTTAACCGTTTCCAAAACTCTTTGACGGTTATAAAAATGTACATCATTCGGATAAATTCCCACAAAAACTTCTTTACAAGTCAATTCATCCTCCATCCTAAACCCAAACGCCAAAGCAAGCAATGTTCCACCCAGCATACTGAGCCAAAACAAAAGCAAAGCAATTCTTTTGAAAGCAATTTTGATATTTGGTTTAGGTTTATCCACCTGCTAACAATCCTACTTTTATTGGTTCAACTAAAGTATCAATATCACCTGCTCCTAAAATCAAAAACAATTCAGGCTTTTGCTCAACAATTGTTTTTACCAAATCCTGTTTAGAAATTAAATGTTTATTACTCGAACTCATTTTATCTAAAATCATTTGTGAATTCACACCTTCAATAGGCAATTCCCTTGCAGGATAAATATCCAATAGGTACAACTCATCTGCCATTGAAAGCGTCTCTGCAAATCCATCTGCAAAATCTCTTGTTCTGGTAAATAAATGTGGTTGAAAAGCAGCAACTAATTTTTTATCAGGATACATTCTTTTAACTGAACCTAAAATTGCTCTTAGTTCTTCAGGATGATGCGCGTAATCATCAATAAACACTTGATTTTTTTGTTTGATAATGTATTCAAATCTGCGTTTAACGCCTTTAAAACTGTTTAATGCTGATTTTAATTCATCTTCACTTACCCCCAACTCCAATGCAACTGCTGAGGCTGCTACAGAATTTTCGATATTATGTAAACCGGGTATTCCTAAATTGATATCAATTATAACTTGTCCTTTATAGTTTAAATCATAAATATGTTCATCACCATTGATTCTGATATTAAACGCAAACACATCAGCATTTTCATTCAAACCATAAGTATACACATTCCCTTTTAATTCCTGAACCAAATCGAGTCCGTATTTCACATAAATACTTCCACCGTGTACTAAACGATTTGCATAGGCCAAAAATGAATCTTTCAATGCACTGTGCTCACCATAAATATCTAAATGATCTGCATCTGTTGAAGTGATGATAGAAACCGATGGGTGAAGCGTTAAAAAAGAACGATCGAACTCATCGGCTTCTACTACCAACCATGAATTTTGAGAAACATCTATTGATGGAAGCAATAAATTACTTTGATAATTACTGGAAATACCGCCCAGAAATGCGGAACAATCAACCTTACTTTGTTTAAGTAAATGTGCTAACATGGTTGATGTTGTTGTTTTGCCATGCGTACCTGCTACACCAGCTGTTTTAAAAGAACTACTTAAAACTCCCAAAACCTGTGAACGTTTTAGAATATTAAATCCATTTTCTTTTAACCAGGCCCATTCTCCATGGTCTTTTGGAATAGCAGGAGTTAATACAACTAAAGTATCATTAGGACTTAAATTTAGTGATTGCACATAATTCACATCATCAGCATAATGTACTTGCACACCTTCTGCCTCAAGTTGTTTAGTTAAAACAGTTGATGTTTTATCGTAACCATAAACAGGAATTTTTGCATGATTAAAATACCTGGCAATCGCACTCATACCAATGCCACCTATACCAAGGAAATATACTTTTTTAATTAAACTGAAATCCATTTCAATACTGCTCATATTATTTTCCTATTAAAGCTAAAGCCTCATTTGCTATAAGTTCAGCTGCATTATGAATTGCAAAATGGCTTATTTCATTTTGAAGTTTTGATTGTAAACTAACATCATTTAATAAAGCAAGGGTTTCATTAATTAAAGATTGAGCTGCATCAGCATCCTTAACCAAAATAGCAGCATTTTTATCAACCAAAGCCATCGCATTTTTTGTTTGATGATCTTCGGAAACATTAGGAGAAGGAACTAAAATTACAGGCTTTTTAACGATTGCCAATTCTGCAATCGACAAAGCACCGGCTCTTGAAATAACCACATCTGCAGCGGCATAAGCCAAATCCATTTCGTAAATAAAATTTCTTACTACTAAATTTTGATGTTGTAATCCGTCTGCCGAAGGGAAATTATTTCCCTTTTGCCAAATAACATTATAGCCTGCATTTACCAGTTGTTCCCAACCTGCATTCAATGCCTGATTGATAGTTCTTGCACCTAAACTTCCACCTATAATTAAAACTGTTTTTTTATTTGAATCTAATTTAAAAAACGAAAACGCTTTGCTTCTTTTATCGCTTGGATCACAGATATCAGCACGAACCGGATTCCCTGTTTTAATAATTTTATCAGCAGGAAAAAACCTATCCATATTGTCGTAAGCAACACAAATTTTGCTTGCTTTTGATTTTAGGATTTTATTGGTGATACCTGCAAAAGAATTCTGTTCATGAATTAAAACCGGAATTGATTTGGAACCTGCAGCCCACATACTTGCTCCGCTAGCATATCCCCCAAAACCAATAGCTAATTCAGGTTTAAAACGACCTATAATTCCTCTTGATTTTAATACAGCACTTATTACTTTAAAAGGAAACATAAGGTTTTTGAAGCTTAAACTTCTTTGAAAACCACTAATCCATAAGCCTTCAATTTTGTAACCGGCTTTTGGAACTTTTTCCATTTCCATTCTATCAGAAGCACCTACAAAAAGAAATTCAACATTACCATTTAATTTCTTTTCAATAGCTTGAGCAACTGCAATGGCTGGATAAATATGTCCACCTGTTCCGCCACCGCTGATTAATACTTTTAATTTTTCATTCATGATTCAAAAAAATTAAGCTGCCTGAGGAGCAGTTTCAGGTTCATCTTTTTCAACATGTCGACTCACACTCATTATCATTCCAAAAGCAAAACTTGTAATGATAATAGATGTACCTCCTTTACTAACAAGAGGTAATGTTAGTCCGGTTACAGGGAATAAATTAACTGCAACCGCCATATTAATCAAAGCCTGCATAACCAATGTAAACGACAATCCAACAGCAACCAAAGCACCAAAAGCTTTGGGACTTATAAAAATAATTCGCAGTGCGCGAAACATAAAAAGAAGATACAAACCCAACATAATAACACCACCGGCCATGCCATATTCTTCAACAATAATTGCATAAATAAAATCCGAAAAAGCTTCTGGGAGAAAATTCCTTTCAGTACTTTGTCCGGGACCTTTACCTGTCCAACTTCCGCTGGCTATAGCAATTTTTGCATGATCATTTTGATAAGTAACATCACGGTCTTTAACCGGATTTGAATAATTTTCGATACGGTGCTTCCATGTAAGCAAACGTCCGAAAGGCTTCAAATATTTATCATCGGTATTGGCAACAATTAAAGCAAGTAAACCCAATGCAATTATAATTGGAGCCCCAACCATGAGAATATGTTTAACACTTGCTCTTCCAATAAACATAACAACTATACAAGTGGCAGCTAAAACAAGTGCCGTAGATAAGTTATTGGGAGCAATTAGTAAACAGGTTACACCAACATGAATTAGAATTGGAAGAAAACCCTTTTTGAAATCTTTAATATCATCTTGTTTTTTAGCAAGCTCACTGGCTATGTACATAATCAATGCTACTTTAGCTACTTCAGATGTTTGGAATGTGATACCAATAAATGGAATCTTTAACCAACGCTGAGCATCATTGATTTCTGCACCAACAAACAGTGTTAATACAAGCAAAACATAGGATATATAAAGAACCAGCTTTGCAACCTTCATAAACATTTTATAGTGAATGCTATGGATAAAAAGCATGACATAAAAACCAATTGCCAGGTATGCAAACTGTTGAAAGAAATACACCTCTGCACTGCCTCCATGTTTTGCATAAGCCAGTGCGCCGGTAGAAGAATATACCGCTACCAAACCCCATACCGATAACAGCACAATGATAATCCACATTACAGGATCACCTTGCGGCTTGATTTTATCGATATTCAGAAGTCTGGATAACATAATTATAACTGTTTAACAGCAGCTTTAAATTGACGACCTCTGTCTTCGTAGTTTTTAAACAAATCGAAACTTGCACAAGCTGGAGAAAGTAATACTGCTTCACCTGGTTTAGACATTTTTGATGCAACATGAACGGCTTCCTGAGCACTGCTGGTATTGATAATCAAATCAACAACACCACCAAAAGCTTCATGTAATCTGGAATTATCCAAACCCATACAAATTAAAATTCTAACCTTTTCGCGCACCAATTCCTGAAGCATTGCATATTCATTTCCTTTATCAACACCACCTGCAATCCAGATTGTAGGCTTATCCATGCTTTCTAAAGCAAACCAAGATGAATTTACATTGGTAGCTTTAGAATCATTGATATACTCAACGTTTCTAATGGTTGCAACTTTTTCCAATCTGTGTTCTACATTTTGGAAATCCATGAAACTTTCACGGATAATGTCTTTTCTGATGTGAAAAACGCTTCCGGTAATTCCGGCTGCCATTGAATTGTAGGCATTGTGTCTGCCTCTTAAAGCTAAATCTGAAGTATACATGGTAAATTGATTAATTTTTTCGTTGTTAATGTCTACGATAAGTTGTCCCTCTTTTATAAATGCCCCAGGCACTTGTTCCACATCATGTGAAAATGGAAAACACTTAGCTTTCACTTGAATTGTTTTCAGATGATTCATGGTTAGTTCATCATCTGCACAATAAATGAAAGTATCGTTTTCTGTTTGGTTCTGAAGGATTCTAAATTTTGAATTCACATAATTCTGCAATTCATAATTGTATCTATCAAGATGATCGGGTGTGATATTACAAAGCACTGCACATTCGGCTTTGAAATCATACATATCATCAAGTTGAAAACTGCTTATTTCTAATACATAATAATCATAATTGCCTTCAGCAACCAATCTTGCAAAACTGATTCCGATATTGCCACCAACTGCTACATTTAAACCTGCTTTTTTCATCATGTGATAAATAAGCGAAGTAGTGGTTGTTTTTCCGTTTGTACCTGTGATACAAATTTTAGGCGACTTAGTAAAACGAGCAGCAAATTCAATTTCAGAAATGATATGAATTCCTTGTTTTCTGATTGTTTTTATCAGCTCATTCTTCTCAGGAATACCAGGGCTTTTTATGATTTCATCAGCATTTAAAATAAGCTCGTGTGTATGCTGTTGCATTTCATAAGAAATACCATGTTGATCTAATTCAACGCGATATTTTTCGGGAATAGCGCCTGCATCAGAAACAAACACATCATAACCCTGCTTAAGGGCCAAAATGGCTGCTCCTGTTCCGCTTTCTCCGCTTCCTAATATGACAATGCGCTTAGTCATTTTATCTAACTTTCAAGGTTATAATGGTTGCAATAGCTAACATGATTCCTATAATCCAGAAACGAGTAACAATTTTTGCTTCATGAAATCCACTTTTCTGGTAGTGATGATGTAGCGGTGACATTTTGAAAATCCTACGTCCTTCACCATATTTTTTCTTGGTGTACTTGAAGTATGAAACCTGAATCATTACTGATAAATTTTCTACCAAAAAGATTCCGCATAAAATTGGAATCAATAGTTCTTTACGAACCATGATTGAAAAAGAAGCAATGATTCCACCAATAGCCAAACTTCCTGTATCACCCATAAAAACCTGAGCCGGAAATGAATTATACCAAAGAAAGCCAACACAGGCACCCACAAAAGCTCCTGCGAAAATTACCATTTCCTCTAAGTGAGGAATGTACATGATGTTTAAATACTGAGAGAAAACTATGTTACCACTTAGGTAAGCAAACAAGCCTAAAACCACACCTATAATTGCTGAAGTTCCTGCAGCCAATCCATCAATACCATCAGTAATATTTGCACCATTTGAAACCGCAGTAATGATGAAAATAACAACCAATAGATAAATGATATAATTAAAGTCTTTATAACTATCACCAACAAATTTTAGTAAATCAGCATAATCAAATTCAGATGATTTAAAAAACGGAATTGTCGTTGTAGTAGCTTTATGATCTCTTACCAACATCATTTGGTTATCAATCAATTTTGGAGTTAAATTATTCTCCTTAATGTATTCTTCAGTAACATCAGAAACCTTAATAAATTCCTTTGTTTTTACATGTTGATTAAAATACAAAGTAGTTGCTACTATAAAACCCAAACCAACCTGACCCAAAATTTTGAATCTACCTGCCAAACCTTCTTTGTTCTTTTTAAATACCTTGATATAATCATCCAAAAAGCCAACAATACCAAGCCAAATAGTAGAAACCAACATCAAAAGAATGTAAACATTATTGATTCGAGCAAACAATAAAGTTGGTAATAAAATTGCAGCAAGAATAATTAAACCACCCATTGTAGGTGTACCCTTTTTTTGTTGCTCACCTTCAAGACCCAGGTTTCTGATTTCATCACTTACCTGAAGATTTCTTAGCTTATTGATTAATGTTTTACCAAAAATCATAGTAATGGTAAGCGACAGCAAAATCGCCATAGCAGCACGGAATGAAATATATTGAAATATTCCGGTTCCGGGAATGTTTAATTGGGTGTTTAAATAATCAAATAAATAATACAACATAGTTATAGTTTGATTTAGGCTTGGTTTTCATTAAAAATTTCAAACATTTCCATCAAGATGGCTTTATCATCAAAAGGATATTTAACACCATTTATGTCCTGATAAGTTTCATGTCCCTTTCCTGCTATTAAAATAATATCTCCTTTTTTAGCCATGCTTACTGCTGTTTTGATGGCTTCTTTTCTATCTGTAATTCGTAATGTTCTTTTATAATGAAGAGGTTTAACTCCCTTTTGCATTTCATCTAAAATTACTTCAGGATTTTCCTTCCTTGGATTGTCTGAAGTAAAAATTGCTTTGGTACTTTTTGAACTTGCAACATCAGCCATTACCGGACGTTTTGTTGTATCTCTATTACCACCGCAACCAACTACAGTAATCAATTCCTCATTTCCTGTTCTAATTTCATTGATAGTTGTTAGCACGTTTTCTAAAGCATCAGGAGTATGAGCATAATCTATGATTCCGTGAATTCCGTTTGAAGAACGACAATAATCAAAACGACCTTTTACCGAACCCAATAAACTTAAATGAGTAATGATTTCTTCCTTTTGTTTACCAAGTAGAAATGCAGCTCCATATACATTTAATAAATTATAGGCATTAAAATGTCCAACCAATCTAAACCAGGCTTCATCACCATCAATATTCAACAACATGCCATTGAAATCATGTTCAATTACACGAGCTTTAAAGTCGGCCATATTTTTGATGCCATAAGAATATCTTGATGCTTTGGTATTTTGTAACATCACCATACCATTTTTATCATCCTTATTAACCAAAGCAAATGCATCATCATTTACATCATCAAACAACTTCTTTTTTGCTTTTAAGTAATTATCAAATGTTAAATGATAATCTAAATGATCGTGAGTGATATTGGTAAAACATACACCTGCAAAATGTAGTGCTTTGATTCTATCTTGTTGAATTGCATGTGAACTGGCTTCCATAAAACAATACTCACATCCGGCATCAATCATTTGAGACAATAACTCATTAACTCTAATAGAATCAGGAGTGGTATGTGTGCTTGGAATTACGGTTTCATCAATTTGATTTTGTACAGTTGATAATAAACCAACATGATGTCCAAATGAACGGAACAAACTAAATAATAAAGTAGCAACTGTAGTTTTACCGTTGGTACCCGTAACAGCCACCAGTTTCAATTTCTTAGATGGCTCATCGTAGAAACAATTAGCAGCCAAGGCCATTGCAGCAGAACTATCCTTAACTTGTATAAAAGTTATTGTATCGTTAACTATTGAAATTTCACGATCAATAACAATTGCTTTACATCCATTATCAATAACTGATTGAATGAAATCATGTCCATCAACATTTGTGCCTTTGATAGCGAAAAACAAAGAGTCTGCTTTTGCAATTCTTGAATCATAACAAAGTAAGTTGATATTTTGCTCAACATTTCCTGTTACAGAAACAGGCATCATGACAGAAATAAGTTCGTTTAAATTTTTCATGCTTTGCCCAATTGAATTTGAATTACTTTAACTAAACCAAGCGGAGTTCCAGGTGTAACAGATTGTCTAACTACTTTTCCAACTCCTTTTACTCTTACAGTTAACCCTTTGCTTTCTAAAAGATAAATTGCATCTCTAAGTCCCATACCTTTTACATCAGGAACAAAACCTTTATTATGAAGAAGCGGTTGAATAGCTACTGATTTATCTTGAATTTCAGCTTTTGCCCAGATACTTTCTTCTTCAGTAATTGAATCATTATGTAAATGGTTTGAAATACCAATTTGATTTAAAACTAATTTCAAATCATCTGTATAAGCTTTATTCGATTGAGGCAAATCATTAATTGTATAATGAGCTGCATATTTAAGTTCTTTGTGCAAATTCAATGAAGTAGCATAAACTTTATCTGCAATTTCTTTGAATACAGGTAATGCAACTTTAGCAGCATAATAGTTCTCTTTACGAGGTTCACTAATCAAAACAAAACAAGAATACCTTGGTTGGTCTGCAGGAAAATAGCCACAAAAAGAAGCTCTATATATTTTACCAACTCCACCTGAATAACCTTGTTTTCCTTTAGCAATTACTGCTGTTCCGGTTTTACCGGCATACGAATAAAAATCACTCTTTAAAGAACTCGCTGTTCCTCTAAGAACAACACCTTCCATCATCAGACGTAATTGTTTTGCTGTTTGCTCTGAACAAACTTTTTCAACAAGAACTTTAGAAGGATAATCTTTAACCAATGAACCGGCATTTGAAACCGATTTAACCAATAAAGGTTGCATTAATTTACCGTTATTGGCAACTGCATTATAAATGCTTAAAACCTGCAATGGCGTAAACAATACTTCATAGCCAATACTCATCCATGGTAAAGTAGTACACGACCATTCCGGATCATTTGGCTTTCTTACATATGGATTAGGTTCACCGCTTAATTGTAAGTTTAATTTCTTTGTTAAATTAATCTTTTCAAGATGGTTGTAAAACTGTTGCGGATTTCTTTGATAAAAGCGATTGACTTGTTTGCCGAAAGCAACATTTGATGAATGCTCAAAAGCTTCTTGCATACTAACCACACCAGTACCTAAATGAGAATCGCGCATGGTAGAGCTACAGAACAATTTTTCTCCGTTTTCAGCATCAACATGGTCTGTTGGTTTTACATGACCATCTTCCAATAAAGCCATCATTGAAACTAATTTCATAGTTGAACCCGGCTCCATTCTTTCACCAATGGCATAGTTGAATTTTTCAGTATACTTTCCTTCTGAAACGCGGCTTAAGTTTGCCATGGCTTTAATTTCTCCTGTAGCAACTTCCATTAAAATAGCAGTTCCCCATTCAGCATCATTTTCAACCAAAGTATTCATCAATGAATTTTCAGCTACATCCTGTAAATTGATATCAATGGTTGTATAAATATCTTTTCCTTGTTGTGCATCAATGGTACTTTCATCGTTGATTGGAATATAAGTACCACCGGCAATTCTTTGCATGATTTGTTTACCACGTTTGCCTCCAAGATATTTATCAAAGCTTCCTTCTAATCCAACTTTAATCACATTGGATTCATCAGCATCAAGTGCCTGACGGAAACCTATTGTTCTTTCAGCTAAGTATCCAAATGGTTTTTCTCTTTTAGTTCTTTCGGTAACAAGCAAACCACCTTTGTATTTACCCATTCTAAAAATAGGAAACTTACTTAGGTTTTGCATTTGGCGAAAGCTGATTTTATTCTTTAATAAATAGTATCTGTTACCGGTTTTGGTAATTTTTTTGAATAAATCTTCGTAAGCTCTTGCGCTTTTATCCTTGAACTCTGCAGCCATACAAATAGCAAGAGAATCTAAATCATTTTCCAGGTTTTCATTTTTGGTAAATCCGGTTGCTTTACCGTCAATTCTCACATCATAAATTGGAACTGAAGTCGCTAATAAATTACCATTACAATCAAAGATATTACCACGAACAGGTTCAAGATTTACCTCTTTTGTACTCAAACTTTCTGCTAAAGCAATCCATTGAGGACCTTCTTTAACCTGAATTTTAAACAGGTAAGCAACAATTACAGTTCCAAACAAGAACATACAGGCAAACACTACGCCCGTGCGTATGAGTATTGCTTTTCTTGTATTGGTATTTGTACTAGTTGCCACTATAGGTAATTTTACTTGGAGGTGTTTTTAATTCTTTTATTCCTGTTTTTTCTAATCTTTTTGCAACTGAACTTTGTCTGCTTTCACCCATCAATTCACTCAGTACAGTTATATATTCACTTCTTAAATCTTTTACTTCATTATTAAGTTTATTGGTTCTGCGAATGGTTTTTTCGGCGGTATGACTATTATAAATAAACAATACAACCAATAAGAAAACATAAGCTAAAAATGGAGCTTGTTTTGACAGCTGGGCTCTATTTAAACTGAAATCGAAATCAGCAAATTTTTTCATCCTTTCGGTGAATTTTACTGATTCTTTATCAGGTACTTTTTGTTCTTCCTTTTCTTCAACAATTCTATTCATCCTTATCCAATCAAAGCTTTTTCTGCAATCCTTAATTTTGCGCTTCTTGAACGTGGATTTCTTTGTAATTCCTCATCAGAAGCTGTAATTACTTTTCTGCTTTCTTGTTCAAAAGGACGAATTAGATTTCCGTAGAAATCTTTTATGGCTTCACCTTCAAAATTTCCTGTAGCCATAAAGTTTTTCACCAATCTGTCCTCAAGCGAGTGATAACTCATTACAACCAGTTTTCCTCCCGGAGCTAAAACCTTTGCACTTTGCTCAAGAAAACTTCTCAAAACTTCCATTTCACGGTTTACTTCTATTCTTAAAGCCTGAAATACCTGAGCAAAAAATTTGTAGTCACCGAACTTTGGCGTATATCTTTTAAGCGCTTCTTTGATATGAATCACCTTAGTGATTTTTTGCTGACTTCTATAAGCAACAATAGCAGAAGCCAAGGCTCGTGAGTTTTTTAATTCACCATATAAATAGAAGAGATTAGCTAAATTTTCCTCTTTATAATCATTAAGAATATCAGCTGCATTCATTCCGGTTTGAGCATTCATTCTCATATCGAGTTCAGCTTCATCAAACCTAAAAGAGAAACCTCTTCCTGCTTCATCAAACTGATGTGATGAAACACCTAAATCAGCAAGTATTCCATTTACCGGTGCACAATTCTGGTACAAAAGATGGTTTTCCATGAATTCAAAATTCTGGTCGATGAAAACCAATCTATCATCCTGAGGTAAATTGTTCTTGGCATCTTCATCCTGATCAAAAGCAACTAAAGTCCCTTTTTTTCCTAATAGATTTAAGATTGCTTTTGAATGTCCACCACCACCAAAAGTAACATCAACATAAACGCCATCTTTTTGAATAGCTAAACCATCCAAACATTCAGAAAGCATTACAGGAGCATGGTATTTATTTTCCATCATTGCCCTCCTTTTTTCTATTACTCATTACTTCTTCTGCCAATGCACTGAAATCTGATGGCTCTTCATCCAACATTTTTTCGTACTCAGCTTTATTCCAGATTTCAATTTTGTTACCATAAGCCAGTAAAATCAAATCACCTTCAAGATTTGCATATTCCTGAAGTGATTTTGGTAACAAAACACGAGAAGCATTATCCATATCTAATTTAGAAGCACCTCTTAAAAAATAACGTTTAAAGGTTCTTTCTTTCTGGATATAATCACTCAGCTTATTGATTTCCTCAGCAATGCTTTGCCATTCATTACTTGGATAAAGCACACAACACTTTTCGAAACCACGGTTAATGAAAAAGGAATCAGCGGCCTCTTTGGGAAGCTGCTTTTTCAAGGCAGACGGTATCATTAACCGTCCCTTGGCATCCATTTTACATTCATATTCTCCGTGAAGCTGCGTCATTATTGAGCTATAGCATTTGCAGTGTAAAAGTAGTTACATTTTTCCACTTTTCACCACTTTTCCCCACTTGTGTATATTAACATGGGTTATCCACATACTTGTGAATAGTGCTTAAGCCTTGTATTTACAATGGCTTTGGTCATGAAAAATATTCGTGTTAGAAAAATGTCGCGTTGAAAACTGTTGGAAGCTTTTGTACCTTGCCAAAAAAAAATAATGTCTAAAAAAGTAGAAATTGATATCGAAGCAATCGAAATTGAAGAAGAAAACTACCATCTTTTTATAACAGCAAAAGCAGGAAGAAAAAAAGTAAGACTTTTGCTCGACACAGGAGCATCAAAAACTGTATTTGATTTGGAGCAAATAGCTGAAATTTCAGGGAAAAAGAATGAAATACATAAAACAGAATCTGTAGGATTGGGTGCAGATAAAGTTGAAACCAGCTTATTTAACTTAAGTAGTTTGAGTATTGGAGAAATAAAATTAAAGAATCCTGAAATAGCTATTTTAGATATTTCACATGTAAATATGGCTTATCAGGCAGCAGGAATCCCGCAAATACAGGGAATTCTTGGCAGTGATATTCTAATGAAAACCAAAGCCATTATTGATTACGGAAAACTAAAATTGAAGCTAAAAATTAAAGAATAATACTCCGAAAGGAATTTTACCTATTCTTTGTCTTCCAGCAATTCATCGGCACTTTCGCCCATGTGTTCCATAGAAAACTTGGCATCATCAGCTAATTCTCCTTTGGGATATTTTACTAAAAATTGCTCGTACCTAGCTTTTGCTGCAGGATAATCCTGGATATTATTTTCTAAAGTATAAGCTGATAAAAACATAGCTTCTTCAACCATTGGAGATGATGGATAATCTTTCACCAATCTGTCTAAAAACTCAACAGATTCTTTTGGTTGATCTAAATAAATTCCCTTTTGTGCTGCTTTAAACAAAAACTCTGCACTTTGTTGGTCATCAGGATATTTTGTAGCAAAATCGACATAAGCCGTTTTCAATTTTTGAATCAATTCATCACTAAATGCACTGTCACCTGCTTCTAAATCTTTAATTGATTTTAAAGCTTTTTCTTTAGGTGATTGACAAGCAAATATTGTTAATACAGCAACAAACAGAAATGAGAATTTAAATATATTTTTCATTAGACTTTAATATTGTTTCGTACTTAAAAGGACCAAGGTACAAGCTTCTAAAGCCTGGATTCCATTAGATTCCAAACGACTTTCGAATCTTGGATTTTCGGTTCCCGGATTAAAAACAACTCTTTTGGGTTTTAGTTTGATGATAGCTTCTTCCATTTCTGTTTGTAAACCCGGATTTACATACATAGTAACTGTATCAAAATCGTTTGAAATTGGCCATTCTTTGCTAATTTCTTTTCCTTCAACAGCACCATTTTGCTTTCCAAACAAAAATGTTTCATGTCCGTGAGCTCTTAACATCATTTCTGCTTTATAAGAATACCTATCGGGTTTTGAACTGGCACCAATTATGAGCGTTTTTTTCATGATTATGCAAAGTAAATCAAAAAAAGTAGGCCAATTACCATAGGATTTCCACAAAACAAGGGGCAAACATGAAGTTTTGCTTATTTTCGCCAAGTTTTAATTAGATATGAAAATAAGTTACAATTGGTTAAAAGAATTTATTGACCTTTCCATTACGCCGGAAGAAACAGACAAATTGCTTACAGGTTCAGGATTGGAAGTGGAAGATATTTCTTCATTTTATAGTATTCCGGGAGGATTGGATGGTATTGTTATTGGACACGTTTTAGAAAGAAAACAACATCCTAATGCAGATAAACTGAGTGTTTGTTTGGTTGATATTGGTTTACCTGAACCAAAACAAATTGTTTGTGGAGCACCAAATGTGGCTGCCGGACAGAAAGTTTTGGTTGCAACTGTTGGTTCTACAGTACATCCAAGTAAAGGAGAGCCATTTGAAATCAAAAAAGCCAAAATCAGAGGTGAAGTTAGTGAAGGAATGATTTGTGCTGAGGATGAATTAAGTCTTGGTGAAAGTCATGATGGCATTTTGGTTTTACCAAATGACTATGAAGTTGGTGCAAATGCAAATAAGTATTTTCCTGTTTACAGTGATTATTTAATCGAAATTGGTTTAACTGCCAATAGAGGTGATGCAGCTAGTCATTTAGGTGTTGCAAGAGACCTACACGCTTTAACAGGTGCAAAAATTATTAAGCCTGAATTTCAACTGGAATCAAACAGAAAAGCCTGTAAGATTGAAGTAGAAATTCAATACACTGAAGCTTGCAAAAGATATTCAGGATTATCGGTTTCTGGCATAAGTGTTAAAGAATCGCCTGATTGGTTAAAAAACAGATTATCTGTTTTAGGCTTAAAGCCAATCAATCATGTTGTTGATGTTACCAATTACGTATTACACAGCATTGGTCAACCTTTGCATGCTTTTGATGCTGATAAAATCTCAGGAAATAAAATCATTGTTAGACAAGCAAATGCCGGAGAAACATTTGTAACACTTGATGGTGTAGAAAGAAAACTGCAAGGACATGAATGCATGATTGCAGATACAAAACAAAATTTAGCTTTAGCAGGTGTTTTTGGTGGAAAGGATTCAGGAATTGAAAACACAACCACAAATATTTTCATAGAAAGTGCATACTTCAGCGGTAGTTATACTAGAAAAAGCGCTAAGTCACATGCATTAAATACAGATGCAAGTTTCAGGTTTGAAAGAGGAACAGACCCTGAAATCACCATTTTTGCTGCTGAATGGGCAGCTAAACTAATTACAGAAATTGGTGGTGGAGAAATTTCTGAAATCATTGATGTTTATGCTGAAAAGATAAATCCTGCCAGAATCAATTTCAATATTGCTAAATCAAATCAATTAATCGGACAAGAAATCTCTAAAGAGAGAATTCTTGAAATATTAAATCGACTTGAAATAAAAATTCTTTCAGATTCAGGAAATGAACTTGAATTAGAAGTTCCGGCATACAGACCTGATGTAACCAGACAAGCTGATATTACTGAGGAAATTCTTAGGATTTATGGCTTGAATAATATTGAAATGGGAACCAGCATTAAATCGAGCATGAGTTTTAGTGAAGATGAATTTGGTTTAAAACTAAAAAACAAACTTGCAGTATTTTTAAGTTCAAATGGCTTTTTAGAAATCGCAACTAACTCTCTTACAAAAAGTTCGTATTATACTGAGGATGAATTAAAGGCTGCAGTTTATTTGAAAAATCCTTTAAGCAGTGATTTAGACATCATGCGATTAAACATGATGAACAGCACTTTAGAAGCTATTCAATACAATAATAATAGGAAACAAAGTGATTTGAGGTTTTTTGAATTCGGTAAAACATATTCAAAACAGGGTGATGAAAATCAATTGAGTTCTTATATAGAGAAGAAGCATTTGATATTGGCATCTCATGGTAGAAAGCAACCGGAATCGTGGAATACACAAACTGATGAATTTGGATATTATCAATTAAAACAAGTGATAGAACAATTACTTGAGTTAAGTGGATTTGAAAAATGGGAATGGAAATATCCTGAAGAAGCTAGTTTAGAAAACGCGGCTGAAATCAGCATAAAAAACAAAACTGTTGTTATTTTAGGTAATATTCCATCAAGCAAAACAAAGAAGTTTGATGTAGAGAAAAACGTTTGGTTTGCAGAAATTGACTGGACTACCTGGTTAATTTTGGCAAAAGAGAATAAGTTTAAGTTAAAAGCTGTTTCGATATATCCTGCTGTAAGAAGAGATTTGGCTTTATTGTTAGATGAGCAGGTTGCTTACAGAGATTTGGAGAAAATTGCTAAAAAATCGGCAGGTAACTTATTGAAAAATGTAAATATTTTCGATTTCTACCAAGGTGATAAAATAGAAAAAGGTAAAAAATCGTATGCATTAAGTTTTATTTTACAAGACGACAATAAAACTTTAACTGATCAGGAAATTGAAGATTGTATGAAGAAATTAATTCAACAATTTGAGAAAGAAGCAGGAGCAAAACTGAGGGCTTAAGATGTTAACGAGGCAAAACGACAAGTATTTACAAGAAATAAAACTGAAGGTGATTTACCTCATGGAAGAGCTGCAAATGCTAAGAAATGAGGTGAATCAACTTAAAAATGAAAAGGAAAAATTAAAAAAAGAAATAGTAGAAAAGCAACAAAGCATAGAAATCTTAGAAGAAAAGAATAAAATTGCTAAACTTGCTGAGGGAATTCATCTCTCGAAACTGGATATGAAATCTGTTAAAACTGAAATTAACAGACAGCTCCGTGAGATAGATGAATGCATCAGGTTGTTAAACCAGTGAAGTCAACAGGGTTGAACGAACTTTCAATTAACATAAATATAGCCGGACGTGTTTATCCGTTAACTGTTTCATCAGAAGATGAAGCACGGGTAAGGGCTGCCGGTAAACTCATACAAGAAAAACTGCAGGCTTATGCCGGACAGTTTGCCCTAAGGGATAACCAGGACGCACTAGCCATGTTTGCCCTGGAGATAGCCTCAGAATACCAGAAGCTCCTGGAAAGACAAGGGAATGAGCAGGTTGAATTAGAAAGTAAGTTAAAGGAGATTAATGAACTCCTTCCTCCCCTATCTTGATTTTGCGTGTTAGCAATCTGCCCGGCACTCAAAACAATATATATATATGGAAATTTATTTAGTTATTATTTTTATCATGATTTCTCTTGGCGTTGGCGCAGGAATCATGTGGGTTGTTAACAACAATATCCTGAAATCAAGGTCTCAGGAAATAATTAGAGAAGCTGAAACAAAAGCAGAAATTCTTAAAAAAGACAAACTTCTTGAAGCAAAAGAAAGATTCCTTCAATTAAAATCGGAGCACGACAAAGACATCACCAATCGTAACCAACAGATTTTAAAAGAAGAGAACAAAATCAAACAACAAGAACAAAGCATCAAGCAAAAATTAGAAAATGCACAAAGAAAAGATGCTGAACTAGATAGCATTAAACAATCGCTTCAAAAACAATTAGAAGCTGCTGCTGCTAAAAAAGAAGAAGCTGAAAAAGCATTACATAGCCAGGTTAAACAACTTGAAAAAATTGCAGGTTTAACAGCTGATGAAGCTAAAAAACAATTAGTTGAAGCTTTACAGGAAGAAGCCAGAACAGAAGCTTTGGCTCGTGTTAAAGAAATAACTGACGAAGCAAAAATGATGGCTACTAAAGAAGCAAAGAAAATTGTTTTAAGTACCATTCAAAGAACTGCTGCAGAACAAGCAATCGAAAATTCAGTTTCAGTATTTAATATTGAATCTGATGAACTTAAAGGTAGAATCATTGGTAGAGAAGGTAGAAATATCAGAGCATTGGAAGCCGCAACAGGTGTAGAATTTATTGTTGATGATACCCCAGAAGCAATTATCCTTTCTTGTTTCGACCCTATCAGAAGAGAAATTGCTCGTTTAGCCATGCACAGATTGGTTACAGATGGAAGAATTCATCCGGCTCGTATTGAAGAAGTTGTTGCCAAAACCAAAAAACAAATCGAGGAAGAATTGGTAGAAATTGGCGAAAGAACCTGTATCGACCTTGGAATTCATGGTTTACATCCTGAATTAATCAGAATGGTTGGTAGAATGAGATACCGTTCAAGTTATGGACAAAACCTTCTTCAACACTCAAGAGAAGTTGCTAACCTGTGTGCTACAATGGCTGCTGAATTAGGCTTAAATGTTAAATTAGCGAAAAGAGCAGGTTTATTGCATGATATAGGAAAAGTTCCTGATGAAGATCCAGAAACACCACATGCTTTATTGGGTATGAAATTGGCTGAAAAGTACAAAGAACATCCTGAAGTAGTGAATGCAATTGGAGCCCATCACGACGAGATTGAAATGACAAGTATGTTGTCGCCTATCATTCAGGCTTGTGATGCTATTTCAGGTTCAAGACCAGGAGCAAGAAGAGAAGATTCTGAAAACTATATGAAACGTTTGAAGAATTTGGAAACCATTGCTATGAGTTATGCAGGAGTTGAAAAAGCTTTTGCCATTCAAGCAGGTAGAGAATTACGTGTAGTTGTAGAAAGTGATAAAGTAACAGATGATGCAGCTGATTTATTATCAATAGATTTATCTCAAAGAATTCAAAAGGAAATGACTTATCCGGGTCAAATTAAAATAACGGTAATTAGAGAAAAAAGGTCAGTGAATTATGCTAAGTAATATTAATAAATAGTTAACAAAAAAGCCTCGCTAAACGAGGCTTTTTTGTTTTATACTGACTATCAAAAGCTTAAGGATGAGGAATTAATTCAAAACTAATTGAAGAAATATTGAAACAGATTCAGACTTATTGACTATAAATTGCAAATAGAAACTAGCTAAAAATTGATGAGCTAGTTTTAAGAATCTGGTCAAATCAATAAACATAATACTTACATAAGCATAACGTCAGTTTACATAAAAAAAATGAAAACAATTTTCAATTTTATGTCAAATTGGTAAAAGAATTCATCAAAAAAATCAATCAAAAAAATTGAATACTACTCAAAATATCGAAATTCCTGATTACTTTAAGAATTCAAGTACTTATTTGGTTGTAACCACCGATTTAACAGGTAATATTACTTATTATAACCAAGCGTATTCTAATCGTTACAAGAACTTTATCACAGGAGATTTCAAAGCAACTATAATGTCTTCGATTCATCCTGCTGATACTGACATTATTATTAAAGCAGTTGAAAATTGCTTACAGAATAAATTTGAATCAACAAGTCTGCAAGTAAGAAAACCGCTTGCAAACACAAATAGATATAGCTGGACTCATTGGGAATTTTCTGCCATTTTAAACAAAGAAAATGAACCGGAAGGAATCATGTGTCTGGGTATCGATTTAACAGAAAACTTCGAAATATTTGAAAACTTTAAGGAATTTAGTGAAAGGGTTGAAACAATCATTCAAAATTTTACAGATGGTTTTTTTGTATTAGATAGCGACTGGAAGTTCAAATCTTCAAATACAATCAGTGAAAAATATTTTGGTAAGTCGAAATTTGAATTAGTTGAGGGTAGTTTATGGGAAATTGACCCTGAAATTGAGAACTCAAATTTAGGTCGCGAGCTAAAAAAATCTATGGAAACCAAAACCAGTTTCCAGTTTTCAGATTACTTTCCAAGAGTAAAACAATGGCTTAGGGTAACTATTTATTATTCAGAAAAAGGTATTGCTGTTTTTCTAAGAGATATTACAACAGAACATACTATTGAAGAAAAACTGATTGCCTCTGAAATGAGATTAAATGCATTGGTTAATAGCAGTACCAGTATCAATGTGCTGATTTCACCCGATAAAAAAATCATGCATTTCAACAAAATTGCTGATAAAACTGCCATTACATTTTTCGGAAAAAAATTAGAGGAAGGTGAATCATTTGAGCAATATGTTCCCGAAATTTTAAAGGACAAATTCGAATATTCAATTGCAGAATCTTTAAACGGAAATGAAGTAAGCAAAGAAGAGTTCCTTCATATTAATAATTCACCCGGAATTTGGCATAAAGTAAGTTACAAACCAGTTTATAATGGTAAAGAAATTATTGGAATAAGCTTTAATGCTGAAAATATTCACCATTCGAAATTGGCTGATATTGAAAACAACTACCTGAATAAAATTCTAACTGCACTTTATAATAGTTCTCGTTACAGTAAACTCATGATTTCAAAAGATTATAATGTCATCTTTTTTAATCGCGTTGCTGCGGCATTTGTGAAAAGAGAATTTGGTGTTGTAATGGAAAGAAACGGGAATGTTTTTAATTATATCAATAATGAAATACTTCCTGACTTTAAACTCTTCATCGACCAAGCTTTAAATGGCAGAATTTGTCAGACTGAATATGTAGCTAACTTCCCAAAATCAGGTAAAGCCTGGATTAGATTAGAAATTTACCCGGTTTATGATGAAAACAAAGAGGTAATTGGTGTATCATATAATGCTATTGATATTTCAAGCAGAAAACTAGATAGACTAACCATTGAAGACCAATCGAAACGATTAAAGGAAATTGCTTTTACTCAATCGCATATTATTAGAAAACCTGTTGCAAACATGATTGGATTAATCAATTTGTTTGAAACAGAAAATCTCAATGAAGAAAATAAGTTCATCCTATCAAAACTTCAGGAGTCGTTAAGTGAACTTGATAATGTTATTTATGATTTGGTTGGAAAATCGGTGACTAACAACCAGCAAAAACTACTTTAGATTTTACTTGATGTTTAAATAAACAAAGTAAATTATAGATAGCATCAAAGCAAGCCAAACCAAACGGATTAAGGTTTTAATGAGCATGGCTAAATAAGTAATAATAGCAATTCCTAAACACACCAAAGTTATACTCAACATTTGATGCTCATAATTGGCCAAATATTGAATATCCGGAATTTCGGCATTTTGCAGCCATTTTTTCCCTAATGGATAAGTTGGTTTAGCATCTAAAAACTTAATTCTAATCCATTCGTAACCTGCTTTAAAGGCTACGAATGGAGCTAGAATCATGAGGATTACTCCTATTAGTTTTAAAACTATTTTTTGAATCATATTAAACTAAAGCTGCTTCAACTTTTTCAAGAATTTCATCAGCAGTTTTGTGATTTAAAGCCAATAAATCTTTCGCATCTTTCACCATTTTATCAGCCCAAACTCTGTCTTTCAAACCTTTTGCATTCACCAAAACATTAAAGTATGCACCTCTAACAGCAGTTTTAACACATAATACACCAACACCTGCATCAGTAATAGAATTTTGATTTCCTTTTTCTACCATAGCAGCTAATAAGGCTAATGTTTCATAAGAAGTTTTCATTACTTTAAATGGAACTTCACATGCAAATTTTGTTGCATTTTCAATTGCTTCTGTTCTTGCTTTCTTTTCTTCATCAGTATTTTTAGATAAAGAAAATGCTTTCATAATTTCATTAAAAGCAGCAGTATCTTCATCAACCGATCTTAACAAATTATCTTTAAGTTCTTGTCCTTTTGATGCCCAATCAGAAAAATAACTTAATTGCTCTTCCCAACCTCTTTTTCCTGCTGATAAATTAGCAACCATTGTACCTAATGATGCGCCTAAACTTCCACAATAAGCGCTAATTGAACCACCACCCGGAGCTGGACTTTCACTCGCTGTTTCATCTGCAAATTCAGTTAAATTCATTTGAATCAACCTTGATTCTGCAGCATTTTTTAATTTGTATTCAATGATTTTCTTTTCAGGATCAAATGGAGCTAATTCATCTAAACCCAAAGATTTAATAGCAATTTGAATTAACTCTTTTTCGCTAACACCGGTTGAACGCTTTTGTTTAGCCAAGTAATGTTTTCCTGCATCAAGCATGGCTTTTAAAGGAATCAAACCAACCAATTCGCTACCAGTTACTCGCATTCCTCTTTTATCAGCACTTTTACATACTTCATCAAATGCCTGATGTACCGATGTAATATTATAATTAGTCAGATTCATACTAATCTGAGCAATTCCATACTCTTCAATATACCAACCAATTGCCTTACAAGCTTTTAATGTTCCAGGAATCCTAACATCGTTTCCATCAGCATCTTTTACAACTTTTCCTGTAACTGGATTGCCTTCACGTTTTACTCTACCGGCTTCTCTTACATCAAATGCAACTGAATTTGCAAAACGAACTGATTTCGTATTTAGATTAACATTATATGCAATTAGAAAATCTCTGGCACCAATAACTGTAGCTCCTGATTTTGCGGGAAATACAGCAGGACCAAAATCCGGTTTCCATTCAGGAAGTTTAATCTTATCAAAAAATCCTTCATACTCACCACCACGAATAATAGATAAATTATTTCTATCTTTATTTGGCTGAGCATATTCGTATAAATAAGCCGGAATACTTAATTCCTCTCCTACTCTTTTCGCCAATTTCACAGCCCATTCTGCGGTTTCTTCCATTGAAATTCCGCTTACAGGAATTAAAGGACAAACATCAGTTGCACCCATACGTGGATGTTCACCTTTATGTTTGCTCATATCAATTAATTCAGCAGCCTTTTTTATTGCTCTAAATGCAGCTTCAATTACCGGAGCAGGTTCTCCTACAAATGTTACAACTGTTCTGTTTGTTGCCTTTCCGGGATCAACATCCAATAGCATCACTCCTTCAACAGCCTCAATTTCGTTTGTAATTAATTTTATAAGTTGAAGATCGTTTCCTTCGCTAAAATTTGGAACACATTCAATAAGTTTTTTCATGCGGTTTGATTTACCTGCAAGATTAAACTTATCAGCCCAAATTGACAAGATTGAAGTAAAAACAGCGTATTTTACCTGAATTAATTTTAGGAATCCCTCAGAAAAATTAAAATTGTATGGTTTGTCAATTCAATCAAAATTAATAAAATACTATAATTCAGCTATTTACAAATTACTAAAAACTAACTAAATTATATTATTCACTTTTGAAACATGAATCAGTTTGAACCCGCTGAAATAGCTAAAATTATTATTCACGAAACAGGCTCCAATCTTTTTCTAACAGGAAAAGCAGGAACAGGTAAAACTACATTGTTAAAGGAAATCATCAATGATTCTCCTAAAAACCTTGTAATACTTGCACCAACCGGCGTTGCTGCAATGAACGCAGGTGGAATGACCATTCATTCATTTTTCCAATTACCTTTTTCAACCTATATAAAACCAGGTGCAAACGGAGCAGTATCAAAATACATGCTGCTCAAAAATTTGCGTTTTTCAGATGATAAAATTGAACTCATCAAAAATCTGCAACTCATCATTATTGATGAAATTAGTATGGTTAGGGCTGATGTTGTTGATGCAATAGATGATATTTTAAGGTATGTAAGAAATAAACCAAATGAGCCTTTTGGTGGAGCTCAGATGTTATTTATTGGTGATTTGTTTCAATTACCTCCGGTTGTAAAAGATGATGAAATGGCGATGCTTTCACAGTTTTATGCAAGCCCATTTTTCTTTGAAGCTACGGTTATGAAACTTGCTCCTTTTAAAACAATTGAATTAACTAAAATTTATCGCCAGCAAGACATTCAATTCATTGATTTATTAAACAAAATCAGAAATAATGAATGTGAAAATTCTGAATTTGAACTGATGAAAAGCTTGAGGAAATCGATGCCAAATCCAATTCCTAAAGGCACTATTATTTTATCAAGTCACAATTACCAATCTGAAGCCATCAACAAAAATTCAATTGATGCATTAGAAGGAGAATCTTTTTCATACAAGGCCAGTTTTTCAGGCAATTTTAATGAACGAAATGTACCCGGTGAACTTGAACTGGAACTAAAAGTTGGAGCTCAAGTTATGTTTACCAAAAACGACAGTTCAGGACTTCAAAAGTATTATAATGGAAAGATAGCTGTCATTTCAAAACTTGGTAAAGATGAAGTATTTGTAAGTTTTGATGATGAAGATGAGTTTGAAGTAAGCAAAGAAAACTGGACCAATCACGAATATGTTTATGATAGTGATGAAGATAGAATTCAGAAAAAAGAATTAGGGAAATTTACTCAATATCCTCTCAAATTAGCCTGGGCAATTACCATCCATAAAAGCCAAGGATTAACTTTTAATGAAGTACTGATTGATGCTGGTAAATCTTTTGCTGCTGGTCAGGTTTATGTTGCGCTAAGTAGGTGCACCAGTTTACAAGGTTTAGGACTACTTTCTGATATTTCACCAGCCAATATTATATCCGATAGAAACATAGTTAATTTTCTAAAAAAACAAACCAGTCCGCAAGATTGGATTGAAGAATTAGAATTGGAAAAACGAATGTATTCCATACTAAACATGAATGAAATTTTTGCGATGTATGAACTACTTCAATTAGAAAAAAGTACAATTTCACAGCTTCAGAAATTAGCCATTTACGAACACGAAACTTTTGGAAAGAATTGGAAAAAAATCCAAAATACTTTTCTTCATTTAGATGAAATGGCTGAAAAATTTAAGCAGTTAATCAACTTTAAGTTCAGAGAAGAAAATGAAGATATTGATTGGATCAGCCAAAAAATTCTTGGAGCAAAACGTTACTTCATCAAAGAATTAGGAGAAAATGTTTTAGAGCCACTTGCTGAAATTAAAACCGACGTTTCAAGCAAAAAAAGAATCAAAGGTTTGAGTAAAATTTTAGATAAATTCAAAAATCAGGTTATTCAAAAAAGAAAGAAAATTGCTTTGGTTACCATGCCGGGAATGAACTTAAGCGTTGAAATTCCAAGTGAAAAAACCGTAGCAAAACCCGGAAAAGGTGAATCGAAATTAATTACTCATGATATGTTTGTTGCAGGAATGAAAGCTCCCGAAATAGCAAAATCAAGAAGTATGGCCGAATCTACCATTGAAGGACATTTAGCAGAATTGGTTGTGGATGGTATTTTAGATTATAAATTACTTATTACTGATGAAGAAATTCAATTGATTAATAAAGTAAAGGAGGAAAAAGCATTTGAAGGATTAAAACCTTTGTTTGATGAATTTAATGGCATTTATACCTATTCAAAACTTAGAATTGCTATTCAATTGCATAAAAAACTACAAGAACTATCTTAAAACTACTTCTTCAATAAAATCAGAACCTACAAATTGATTAACAAGTTCAACCAATTTGGTTCTTTGGTAGTTCAATTCCTGTTTTAATGCTGGAGAATCAATGTATAAGTAAAGTTTTCCGCCATTTACATAAAGCTTAGTGGTATGATTCGCAATCATAGTTCCGGCAATTTTCTCCCAGTCAGCAACCAATTTCGCTTCCTTTAATTGCAATCCTAATTTGTCCTTTTCTAAAAACTGACCAATTATATCTTTTAAACTTTGCTCATTCGAATACCTCATATTTCAAATTTAGTCAAATTGAATTGCCTATTTATTTTTAGTTTGAAATCAATTACTAATATGGTGGAAGACAACCTCTACATTTGAGATGAACTGAAAAGCATCTTCAATTCTTTTTTTATGTGTATCAGTAATGAAAATCTGACCAAATTCCTGATTACTAATACGTTTAATTAAAGAACTTAATCTTTCTTCATCTAGTTTTTCAAAAATATCATCCAATAATAACAAAGGTTTTTCGCCTGTTTTATTTTTCAGGTAATCAAAAAAAGTGAGTTTTAAAGCAATCATAAACGATTTCTGTTGTCCTTGCGAACCAAACTTTTTAACTGGAAATCCATTTAGAATAAAATTAAAATCGTCTTTATGAACACCTTTAGTAGTTCGTTGAGCCAATCTATCAACCAAATCTTGAACAATTAAAATCTCATCAAATGGTTTTTCACTTAAATCAGATTGGTAATTGATTTCAGCCAATTCTGCTCCCGAGGAAATTTCATAGTAGTGGTTTCGGAACAAATCGAACAATTCGCGAACCATTTCATTTCGTTTATTAAAAATAATGGTACCAAACTCAACCAATTTAGAATTGTAAACCATTAGCAATTCCATATCAACAGAATAACCTTCCGCCAAATCTTTTAATAATTTATTTCTTTGGTCGAGTTGCCTGTTATACGACATCAAAGCAAACAAAAACTGTTTATCACAACTCGATAAAATGGTATCGAATAAACGTCTTCTTTCCTCTGAAGATTCATGAATAATTTGAATATCACCCGGCAAAATCATCACTAAAGGAATGGTTCCAATATGATCAGCAAATTTTTCAGGTTCATTATTATTTACAAAAAGTGTTTTTTTTGAACCCTTTTGATAAAAAAGTCGGAGATGCTGAGAAATTGAATCTTTAATCAGGTTTGATTCTATGCTAAACCAAGGTTCTTCATGTTTTACAGAATGTTGATCCTGACCATTAAAAAAACTTTTTGTAAATGCTAAATAATAAATTGCATCAAGAATATTGGTCTTCCCAATCCCGTTTTTTCCTGTAAAACAGTTGACTTGTTTACAGAACGCAAAATCTGCAAAAGCGTGGTTTTTAAAGTTTTGCAGTTTCAATCCATCCAGATACATGGCTGCAAGGTAAGATTTTAGTTAATTGAGAAGAATGTAAAAATATTTCTTACTGATTATGAGCGCTTCACATACACTTGGCAATAACAAGATTTTGGTTACTTTTGCAATTCTCAAAAAATGGCAAAAC
>JBMLOK010000262.1:0-16154 GCA_049243005.1 Bacteroidia bacterium | reverse complement strand
GCCACATTACTGGAAATTAACAAGTGATGAACAGAATTTAATCATCAAAATTTTAAATTAAAATTATATGATTGAAGGAGAAAAAGTTTATTTAAGAATTCTAGAGGAAGAAGATATTCCTAGGACTACTAGTTGGATAAATGATGAAGAAATTAGTGAAATAATGGGGTATTTGCCAGTTTTATCTGTTTCTAATCAAAAGGATTGGTACAATAGTATTAAAGGTGCAAAGGATAGATTCATTTTTGCAATTTGTGAGAAAGAAACTAATGAACATATAGGTAATGTTGGCTTGTCAAATATAAATTTTATACATAGACATGGAATGTTTAATGTTTTCTTGAAACAAAAAAATACTAGATCAAAAGGAATTGGAACAGAAGTTACTAAACTTTTATTAAGTTTTGCTTTTAATAGAGTTAATTTAAATAAAGTTTATCTGCAAACATCTGAACGATTTATTGAAGCTAATAAAATGTATCTAAGATTAGGTTTTAATAAAGATGGAGTTATGAGACAACATTATTATTCAAATGGTAAATATGAAGACAAAATTTTATATTCAATTTTAAAGGAGGAATTTGTAATATGAAAAATGAAATAAGAGCATCACAAGAAAAGATTTATAAAGAACTTTATGAAAAGCATAAAGGAACTCCTATGGCGGTAAGCTCTGAATCTTTAGCTCATAAGAAAGTGAGGTTTACAAAAATTTCTGAAATTTTTAAAGATGAAGAAATTATTAATGTACATGATGTAGGAATGGGCTTAGCAGGTTTTTATGAATTTTTGTTATCAGAATTTCCAAATAAATTAATAAATTATTCGGGTTCTGAAATTCTTGAAGAATATGTAAAAGATTGTTCTTTAAAATTTCCTAACAATACATTTTATAACAGAGATTTATCAGATGGGCCAGGGGATGAGAAATATGATTATTTAATAATGAGTGGAGTATTTCACCAAAGGCAAGATTCTACAATTTTAGAATGGGAAAAGTTCTCTCAAAGATTAATAAAAAATGCATTTAGTATGTGTAAAAAAGGAATTGCATTGAATTTTGTTTCTCCTTTTGTAGATTTTTATCAACCACAAATTTATTATAATAACCTTCCTAAATTATTGAATTTTATTAATGATGATGTTAGCAGATTTTTTGAAATAAAACATAATTATGCACTTTTCGAATTTACTGTGTTCATCTATAATCAAGATTTTATAAAATCTAGTTTCCCTCAAAACGAACTACAAAAATACTTTAAGTAATATTTTGAATATCTTATTTACATCTTCAGGAAGAAGGAATTATTTAATAGAATATTTCAAAGAAGCGCTTAAACCATTTAATGGCAAAGTACATTCTATGAATAGTTATATTTTTGCATCAGCGTTATGGGTCTCTGATTACAAAGTTATTTCCCCTTTAATTTATTCTGGTCAATATGAAAGTTTTTTATTAAATTATTGTTTGGAAAATGAAATTACAATAGTAATTTCTTTATTTGATATTGATCTTCCAATATTATCTTCATTAAAGAAAAAGTTTCAGGATTATAATATTAATATTATAGTTGGTGATGAATGGTTAACTTCAATGGCAAATGATAAATGGTTAACTCATAAATTTTTAATTGAAAATGGGTTTCAATATAAACCATGTTTTTTATCATTAAATGATTTTAAATCTGATTTAAATAATTTGACATTTGATAACCCTGTATTTATTAAGCCAAGATGGGGAATGGGTTCATTATCAGTTTTTAAAGCAGATTCAATTGAAGAGGTTGAATTCTTTTATAATCTTGCAAAAAAGCAAATTCAAAAATCATATCTTAAATTTGAAAGTAAAGCTGATTGGGAAAATTCAGTTTTAATTCAATCTCAATTGCCAGGGGAAGAGTATGGTTTAGATGTAATTAATGATTTAAATGGTAATTATTGCACAACAATTGTGAAAAAAAAGTTGGCAATGCGCTCTGGCGAAACCGATGTAGCAGAAATTGTTGAAATTCCTCAATTAGTAGATTTAGGTAGGAAATTATCACTATTAACGAAACATCCAGCAAACCTAGATGTTGATGTCTTTTATGATGGTAAAAATGCTTACATTTTAGAAATTAATCCTAGATTTGGTGGAGGATATCCCTTCAGTCATGAATCCGGAGTAAATTTACCTTTGGCAATTATAAAGTGGCAATTAGGTCAAGAGATTGAAAAAGAAATATTGAAAGCAAAAGTTGGTACCATTTGTATGAAAGGAATTAAATTAATTAAAACCTATTAGATCTCAATTGAAAATAAAAGCATTAGTTTTAGGAGGTACTCATGATCATATAAGACTTATAAAATTACTAAAGGATAAATCCTATGAAGTAATTTTATTTGATTACTTTCCTAATCCGGTAGCAAAAGTACATGCTGATGTTTTTTATCAAATATCAACTACCGATATCAATGCAGTTCTGGAAAAAGCAAAAGGGTTAAATTTAAGTTTAATTGCTTCTTCAAGCATTGAGTCTTCTTTATTTTCTACTATTAAAGTTGCAGAATTACTAAATCTTCCTTCCCATATAACTGTTAAACAAGCTTCTATTTCAACCAATAAAATTGAAATGAAGCAAATGTTTAAAGACCAACAGATTCCTTCTGCTCCTTTTATTGTAAAAGATACAGATTCAATAGAAGATATAAATGAATTAATTTTTCCATTGGTGGTTAAACCAATCGATTCAAATAGTTCAAAAGGGGTAAATAAAATTAATTCAATTGAGGAGTTTAAATCTGCTTTTGATGATGCAATTTCCTTTAGTTTAAAAGGAAAAGTAATTGTTGAAGAATTTGTTGAAGGAAGAGAACTTTCAGTTGATTTATTTATTAAAGATGGATTTGCAAAAGTTTTAATGGTTTCTGAAACCAAAAAATCAGAAATAAACCAAGGTAAATTTACAATTACACAAAGCACATTCCCGGTTTCCGGTTTCGAAAAGTTAAATGCGCAATTTGAAGAAATTGGAACTAAAATTGCAAAGGCTTCAGGAATCCAAAATAGTCCTTTACTAATCCAGGTTTTAGAAAATTCAAACGGAATCTCAGTAATTGAATACAGCGCTAGATTAGGAGGTGGTTCAAAACACGAATTCGTTAAAGCTGTTACCGGAATTGATATTCAAATGCAATACCTCAATTTGCTTGAAAATGAAAAACCAACATTGAATTTAATTGAAACTTCAAAAGTTTTTTCAATGGTTTATTTGTATGCATTAAAAGGTACAATTCAATCAATAGATGGATTAGAGGAATTAAAAGCCTCAGGAAAAATAATTGAATTCTTTAAATATAAGTCAGATTTGTCTGTAATAAAAGGTTTTGAAACCAGCTCAGATAGACCGGCCGGTTACTTAATTTCAGCTGATAATTTTGAACAATTGGAAGCTTCAATTAAAGCGTGTAACCAACAAATTCATGTGTATTCAACAGAAGGAGTTGACTTATTAATCAGATCAAATTAGTTTGAAAATAGCAATCATTGGTGCAGGAAATGGTGGACAGGCAATGGCTGCCCACTTTAGTTTGTTGAACCATGAAGTGCGTTTATATAATAGAAGTGAGAATCGTTTATATCCTATTATTAAAAATCAGGGTATACAACTCTCAGGTGCTTTAAATGATTTTGTTGGCATTCATTTAATCACCAATAAAATTGAAGAAGCTGTTAATGGTGCGGAAATCATCATGGTTACGACAACAGCTAATGCTCATAAAGACCTAGCTGTACATATGGCTCCTTTTCTTGAAGAAGGCCAGATAGTAGTTTTAAATCCAGGTAGAACTTTTGGTGCATTGGAATTCGCTCAGGCTTTGGGTAGTGATTGTTTTTCGAAAATTTTATTAGCCGAAGCACAGAGTTTAATTTATGCTTGTAGGGCTGATAACAATGGAAATGTAAAAGTAATTGGTATCAAAAACAGGGTTATGTTAGCTGCCTTTCCTTCATCAAAAACAAGCGAAATTGTAAGTATTCTTAATTCAATATATCCTTGTTTTGAAGCTGTTGAAAATGTTTTGGTTACCGGTCTTGAAAACATTGGTTCGATATTACATCCGACCGTTATCTTGTTTAATGCAGCTACCATAGAAAGAGGGACAGATTTTTATTTTTATAACGATATGACTCCTAGAGTAGCAAATGTTTTGGAGCAAGTAGATAAGTAAAGACTCTCGATTGGTGATGCTTTGGGTTTAAAACTCAATTCAATTTCAGATTGGGTTTCATATGCATATGAAGGTATAACAGGTAATTCATTGTGCGAAAAAATGCGCAATAATCCGGCTTACGACCAGATTCTTGCACCTCGTGAACTGAGAAGCCGATTATTATTAGAAGATATTCCAACCGGAATTTTACCCATGATAGAATTAGCAAAATTATTAAAAGTGCCAACTCCATTAATGAGTTCAATTTTTAATATTTCTCAGACTCTTCTGGATGAAAATTTTGAAGAAACTGGGAGAACATTTAAATCACTTGGTTTTGAGAATAAATCTATTCATGAATTTATAGGAAGTTTATAAATTGAAGTCTGAGGTTTTAAATAAGGAAATTTTTGGATTTATTCGTCCCGATGTAGATGCACATACTTTAGGTGTTTCATCAGTGGCTACATTGCTCGAAAATTGTGGTTTTAAAGTTGAAATTGGAAGTGCATTACTTGCAAAATCAATTTCTGATATCAATAAAATAGATAATATTTCATTATTGGTTAATTGGATTCAATCTAATGGAATCACTAGATTGGGTTTTAGTTACAGGTTGGATCCTTTTGATGCTAAATTGAATTTCTCGAGAGTTCTGCATTTATTGGAATCCTTTCAAATGTTGTGGTACCAGAATGGTCCTTTAAATGCCGTTTATTTTGCAGGTTTGCCTAAAGCCTGTAAATTGGTAAGAGAAGAATACGCTGATAAAATTCCAGTTTTTAATGGTGATGAAACACAAGTAGAAACGCTAAAAAAAATTGGAATTCCTGATGAAAGAATTCCAGTAAGTATTTTAAATGGAAGTAAATACGATGAGGAAAGATGGAAATTCGCCTCGCGATTAATTGCCTCCGGAAAACATCATTACCTTACTCCATCACCTAAGCCTTCTTACCAAAATTTCGGAACGAATAAAGATACTTTAGTAGAGCGGATAAAAGCAAATCAAAATGAAGTTTGGGGACCATTAACTAGGGTTCATGTTGGACCATACTCTCCAAATTATTCAGATGCGAAAAAGGAATTTAATTCCTGGTTAAAGAGGCTTTCTAGTGATGGTTTTCTCGACATTGTTTCAGTAGGCTCATCTCAATTAAGTCAAAGTGATTTTGGCACAGATTGGGCTGAAAAACCAAATGGAGGTGGGGTTCCAATCAACTCAGAACAGGATTTAAGAGATATTTGGGATAATTCAAGACCCTTGTTAGTGAGAACTTATGCAGGAACAAAGAATATTCCTGAGCTGGCAAGAGTTTATGAAAGAACAATCAATATGGCTTGGCATGCTTTGTCATTTTGGTGGTTTAATAAAATAGATGGAAGAGGGCCTTATGATGTTTTAACAAATTTAAAACAGCACTTTGATACATTAAAGGTGATTGCTCAATCAGGCAAACCATTTGAACCCAATGTTCCTCATCATTTTGCTTTTAGAGGTGCTGATGATTTTACCTACGTTTTATCAGGCTACTTGGCTGTTAAATCAGCAAAGCTTCAAAACATTAAGTATTTGGTTTTACAGGTAATGCTGAATACGCCTAAATATACTTTTGGTGTTCAGGATTTAGCTAAATCAAAGGCATTATTAAAATTAGTCAGAGAATTAGAGGATTCAACTTTTAAAGTATTTCTTCAGCCAAGAGCAGGTCTTGATTATTTTTCACCTGATTTAGATAAAGCAAAAATCCAATTGGCATCTGTTTCTGCCATGATGGATGATATAGAACCGGAAAATCCAAATAGTCCGGAATTGGTGCATGTGGTAAGTTATTGCGAAGCCGTTGAATTGGCAAACCCTGATTATATCAATGAGAGTATTCAGATAACCAAATCAGCAATTCTTCAATACAGGGAGGAAAAACGAAAAGGGGAGATTGATTCAATGAAAAATAATGAGGAAGTTGAAAGTAGAACTTCATATTTATTGGAACAATTAAGAGAAGTGATTCATTTATTGGAAAACAATATTCCTAATTTATATTCCCCTGAAGGATTATATGAGGTATTTAAATTAGGTATTTTACCTGTTCCATATTTATGGGAAGGACGTGAAGAGTTTTCTGAAGCAATTAAATGGAAGACTAATCTGGTAAATGGAGGTGTTCAAGTAATAAATGAGAATAACCAAATTATTGTACCACTCGAAAGAATTAAACGGATATTGTTCGATAGAATAAATAAATCAAATTAATGAATTTTCAGGAATTTAAAGATAAGTATCAAAAGGTTGAAGTACCTGAATATCCAAATTCAGTTTTGGAGGCTATACCGGAACCATTTGTTTCAGTTAGAGTAATTACTTATATGCATGCTAAATATATCAAAGAATGTTTGGATGGCATCTTGATGCAAAAAACTACTTTTCCATTTGAAATTCTAATTGGTGAAGACCAATCGAGTGATGGAACCAGAGAAATTTGTATTGAGTATGCGAAAAAATATCCGAATCAAATTCGGTTGATTTTGCATAGCAGAGAAAACAATATTCATATTAATGGAAGGCCTACGGGAAAATTTCTTGGGATTTATACTAGTTATCTTTGCAGAGGAAAATATTGTGCTGTAGTTGAAGGAGATGATTATTGGACAGATCCGGAAAAACTGCAAAAGCAGGTAATGTATCTTGAAAACAATCCTGATTGTTCATTTACTTGTCATGATGTTGAAATTGTGTATGAAGATGTACCTGAAGTTTTTCCATTTCAAACAGTTTGGACCAAAAACGAAATTTATTTTCCTGATGTTTTTAATCATCACTTCGTTTCATTTTTAAGTATAATTTACAGGAGAAGCATGTTAAGTACTCCTCCGGCTTGGTTTTCAAAAGCTGTAGTTGGCGATATACCTTTGGTTTTAGTCCTCGCCCATCAGGGATATGGTTATTATTTTACTGAAAAGATGGGTGTAAAAAGAAAGAACCCGGGTGGTGTTACTCAAGATCCTCTTCGTCAAAAAACAGATATGGCTCCTTTGTTCTATTTTATATATAAGAACATTCATGAATATACAGAAGGGAAATACAAATATCTAACTTTTCCTAAATTAGCTGGGTATGAAAGATCATTCGCAAGAAAAAGTTTAACCGAATTTCACCTAAAAACGTTCTTTAAAAACTCTTTTTTGGCATTCTATCATGAACCGGGATATTTGTTTAAGAAAATATTTAGAATTTGACCAATTCTAAGCTGATAAAGTCTTATTTTGCTGAGATTTAATGCTAAAAAATTATAAAATAATTTAATTACTTGGGAATTAAATAATTCAATAGAAAACAACAATATGAGCTCCTTTTATAGTGTAGAAGAATTATAGGCTTTTTTTGTTTGATTGTTTTAATTTAACTTTATAGTTACTCATTTTGATAAAGGCTATCATTAAAAAATTGATCTTTTTAATTTGGCATTAGAATTGATAATTTTTATAAAACAAAAGAATTTTAGTTATTGATTTATAATTGATAAGTAATAAATGAACCTAAAATTGCGAATTTGTTTTTATAATTTTAATAAGAAGAATATTGGATTTAAGAACTGAAATCAGGCACTTATAAAACCAGTTTGATTTCTGCTTAAAACTATCTTAATTGCACTTTACATATCCATATTAAGTTGTAAATAATGAATAAAAAATCTGTTTTAGATATAATTAAATCAAAGGAGTCAGACTGCCTTGTTCTTGGTAATCTGCATGAAAATATCGACCTTAAACTAGCTAGTTTAAAAAATATAATTGAAAATGGCATTTATTATTTGCTTACTTCTTCAATTGAAAACATCAGTGAAATTAAAGATTCTTTAATAATAACAGATCAGAATAATGATCAATTGGTAACAAATAATTGCCTTGTAATAGTAAAGAATCCTCAGTTAACTTTCTACAAACTTTGTCACTTTTTTAAGCCACTTAAAGGCTCCGGAATTCACCCAACAGCGATTCTTACAAATGTGACTTTGGGGAAGAATGTCTCAATTGGTCCATATTGTGTTTTAGATTCATGTACTATTGGTGACAATTGTTTAATTCATTCTCATGTTGTAATAAACAACTCTGTGATTATTGGAAATGATGTTGAAATTCAATCACAAACAACAATTGGTGCTGATGGAGTTGCATGGATTTGGGACACCGATGGTACACGAATTGTGCAACCTCAGTTTGGTGGAGTAATAATTGAAGACAATTGTTTTTTGGGGACTGATATTACAATTGTGAGAGGTTCGCTTTCAGAATCGACAAGAATTGGTAAAGGTACCTTAATAGCACATGGGACTAAAATTGGGCATGGATGTAAAATTCACCCAGAAGTTCATTTTGCAAATAATGTAAGCCTTGCTGGAAATGCTGAAATAGAGGAAAGGGTTTTTTTAGGTAGCGCTTGTGTAATTTCTTCTAATGTTAAAGTTAGAAAAGGATGCATTATTGGGGCAGGCGCAGTAGTAAACAAAACAATCGATTGCGAATATGCAACTATAGCTGGTGTTCCAGCAAAAATTATTTTAATGAACAATTTTGAAAGTAAGCCCAACGGGGCACCAAAACCAATAAAAATTTAATATGGAAAAATTTAATTTAATTTCGCCCAACGCGAAAATCGCTGAAAACGTTAAAATCGGAAACTTCTGCATTATTGAAGATGGGGTTGAAATAGGCGAAGGTACTGTAATTATGAATTATGTTGAATTGAGGAAAAACACTAAGATTGGCAAGAATTGCTATATCGATTCGAAAGTTTCGAGTAGCGGAAATGTAACAGTAGGGGATGGTGTAACTCTAAGATATGATACAATTTTAGCTCGGGGATGTGTGGTTGGTGATAATACTTACATATGCCCAAGAGTTATGACTAATAACTTAAACACGGGAAAAGACCAAATAGGAGGAGCAAATATTGGGGAAAATTGTTTCATAGGAACAAACACTGTATTTCAGCATGGAGTTAAAATTGGTAATAATGTGGTTACTGGCGCTATGTCTTTTGTAAACAAAAACATTCCTTCAAATGAAATATGGATTGGAAGTCCAGCTAAATTTTTCAAGGAAAATTCAGAAAAGATTTAAAGTGGCAAAAAATGAAGTTTAGCGGTTCTAACCTAATATATTATACTTATAGGAAACCTGGGAATTACATTAATTAACCTAAGGTAAATAAATTTAATGCAATTCTTAATACTTCTCAAGTATTTCAAAAACCTAAAGATTTTCTTAAAATCTTTAGGTTTCAATATAACACTTTCGATAGTTTTAGGAATTTTAAACCCGCTTTATTTGCTTTCAATCATCAATTTAATTTAAACGAAATTGATCATTAATGAAAAGATTTACTTAAATTGTTCAAAGGTCTGCCAAGACTAGGATGTTATAATTTGATTTGTGATTACATCATCATATTGAATCTCCATCAGCGGATTTAAAAGTAATTAGCTTTAAAATTAAATTAGAAACAAACGGAATCATTCAATCTTCTGAAACTATTGAAAAGGCATTGTTAAACAGATTTAATAAACTAAATAATTGCCCATGAATTTTATAGAATTTAAAGAAAAGTTTCAAAAGGTAGAAGTATCAGAATATCCAAACAATGTTTTAGAAGCAGTCCCAAATCCGGTGTTAAGTGTTAGGGTAAGTACCTATTTACACTCCAAATACATTAGACAATGTTTGGATGGAATTTTAATGCAAAAAACGAGTTTTCCATTTGAAATTCTCATTGGTGAAGACCAATCTAGTGATGGAACCAGAGAAATTTGTATTGAATATGCGAAAAAATATCCGAATCAAATTCGCTTGATATTGCATAGCAGAGAAAACAATATTCATATTAATGGAAGGCCTACAGCAAAATTTCAGGGGATTTATACTAGTTATCTTTGCAGAGGAAAATATTATGCTTTAGTTGAAGGAGATGATTATTGGACAGACCCGGAAAAACTGCAAAAGCAGGTAATGTATCTTGAAAACCATCCTGATTGTTCATTTACTTGTCATGATGTTGAAATTGTGTATGAAGATGTACCTGAAGTTTTTCCATTTCAAACAGTTTGGACCAAAAACGAAATTTATTTTCCTGATGTTTTTAATCATCACTTCGTTTCATTTTTAAGTATAATTTACAGGAGAAGCATGTTAAGTACTCCTCCGGCTTGGTTTTCAAAAGCTGTAGTTGGCGATATACCTTTGGTTTTAGTCCTCGCCCATCAGGGATATGGTTATTATTTTACTGAAAAGATGGGTGTAAAAAGAAAGAACCCGGGTGGTGTTACTCAAGATCCTCTTCGTCAAAAAACAGATATGGCTCCTTTGTTCTATTTTATATATAAGAACATTCATGAATATACAGAAGGGAAATACAAATATCTAACTTTTCCTAAATTAGCTGGGTATGAAAGATCATTCGCAAGAAAAAGTTTAACCGAATTTCACCTAAAAACGTTCTTTAAAAACTCTTTTTTGGCATTCTATCATGAACCGGGATATTTGTTTAAGAAAATATTTAGAATTTGACCAATTCTAAGCTGATAAAGTCTTATTTTGCTGAGATTTAATGCTAAAAAATTATAAAATAATTTAATTACTTGGGAATTAAATAATTCAATAGAAAACAACAATATGACCTCCTTTTATAGTGTAGAAGAATTAAGTGATTTGGGTTTTAAATCAATTGGGTACAATGTTCAATTGAGCAGGAAATGCAGCATATATGGTGCCGCAAGAATCTCTATTGGCAACAATGTAAGAATTGATGATTTTACTGTAATTTCTGCTGGTGTTGATGGAATTGAAATTGGAAGTCATATACATATTTCTCCTTTTTGTTCCATGCAGGGAAATGGAAAAATAATCATGGAAGATTTTTCTGGACTTTCTTCTCGTGTGTCTATTTACTCTAGTAACGATGATTATTTTGGTAATTTTTTAACCAATCCAACAATTCCGGCGCCATTTACCGGAGTTAAAAGCGCACCGGTTATTTTAAGAAAACATGCTTTGGTTGGAAGTGGTGCTGTTTTATTACCAAAAACCATTCTGAACGAAGGTACTGTTGTGGGGGCTTTGAGTTTGGTAAAAGGGGAATGTGAAGCATTTTATATATACAAAGGTAATCCGGCACAAAAAGTAATGGAAAGAAGTCGAAAATTGCTCGATATCGAAAAACAATACCTCGAATTTTTGAACGTGAATTCTGTTCTATAGTCCTATTTTTAATTAAAATCCTTTCAATTAATGTTGCTTTCTATTTGCCTCATCACTTATAACCACGAGAAGTATATAAGAGAAGCTATTGAGGGTATTTTAATTCAAAAAACTAATTTTGATATTGAGTTGGTAATTGGAGAAGATAGTTCTTCTGATAAAACCAGAGATATTTGTGAAGAATATGTTCAAAAATATCCTCAATTAATAAAATTACTTCCCAAAACAAAAAATTTGGGAATGATGCCTAATTTTATTAGAACTTATAATGCATGTCAAGGTGAATTCATTGCTTTAATTGAAGGTGATGATTATTGGACTGACCTTGAGAAATTACAGAAACAGGTAGATTACTTAATTCAGAACCCTGATTGTAGTTTGTGTGCTCATGATGTAAATTTAGTTTATGAAAATGTTCCTGAAGTATATCCGTTTCAAGCTGTTTGGACCAAAGACAGGTTTGAGTTTAAAGATATATTTGGATGTCATTTTATTTCAACCTTAAGTTTAGTCTTTAGAAAGAAACAATTAGGAGAATTACCTATATGGTTTAATCATTTAATTATTGGTGATGTCCCAATTATAATGATTTTAGCATCCAAAGGATATGGTCATTATTTTTTAGAAAAAATGGCCGTTAAGAGAAAAAATGAAGGTGGAGTTACTTTTAATCCTGAACGTAAAAAATTGGATTTAGGTCCTCTTTTTTATTCTATGTATAAATTGGTCTTTAATCACATAAAAAGATTCAATAAAAAGTTGTTTTATGAAAAATTTGCAGGATATGAGCGATCATTCGCTTTAAAAGCTGCGCGTAATAAAAATATATTGGCATTTGCTCAAAATGGCGTTCTTGCATTTATACACGACCCTAAATGGGTTTTTAAAAAGATAAAAGCAAAACTTAGTTAAAAATTTCAAGTGTCTTGATAAGAAAGAATGAATTCTAACGAAAATTTATTAAATAATCCCTTTAAGGATAATACAGCAAATAATTCAGGGATGTGGATTCATATTTGGCTGGCATTACCTTGTTTGGCCATGTATTTTATAGGGCCTGAAATTGTTAAATACCTATTGATTCCCTATCCAATTATTTTATTGTATAAAAAGGAAGCTAAATATTTACCTGCCATTATTATTCATACTCTTGCTGGTTCATCAATTTCTTATATGTTACTTTTGGCTTGCTTTTTTCTCGCAATATTAAATTACAAGTATATTGTAGCATACAGACTTCATTTTCTTTTCTTGATTATTTCACTACCCATGCCTTATATGTTGTTTAACTTTTATATAAGGTTTTTGGTTTTAAAATTACCTTTATCTGATTCTTTAAATCCAATTCAATATTATCTGGGTGTATTCCCATTTTTTTATGGAATTTTGGTATTTAGGAAAATGAACAAAGAAATTTTACTTGCATTGTTCTACGTGTTTTTTATGATTATGACTTTTCATACAATACGATTGTTTGATTTTAAATACAGAATAACTTTTGCTTTGTATCCGCTATTCTTCTCAGTATTTATAATTAGCTTTCTAAAAAGTTATACGAATTATTTTCCAAAGGGTATTAAATACATTGCTTATGGTGCTTTTTTGTTCTTTTTGATTGATATTAATGAAGCATCACTGACATTGTTATTGAGTATTTTTGTTGCAATACTTACAATTTATAGATTTAAAGAATCTAATGTTTTAGTACTTGAGAAAGAAAAGTATTTTTACAAATTTGGCTTCCCTATTTCGGTTGTATTGATATTATGGTTAGTTATTTCGAACAGCGGAATCGATGGTGCTCAAACAAATACTGCTGTACTTCACCAAACTTGGGATGTTACGAATTTTGATCAGTTATTCGATAGGATGATTGTGAAATTAACATCTGATAGGATGCCACTGTGGAAAAGTGTGTATAAAAATACTTTTGTTGACAATCAGTTATGGTTTCCTCCTTTAATTTTAGGAGAGTATTGGGTGGAAGATACTTTCGGAAACTTTTCAGAAATCACCTATGGTGCACACAATCTTTATTTAGAATTAAATAGAACAAATGGAATTGTATTAGGAACATTATTGTTTTTGGTTTTTTCTTATATGCTGGTAAAAGGAGCTCAGATTTTTAGATTAAGAATGCCGAAATCGCTGGTCACAAACCATTTGATGAAAATGTTTTATGCTGCATTTTTAGCTGCGGGATTCTTTGGTACTCTTTTTGGCCAGTATCCTTTAATGGTGGGTGTAAGTTTTTCTCTTTTGACTTTAGCTGGGATTTCATACGGTATATATTATGAACAAGTTTACAATGCCAAAATGAGGCAAATGTTTAATTTATGAGAATACTATGGTTTGCAAATACACCTTCATTGGCAGAAGAGGTTTTATCTAATAAGCCAACCAGTGGTGGTTGGATTAAATCCTTGGATAAATTTCTTCAAGACAAAGTTGAATTACATGTTGCTTTCCATTATCATGAAAAAAAGGATAGTTTTAAACATGGCAATACAACCTATCATCCAATTCATGCTCCTTTCTCAAAAATAGACTTGATCAGGAATTTATATTTTAGAACAAGAGTTTTTGATACTGAATTCATCAATGATTATAAGAAAATTATTGAAAATGTAAATCCGGATATTCTACATATTCATGGTACTGAAAATTCTTTCGGATGTATTTCTTCTTTTTATAAAAAACCATTATTGATATCAGTTCAAGGGATAGTTGACCTTATTTATCAAAAGGAAGTAAATACTGTTTTATTAGGTTCTGGTTTTTCATGGGACAGAATAAAAAGTAAAATGAGATACAGTGATATGGCTGCTTTGGAAAGAAAATATCTTCCAAATTTTAAATATGTCATCTCAAAATCAGATTGGAATACCGATGTGATAAGAGTTGTTTCACCAAAAGCAAAAGTATTTCGATTGGACAATGTAATGCGTGATACATTTTACGATTTAACCTGGAATTCCAATCAATTTAATCAGGATAAAATAATCATTTCAACCACACTTTCAGGTGGATATCTTAAAGGCCTAGATGTGATTATTGCTGCCAGTACTTTATTACACAGAAGTGGTTTAAATTTCGAATGGCGTATTGCTGGGATAGATAAAAATACTGCATCTTGGAAAGCTATTCTTAAAATGAAAAATGCCGATTTTCCTGTCGATAAAATCAAGTTGATGGGAAGATTAAATGAAAAGCAAATTGCAGATTTACTTTTGGATTCAGCTTTGTATGCAACTGCTTCTCGAATTGAAAATAGTCCGAATAATTTAAATGAAGCCTTAATGTTAGGAATGCCATGTGTGGCATCTTATGCCGGAGGAACTTCGACTTTCATCAATCATAATGAAGATGGTTATTTATTTCAGGATGGTGATGCTTATGCTATGGCAGGCGGTATTCTAAGGATTTTAGATAACAAGGATAATTCAATTGCAATGGGTGTTTTGGCTCGTGAAAGGGCATTGCAAAGACATGATAAAAACAGAGTATTAAGCACTCAGTTGGAAATTTACCAAAGCATATTATCGGAAAATTCAAATTAAAATGATCAATGTTTTAGAAGGAATTTTGGCAGGAATTAGAGAATGGATAACCAGCAGACTCATGCTCATCTTGCTAAAATTAAAAGGCGTTCAGTTCCAATCAGGATTGCGTTTTTTTGGTTTTGCCAAATTTACAAAAGTTCGTAATGGCAGCATCACAATAGGTAAAAATTCTACCTTTCGTTCGTATGCAACCAGCAATTTAATTGGGGTAAACAGACCTTGTATTATTTCTGCAATTGGTAATGATAAACCCATTGTAGAAATTGGTAATAATTGTGGCTTCTCAGGCACAGTAATTGGTGCATTCAATAAAATTGTTCTGGGTAATAATGTACGTTGTGGTGCCAATACATTAATCACAGATTCCGACTGGCATTTAGATGATCCCCGCTCCGGAAAACCAAGTCCGGTTTATATTGCAGACAATGTTTGGCTTGGAGTGAATGTGATGGTTTTAAAAGGAGTAAGTATTGGTGAAAATACCATCATAGGTGCAAATAGTGTAGTAACAAAAGATATTCCTGCAAATGTTGTTGCAGCTGGCAATCCTTGTAAAGTGTTAAAGAAAATAGATATATATGAGAGTACTGGTAGTATTTGATAACCATTATCCCGAGGGAATGGCAATGGCCAACCGTTTGCATTTATATGCAAAGGGTATTGTTGAACTTGGAGGTAAAATTAGAATCCTTGCAGGTAAATATAAAAAGAAAAGCAATGGCATTCAATCTTATGAAGGGGTTGAATATTATACATTAAACAATTCCTTTTTTAGATCACTTCCTTCTGTTTTAAGCAGATTGGGTTTTTTGTTTGAAAAACTAAACTTATTTGCTCATTTAGTAAGAAACAGAAAAGAATATGACATCATCTGGGCAATAGGATACGCATGGTTTCCTTTGTTTATTTTCTCTCTTATTTCAAAACTGTTTGGCAAAAAACTAATTATAGAACTTAATGAATTACCTCATTCAATTGTAGCTTCGCGTTTACAAAGTGATTTTACAAATGATATCAAAAGATGTTTATTGTTTACAATCGCTTATCCGGGTATTGATGGTTTTATAGTTATCTCTGAAACTCTAAAGAATCTTGCTACAGAAAAAAAATCTAAAAATGCCAAATTGATTAAAATTCCAATCA
>JBMLOK010000261.1:5995-7171 GCA_049243005.1 Bacteroidia bacterium | reverse complement strand
CATCTAAATATCAACGAAAAAGAATCCTATATTCTAAGTAGGGCAGAAGCATATATAGGAGTTTTAATCGATGATTTGGTAAACAAAGGAACTGATGAACCTTATAGAATGTTTACTTCAAGAGCTGAATACCGTATTCTACTTCGCCAAGATAATGCCGATATCAGGTTAACTGAAAAAGCACATAAACTGGGAATGGCAAGTGATGAAGCTTTGAAGCAAGTTCAAAAAAGAAAAGAAGAAACCGATAAACTAATTAAGGATTTCAAAAAGACTTCAATCACTCCATCAGAAATTAATCCTTTATTGATGGAATTAGAAACAGCAGAAATACCTCAGAACTATAAATTAGATCAAATACTTTCACGACCACAAGTATCAATGCAAAACTTACTAAGTCTTGAAACAGTTAAAAAACTAACAGAAAACTTAGAAGAAGAAGTAATTCTTCAAGCTGAGATTCTTTTAAAGTATGAAGGCTATTTAGAAAAAGAACAACTACTCGCTGAAAAAATGAACAGATTGGAGGATATTAAAATCTGGGATAATTTTGATTATCAGAATTTAAAATCATTATCAATTGAAGCTAGAGAAAAACTAAAAAAACATCAACCTAAAACTTTAGGACAAGCTTCAAGAATAAGTGGAATATCTCCTTCAGATGTTTCAATTCTTATGGTGCATTTGGGTAGATAATTACTTTATTTTGCAGCGTGGAAAAACTAACACTCTGTCCAATCTGTAAAGAATCAAACTTTACTCTTTTATTTGAATGCAAAGATTATGTTGCTAGCGGCGAAAAATTCCCAATAGTAAAGTGTAATAATTGCACACATGAATTTACAAATCATAGACCTACCGAAGAAGAATGTGGTATATATTATCAATCGAATAATTATATATCACATTCCGGTTCTGATAAATCCAAACTAGGAATAACTTACAAACTGTATGATCTAGTAAGAAATTATTCTATTGGATTAAAACTAAACATCATTAAAAAATACCAATCTCATGGTGAACTGCTGGATTTAGGCTGTGGTTTAGGATACTTTTTAAATGGAGCACAAAAGGAAGGAACCTTCAAATGCCAAGGTGCAGACATATCTGAAGATGCAATAAAGTATGTAAAAGACAATTTCAATATTGAGGTAAAAAAAGATTCTGAACTAAAAA
>JBMLOK010000261.1:0-5895 GCA_049243005.1 Bacteroidia bacterium | reverse complement strand
AATTATTTCATGACAATGGATTTGAAGTTATAAAAATGCGTGGCATGTGGTTTGATGCACCCTACATTTCAATGAGAAGTGAATACCATAGAGGAAATGGAAAACTTGGCTTCATTCTTGGAGCAACAAAAGGAATGTATTCAAACTTAAAAGCGTTATTCACAGGAAATCAATCGAGCATACTTCTTATCATCAAACATAAATGATATCTAAAAAATTATATCCGTTCATCTTACTAATAACTTCCTGCGCACAAATTGTAACACCTGGTGGGGGTCCAAAAGATGATGAAGCACCTAAAGTAAAATCAAGCTTACCTGCAAACAAAACAACTTCATTTTCTCAGAGTAAAATAACAATCAATTTCGATGAGTTTGTAGAAATTAAGAAACCTGAACAAATTGTAATATCGCCATATATCAAAGAAAAACCAAGTATTGAAAGTGATGGTAAATCCATAGTTATTGACTTAAAAAAATCAATATTAGAAAAGGACAAAACCTACACCATAAATTTTGGTAATTCAATTTCTGATAATCATGAAGGTAAAACTTTGGAAAACTATTCATATTGTTTTTCTACAGGAAGTTTTATTGATTCATTAGCCATTGAAGGAAGCATTGTAAATGCACTAAACCTAAAACCCGAAAAGGAAATAACAGTTGGACTTTACAATATTGAAAATTATGATGATAGTACAGTAATGAAAAATTATCCTTCATACTTAAGTCAAACTAATGAAGAAGGAAAATTTCTAATCAGCAATTTACCTCCATCAAAATTTTATCTATTTGCTTTTAAGGATGAAAACAAAAATTTAAAATATGAGAAAATTGAAGATGTCGCATTTATAGTGAACACTATCGAAAGCTCATATCCACAAACAAAAACTAAGTTATTCTTATCACAAGCTACTTTACACAATAAGAACAAAATACTTGATACCTTAAACAGAGAACCTGGAGTATATACATTAGCTATTTATCAACCAGAAAAAGTAGAATTCATAAAGAAAAAAAGTGATAAAAACACTTATAATAGGTGGCAACATAATGAAAATCAAATAGATACCCTATTTATATATAGTAAACAAAAACTTGATTCATCAATATCTACTTTTCAAGTTAAAATTGGTGAAAAAGAAGAAACGATAGAATTCAGAAACCGTAAAAAACTAAAGAACAGCGCATTAGAACTAAAAGTTAACAGAGATTTATCAATAAAAGATACTGTAAAACTCAGTTCAAATTATCCAATTGATAGTATTCGCGCTAAAACTATCATTGTAAAACAAGATACAATACTTATTGAGGCGAAAATTGTACAAGTAGATAATTTCAATTGGACTATCAACTTCAAAAAAGAAGAATCTAAGATTTACGAAATACAAATAAAGGATAGCACTATACAAGACATCTGGGGGAGATACAATAAAGGTTTGAAAACAAGCATTCAAATGAAGAATGCAAAAGAAACCGGTACACTATCACTAAACATCATCAATAATTCAAAAGAGAACTATTTAATCCAACTTGTAAGTGGAGATGATAAAGAGATCATCAATAAAGAAATCATCAATAGCAAGAGTGAAGTAGTATTATTTGATTATTTAAACCCAATTGAAATAAGAGTAAAGGTTATTAAAGACAGCAATAAAAATGGTAAATGGGATAGAGCAAACTATTCAGAAAAAACTCAAGCTGAAGAAGTAGCGTATCTCGATCAGAAAATAACAATTAGAGCATTCTGGGATATTGAACAAAGCTTAGATATTCAAAAAATCTTTAATAAGTAGAATGTATTCAGTTACTTAGGTTTAAATGCGACAATGTCGCAATTATGTGTATATCTACGTTAACAAGTGCGACATTAAATGTAGGTAACTAAAAAAACCGAAAGTAGTGTGGACAGCTGTTTGTAAATGTCGCAATTACAATCATTCTATACACAATAAACTGAATTGAAACTTTTACCCAAAAACCTTGTATAACTATATTCAAGATTGTTCACTAAACACATAAAATAGGCTATACCAATACATTAGAATGTAGAAAACTTGTAGAAAACAGGCTAATAAATTAAAAACAAGAGCATTTCAAAGAAGTAATCCACCAAATTCACATTACATATTAAACTATATATTTATATAAATTAAACTTTAATGTAATATACCATTGTGTACAGAGGAATTGAAGGCTCAAAAAATCTATGTACCTTTGAAAAGGAGAATTAGTGAATGTCGCAATTTCTAATTCAAGATAAGTTTGAAAATCAGTTAAAAATAAAAATTCATGAAAGAAAGGATTCATCAGTTACTTCAACAAATTGAAGAGATAAAATTAAAAACAGAACAAGAAACTGAAGAGTTTAGATTGAAATTTTTATCAAAAAAAGGTGAGATTAATGATTTAGTTGAAGGTTTTAGACAAGTATCAGCTGATCAAAAGAGAGAAACCGGTCAAATTTTAAATCAACTCAAACAAAAAGCCCAGGAAAAGTGGAATGAGGCTAACCAAATTTTTCAGGGTGGCTCAAAAAATAAATTTTCCCAACGTCGCGATAGAAGTTTACCCGCTGAATTAGAATTTTCCGGAGCGCGACATCCTTTGGCAATTGTTGAAAATGAAGTAATTCAAATCTTAAATAAATTAGGTTTCGTTTATTCTGAAGGTCCGGAAATTGAAGATGACTGGCACAATTTCTCAGCATTAAATTTTCCGCCAAATCACCCAGCTCGTGATATGCAGGATACATTTTTTATCGCAGACGAAATCGCATTAAGAACGCATACCTCATCGGTTCAGGTGAGATTGATGGAAAACCAAAAACCACCCATTCGTGCAATTATGCCGGGAAGGGTTTACCGAAACGAAGCGATTTCTGCCAGAGCCAATTGTTTCTTCCATCAGATTGAAGGAATTTATATTGACAAAAACGTAAGCTTTACAGACCTGAAACAAACTTTGTTTTATTTCGTACAGCAATTGTTTGGCGAAGATGTGAAAGTGAGATTCAGACCAAGTTATTTTCCGTTCACCGAACCAAGTGCCGAAATGGACATCAGTTGTTTGCTTTGTAAAGGAGAAGGATGTAATGTTTGCAAACAAACCGGTTGGTTGGAAATTTTGGGTTGCGGAATGATTGACCCAAATGTATTGGAAGCAAGTGGAATCAATCCTGAAGAATATTCGGGATTTGCATTTGGAATGGGAATCGAGAGAATTGCCATGTTGAAATTTGATGTGAAAGACTTAAGAACCTATTTTACAAACGATACCCGCTTTTTATCACAGTTTAAAAATTATTAAAAAGAATATGAGTAAAGGACCTGTCTCAAATTTTATTGAGCATCACTACAAACATTTTAATGCAGCTGCTTTAATGGATGCTGCTAAAGGTTATGAAACCCACTTAACTGAAGGTGGAAAAATGATGGTAACTTTAGCCGGTGCTATGAGTACTGCTGAATTGGGAAAATCATTTGCAGAAATGATTCGTCAGGGAAAAGTTGATATCATCAGCTGTACCGGAGCCAATCTGGAAGAAGATATCATGAACCTTGTTGCACACAGTCATTACAAAAGAGTTCCGAATTACAGAGATTTGAGTCCACAAGAAGAATGGGATTTATTGGAAAACCATTATAACCGTGTTACAGATACTTGTATTCCTGAAGAAGAAGCCTTTAGAAGATTACAAAAACATATTTTCAAAGTTTGGAACGAAGCTGATCAAGCTGGGGAGAGATATTTCCCGCATGAGTACATGTACAAAATGTTATTATCTGGTGATTTAGAGCAATACTACGAGATTGACCCTAAAGATAGCTGGATGTTGGCTGCAGCGAAAATGAATATTCCAATTGTTGTTCCGGGATGGGAAGACAGTACCATGGGAAATATTTTTGCTTCATACGTAATCAAAAACGAATTGAAAGCATCTACCATGAAAAGCGGAATTGAGTACATGGTTTGGTTGGCTGATTGGTACAGAGGAAATTCTTCAGGTAAAGGTGTAGGATTTTTTCAAATTGGCGGTGGTATTGCCGGTGATTTTCCAATTTGCGTAGTTCCAATGATGTATCAGGACTTAGAATGGCATGATGTACCATTCTGGGGATATTTCTGCCAGATAAGCGATTCTACAACCTCTTATGGTTCATATAGCGGTGCTGTACCAAATGAAAAAATCACTTGGGGTAAATTAGACATTCATACACCGAAATTCATCGTTGAAAGTGACGCTACAATTGTTGCGCCATTAATCTTCGCTTGGATTTTAGGTTGGTAGTTTTAAAAAAAAATTTTTCGGCCGGCTACGCCGGCTTTTTTATGCCCTTTTCGCAAGGATTTCCGCCATCTCAGCTTGAATTTTGCGCGCCTCATCTTGGGCTTTTTGCGCAAAATTTTCGTCTTTTCCGGCGTAAATTATACTGCGAGAGGCATTGATAAGAAGTCCGATATCTTGAATTAAGCCATTTTCACAAACTTCAGAAAGACTTCCGCCTTGCGCCCCAACACCGGGAACCAAAAGAAAATGATTGGGTGCCGATTTTCTTATTTCGCGAAATTCCTGTGGTTTGGTTGCGCCAACTACAAACATTAAATTATCTGCAGAACCAATCTCGCACATTTCTGAAATGACTCTTTTGTAAAGAAATTCTCCTGATTCAAGTTTTTGTTGCTCAAAATCGGCTGAACCCGGATTTGAAGTTAATGCAAGAACAATTCCCCATTTACCAGGATATTTAAAAAAGGTATCTAATGAATCTTTGCCCATGTAAGGAGCCAAAGTCACACAATCAGCTCCAAGACTTTCGAAAAATGCCCTCGCATATTGGTTGCTGGTATTACCGATATCGCCACGTTTGGCATCAGCAATTTTTAGGATATTATCAGGAATATAAGCAAAAGTACGCTCCATAATTTCCCAACCCTTCGAGCCCATTGCTTCAAAAAACGCCGTGTTTATTTTGTATGAAACACAAAAATCTTTGGTAGCATCTATAATGGCCTTGTTAAACTCAAAAACGCCATCAGGATGATTTTTTAAATGTTCCGGAATTAAATTTGGGTCGGTATCTAAACCTACACAAAGGAAACTTGACTTTGTGTTTATTTGCTGAATAAGGCTTTCTCTGTTCAAAATCTAAAAAATTATATTGAATTCAAGCGCAAAGTTATGAATGCTACCATTATTATTTAGCGGTTTTCCATTATTTGGCCAAGGCTGACCAAGATTTAAATTATTGAGACCGTATTTAGCAGAACTTTGCAGGATGAAAAAAGGAAAACGGTGTTGGTAAGCAAGAACCGGAAGAAAATCCCATTTATTTAAAGAAGGCGATTTACCACCCGGAATAGAAACTCCATTAAAATACATATTGGCACTCATTTGGTTCGATGCCTGTAAACCTGCACCAATGCTGTGATTTTTGTCTTTACCAAATTCGTAAAAAAGAATAAGAGGTAAATCGGCATAGAGTAATTTAATGGTTGAATACTCTCCGTTTTCGCCATTATTGAACGAGCTACCTCTAAACGCAATTTGTAATTCTGATTGCAAACACCAGGTTTTGTTGAGGTGATAACGGCCATACAATCCACCTAAAATTCCGAAGAGTAGTCTTTGATTATCCATTTCGGAACCTAAAAGGGTACTTGTTTGAATACCCATTTTCACACCAAACCTTGTTTTTCCTTCAGGGCCGGGTTTAAATAAAGTAAAAGTATCGTCCTCTGGATCGTTTTCTGTAGAATCTGTTTGTGCATTAGCAACAAAGAGATTCAGGCTTAAAATCAGGCAAAAAAAATATCGGAAGCTCATATGCGTACAAATCTAATCGACTTTAACGCAAATAAACTTCCGATAATCTAAACAAATAGTTAAAAACCT
>JBMLOK010000260.1:0-6171 GCA_049243005.1 Bacteroidia bacterium | reverse complement strand
TTCGTCCCCCGAGGGTTAAAGGGGGTTACAATTGTTCGAAAGAACAAAATATATAGTCCCCTTCGTTGAAAAACGAGGGGGATTTTTTTTGTAAAGTTTTTTTAAGGAAATCCTTAAAATCATTCATTTAATAGATAATTTCTCTATTGGGTATTGGGGATTTAATAAAAATCGTTTTTGGATTTTAAAAAAAATTACAATTTGAAATTACAATCAGAAATCTTGTAATTCTTTGTCAATTAGGAATCTCCAGCTATTTCAAAAAAGTTTCTTTGCTTAATTTGGTTTGATACAAAGACAAAAAAATAATCGATAAAAAAGACAATCTATTAGGAAAGAAATAAAGATTTTAAAAATGGATAAGTTTGAAACGACAAGTTTATAAAAAACGAAACCCACTAGTTTGAATTAATCAGGGACTAATGGGAATAAGATGTCACAAATATAAAACAAAATTTTAAAACAGGAAACTAATTTTAAAAAAATGAACTATTGTGATTTTGCCAATGTAATGACTAACGCAAGAATGAATCGCTATTTATTAGCATGTGGCGGCAATACTCGAAAAGCAATGACACTTTATAGAAGGAATTTACAACTTACTCAAGAGCTATTTACCGTTATTAGTTGTTTTGAAGTAGCATTGCGAAATGCTATTGATGCCACTGTAACCTCTTCTTTAGGTAACGATTGGCTTAGAGATGCAGCATTTAAAGGAGGGGCATTTGACAATTCTAAATGCAGAATAACAAGAGATAATATAAATGATGCTATTTTTAAACTAAACAACTATAATCATTTTAAGCTTGTTGCTGAATTAGGATTTGGATTTTGGCGATTTATGTTCGCACAAAATCAGTTTAATGCAACCGGTAGAATCCTATTAAGAGTCTTTCCTTCAAAACCAAAATCTACGACTGATTTCCAATACAATAACATTTATTTATTTAATCAATTAGCTCAATTAAATGAGATTAGAAATAGAATGGCTCACCACGAACCTATATGCTTTATACAGGGCAAACCAATTAAAGACTCTACATATGCAAGACAACACTATTATTTAATCCTTCAATTATTTCAATGGATGCAAATTGATGAAACTGGGCTTCTTTATGGATTAGACCACATTCATAATGTTTGTAACGAAATTGATAACCTTTAATTCAAAATAAATAACCGATAGATATTTTTAAATAGCAATTTAACCAAGTTTCCATTTTCTGAAAAATATTGAATGATTATTTATAACCTATACCTGAAAGTTTAATTCACCTCTATTGCATATTTGTAAATTGAAATAAGAAAACTTCCTTAATCTAAAATGAGCTGTTTCACCTTTACCAAGCCCTGAATGGCATTACACAGGTAAATTTCATCAGCATTTTCAAGGTCTTCAATTTCACATTCAAGCTCAACAACCTCTCTTTTTTCCAAAATTTCAGCTCGTTTTACCCCTTCAATACAGCCTTCAGAAATGGGCGGAGTGAACCAAATTTCATCCTTCACCCAGAAAAAATTACTCGAACTTGCTTCACAAACCCTACCGGCTTCATTTAATATTAACGCATCATCCCACTTCTTTTCTTTAGCAAAAATTGAAGCCAATACATAAACCAATGAATTTCCTGTTTTTAGGTTCGATAATGGATGAAAAGACTTGTATGTATCGGTGTAAATTCCAACTACTTTTTCTTTTTTAGGCTGATTAGCATCCATTAAAAAATGCTCAATCATCCAGTTAACAGAATTATTATCAGGCAAATAAAAGCCATTTGCATTTCTATATAATGTAAATCTGATTTTACTTTTTTGTTCAATTTTTTGTTTTTGAATTTCATCTTTTAAAATCGATTCAAAAAAAGGAAAAGTAAATCTAATGGGAATATCCATTTTCAGGAATTTTGCTGAATTAATCAGTCTTTCATAATGCAATTCAAGGTTTTTAAGCAAACCATCTTCAAACAGAATGCTTTCAAACAACAAGTCGCCATAAACAAATGCACGTTCCAAAATATTGTGTATAAAGGTTAAACAGATTCTTTCAACAAAAAAAAGGAATAAGTCTGAATAAATTCAATTGAATTTTGATTTTTGAAACTGCCATAAAATCATAGCTTTGCCGCTTCAAAATAATTTTGAATCAAGCCAATAAAAAACCAATATAAATGAAAAGCGTTTACATCGTTTCTGCCGTTCGCACTCCAATTGGAGCCATGAATGGTTCTTTATCTTCTTTGACAGCCACCCAATTAGGTTCTATTGCAATTAAAGGTGCATTAGAAAAAGCCGGAATTGCTCCAGAAATGGTTCAAGAAGTTTACATGGGTAATGTAATTTCAGCAGGATTAGGTCAAGCTCCTGCAACACAAGCCATGTTAGGTGCCGGAATCCCAAATACTGTTCCTTCAACTACAGTTAATAAAGTTTGTGCATCGGGTTCTAAAGCAATTATGTTAGCTGCATCTAGCATTATGATGGGAGTTAATGATGTTGTTGTTGCCGGTGGAATGGAAAGCATGAGCAATATTCCTTATTACTTAGACAAAGCACGTAATGGATACAGATTAGGTCATGGAACTGTTATTGATGGTTTAATAAAAGATGGTTTATGGGATGTTTACAAAGATTTCCATATGGGTAATGCTGCTGAAATCTGTGCTCGTGAGTACAATTTCACCCGTGAAGACCAAGATAATTTTGCAATTGAATCGTATACCAGAGCACAAAATGCTTATGCTAAAAATGCTTTTGCAGATGAAATTATTCCGGTTAGTATTCCAGTTAGAGGAAAAGATCCAATTACTGTTAGTGTTGATGAAGAATATACCAAAGTTAATTTCGATAAATTAAAAACATTAAAACCTGCTTTTGAAAAAGAAGGAACAATTACTGCGGCGAATGCATCAAAATTAAATGATGGATCGAGTGCAATGGTTTTAATGAGTGAAGAAAAAATGAACGAATTAGGATTGAAGCCATTAGCAAAAATCATTGGTTTTGCTGATGCTGCACAAGCTCCTGAATGGTTCACCACTACACCAGCATTAGCAATTCCTAAAGCATTAAAAATGGCCGGAATTGAATTAAAAGATGTTGATTTCTTTGAATTAAACGAAGCATTTTCTGTAGTAGGATTAGTAAACAACAAACTTTTAGGATTAGATGATAAAAAAGTAAATGTATACGGTGGTGCTGTTGCTTTAGGACATCCAATTGGAAGTTCAGGAGCAAGAATCGTTGGAACATTAGCAACTATACTTAACAAAGAAGGTGGACGTTATGGCGTTACCGGTATTTGTAATGGTGGTGGTGGTGCATCTGCCATTGTTTTAGAAAGAGTTTAATCTTTAAAAATCCTAAAGTTTAGGTAATAAAGATTTTAAAGGTCTCAAATAAAAGGCTGTATGGAACTTGATTAAATTTTGAGTTTTGATACAGCCTTTTTCTTTAATTTGTGATATGATAGATATGAAAAAAATATTGTTTGTTTTTTCTTTTTTAAGTTTGATTCAATTTTCTGCTAAGTCACAGCAATTAGATTCATTAAGGTATGATAGCTTATTGAATTACGAATACAGATTAAGTGGATTGGCCAAAGAAATGGTTTCTAATTTTGATGAATTAACCAGAATTAGTTCAGGCAAAAATTTCATTATTAATTTAGGAAGAGCATTAAAGATTGAAAACTCATACTTCTACCCTTTTGATTCAATTAAGAACGTAATCATATTAAAATCACCTGATGATTTTTTCAGAGTAATCACCTGGAATATTGCTACCAATGATGAAAAGTTCAGGTACTTCGGGGTGATTCAGATGAATCCGTTAATGGTAGCTAAATTACCAAACAAAGATGAATTTAAGAATTTTTATCCTTTAATAGACCGAAGTGACAGCATAGCAAATTACGCATATAAAGAACTTGATACTGATCATTGGTTTGGATGTGCTTATTATAAAATCATCAAAACATCAAACAAAAAATTAAATTATTATACTTTATTGGGATGGGATGGGTCTGATAACAAAAGGAACAAAAAGGTAATTGAAATATTGCAATTTAAAATGGGAAGACCTTGGTTTGGCGCACCAGTTTTAGATTTTAAAAGGAAAAGTATTTTTTGGAGATATGTGTTTGAGTTTAACAATTCAGCCACAATGGGATTAAGGTATGATGAAAAAAACAAGTATTTGATTTATGAAAACATTGTACCGGATAAACCATTAAATACAGGCAATTTTGAATTTTATTTTCCTGATGGAAGCTTTGATTATTGTGTTTGGAAGAATGGAAAATGGGAAAAACAGCAGGGATTTCTTCAGAATGAAAAATAATACATAAACAAAACCGCAGCTTAAATAATTATATCGCTATTTAAATTACAAAATACGCATTAGTGATTGAAATCAGATTCAGATTAGCTTACTAGTTGTACATTTGATTAACAAATAAAACGATTATGATACTCACCATTTTATCTCTTCTGTTGGTACTAAACCTGGTAGGTTTTTTTAACAGACAAAAAGCATGGTCAAAAGTATTCTTATTTGGGCAGCTATCGGTATTTTTAGGATTTGGGGTAATGTTTGTATTGTACGACAATTCTCAAGGAATTCAAGCCAAAAACAAGCAGAATTCAAACGATAAAGTTATAGAGCAATTGAAAGAAAATCTAGCTCAGGATAAAGATAAAACTGACACTTTAGAAGTAGAACAAACAGACAAATCACAAAATTTGGTGAGGTACTAAACAAACTTCCCTTCCAAAAAAGGTCGCATGGCAACATGCGACCTTTTTTGTTTTTAGGTTCATCTTGAAATTAATTTCTGAAATTAAGAATTCAGTTCTAACTTAAGATAGAATTATAAGTTCAAAATTGCTAAAGCACTAATATTTATAAGGACTTACAGCAATTTTTGAGTTATAATCCACTTAAAAATTGAATTCATGAATTCCTTAAATATTTGAAATTATGACAACTTGGAAGGCAAAGGCAGTAAAACATAAAGGAAAAGATAGAATCGCAATCTATTTTGACAAAAACAAAGAACTTATTATCAGAATTAAAAAACTAAACGATGCTAAATGGAGTGCAAGTTTATGTGCTTGGCATTTGCCCGATAATGAGGAAAATAGAATTAGATTCAAATTGCCAATTAAAGTTGTTTTAACAAAACATCATGAAATAAAATTAATTGAATTTAAAAGATGGTTAGGTTCAAAAAGATATAGTCAGAATACTATTAAAACCTACATTGAAACAATTACTACTTTTTTTAAACACTATTATTATAAGAAACCTGAGGAAATAACTAATAAGGATATAATTGATTTTAATAACGATTATATTTTAAAAAATGAATTTTCATCATCATACCAAAATCAAGTTGTTAACTCAATAAAGCTTTTCTATAGACAAATTCAGAACTCAAAAATTGATGTTGAAATAATTCACAGACCAAAAAGAGAGCATTTATTGCCAAATGTTTTAAGCAAAGATGAGGTTAAACAAATATTAAATGCTCCAACGAATATTAAACATAGAGCAATGTTAAGCTTAATATATAGTTGTGGATTAAGAAGGAGCGAATTATTGAATTTGAAACCAGTTGATATTGATAGCAAAAGAGGCATTGTAGTAATAAGACAATCAAAAGGCAAAAAAGATAGAATTGTACCACTAAGCGAAAAAATTCTGATTTTACTTAGAGAGTATTATAAATATTACAAACCAAATACATATTTATTTGAAGGAAGAAACCCTAATGAACCTTATGATGAAAGAAGTTTATCAAATGTATTAAAGTATGCAATTAAAAAATGTGAAATAAAGAAACCGGTAAGCTTACACTGGCTTCGTCATAGTTATGCAACTCATTTATTAGAAGCTGGCACAGACTTAAGATATATTCAAGAAATCTTAGGACATAATAGTAGTAGAACAACTGAAATTTACACCCATGTTAGCACAAAAAGCCTTTTACAAATAAAAAGTCCGTTTGATGATTTATAAAAAAATGTGATATTGCTAAAAATATAAATCTACATCCTATGGCACATATCCCCCAAGATTCTAACATCTATGCCTCAAAAAATGGCTGATACAAGTAAGTTAGCAGCAAAAGTAAACATTGTCTTGCGTGACATTTTAAGACACATTTTTCGC
>JBMLOK010000259.1:1646-2931 GCA_049243005.1 Bacteroidia bacterium | reverse complement strand
GTATTTTGGTACCAGTACGACATTCCTTTTCCTTCTCCCGATTTGTACCATTCAAAGGCTTCTCTGCGACCAATATCATTTCCATCGGTATTGCCAAATGAATAGGAGGTGCCTTTCATACCCAATTCCTGTCCGTAATAAATCGATGGTATTCCGCCTATTAAAAACATCAAGGCTGCTGCTACTTTTTGTTTTTCGATATTGGTTTCTAATGAAGCAAATCTGTCTAAATCGTGGTTTTCAATGAATACCAGGTTTTCTTTTCCAACAGGTAATAAATTCAAAATGGTATCCGCTTTGTTTTTTAATTGTTGTTTGTCGAACGATAAAATGGCTTGTTTTAATCCAAAGCCAAACATCCTGTCAACTGTAGCTTTTTCAAAGTATTCAAAGCCATAATCATTCCAATCGGCTTGCTCTGCAACAATTTTGATTCTTGGATTTATTTTTTTGATTTCAGTAATCAATGGCTTCCAGAATTCAACAAAAAGATTGGTCAATGTTGGTTTGGCATCTAAATGGTCCATAGCATGATCTAACCTGAAACCATCCACTCCATCATCAAATTTGCCATCTTTATTAGGGTCAACAAAGTAAGAGAACAAGCCGATATTGTAATCCAAAACGGCTTTACTTTTCAGGTTGACAGTTGTTACTTGAATGATATTTCCATCATAACTTTTCAATTCCCTTAAATCAAAAATCATGGTTGATGGAGTTGTATGTTCCTTGTCATCAAACAAAATATAATCGCTATACTTTGAGTTCGGGTTGCCAACTGCATCCTTCCACCATTCATGTTTGGATGTCACATACTGGGTTTCCATGTCGATATAAATCTTCATGCCTCTTTGGTGAACGTCTTTTACCAATTCAATATACTCTTTCATGGTTCCGAATTCAGAATCAATTTTTTCGAAATCATTGGCGAAGTAATTGTGGTAACAATCGGATTCATACAATGGCATCAATAGGATAGAAGTAATACCTAAATCCTGCAGGTAGTTTAACTTGGCTCGAAGTCCATTTAAATCGCCGTTTAAATCACCATTGCTGTCGTAAAAGCTACGCTGACAAACATGATAAATGATTTCACTTTGAGGCGTTTTGTTGATGGGTTTTTGTGCCAGAATAATTGGACTTAATCCCAATAATATGATGATACTTAGAATATGTTTTTTCATGGTTAAATTTCTTAAAAGCTCACTTGTCTGAGAATGGTTTTTCCAAAAGGAATCAGTTTGATGTTTTCTATTTGTCCTGTTGATTTATTTTTCGCTTTGAT
>JBMLOK010000259.1:0-1546 GCA_049243005.1 Bacteroidia bacterium | reverse complement strand
ATCTTGATTTTGAACTTAACTTGACTTGGATTCGAAATCTTGTAGGTAAAACTATTTTGATAAGGATACTCTGTAATTGTCTCAATTTTTAAAGCTTTATTTTGAATATTAGTTTCCAAAATACTCGGCATTAACAAGGCATTTACCAATGTTTCATCGTTTTCTTTTAACCAAGACTTTGCCAGGAAATAAGGAGTAATTCTACCTGCATTCGGATTACAACAAACCGCTACATCCTGATGAGCAGCTGAATATTTATAACGTGTTTGTTTGCGATTGGCTTCTACTTCACCATTTTTTGTGCCTAACATTTCAAAAGAATTATCTGTTTTGAGATAAGCTATACATGAATGATTTGGGTTTCGTGAACCTTGTGCTGCATTGTAAAAAATGGTTTCAATGGTTTCAGCAGTTTGTGTTTTTCCTTGTTTTTGAAACAAGACTGAATAACTATCCAATAGCTCTTGTAAAGAGCAATATTCGTAACCGGTATGAGTAGCATCTGCGGTTCTTTCAGCTATCCATTCATCGCCAATTGCACCACCTGTAATAGTAGTACTTTGTTCTATTCTTTTGATATAAATGCCCAATGCTTTTTGAATATCATCTTGTTTTGTATTATAAGCAGCAACTATCAGCGGACGTAAATGCTCGAAGGTATGCACGCCATGAGATTGAAATTTATAATTTGGATTCAGGATATTTGTTAACTGAACATCTTTTTCTGATTGATAGGTTTTGCTAAAATCCAAAAAAAGAAAAAGAGCATAGTCGGTGTATTTTGTATCTCCTGTTAATTGATACATTTTATCTAAGACATCTGTAAAAGTTAAACCATGTGAAACACCACCATTGAATTCATTTCCTGAAGAGTAAGGACTTGATTCATAAATGGGATAATTCTTCATTACATTGTCGACAGCCTTTACAATGGCATTCCAAACTTTTATATCTTTTGAATATTCGTAATAAGCCAATAAGCCACGGTACATCGTTGCTTTCGACCATAACTCACCATTTTCGGAATTGAATTTGTATCGCAGTTCCTTGTCGTAAATGCCGATATAACCATCTTCATCCTGAGATTTTAAAACTTGCTGAATGTAGGTTTCAACCTTCTTTAAAGCAGCCTGGTCATTCAATAAAATGGCGTTTCTGATATAGGCATCCCACCAGTTTGATTGTGTTTCGCTGTTCCACCATTTGTATTGTTCTGAACCTTCAGTATCGCCTTCTTTGAGGTTGCCCAAATCTTTGACTTCACTGTTTTTGTGTAATCGTCCGGAACTATAAATAGGATCGTTGATTAGCTCAGGTACCAGTTTATCAAGATTACCAACAAAACCCGCCATGTCTTTTTGCATCTGGGTTTTAATCCAACCACTTGGTTGAATACTTCCAAAAGGCAAAACACTGTATTTTTCTTTTATTTTAGATGGTTTTGACATCTGAGCATTTAAAGAAATGGAAGCTAACATAAATAGGCTAATTTGAAAAAATTTCATTCGTTAATTTAGTTATGTGACATTTGAAACCGGAGTATTCC
>JBMLOK010000258.1:0-3350 GCA_049243005.1 Bacteroidia bacterium | reverse complement strand
GAAAATCCCGGATTACATATTCAGATTATTGGTCATACCGATAGTATCAACTCTGCTGCTTATAACCTGAAATTATCATCGGATAGAGCAAAAAGGGTAATGAATTGGTTGATAGCAAAAGGTATATCTCCCAAACGACTTGAATTTAAAGGCTACGGAGAAGAAAAACCCATTGCAGATAACTCAACAGAGGAAGGTAGAGCTATGAATAGAAGGGTTGAATTTTTGGTCACAAAATCTGAAAAATAATAAAAATAATTATTAGATAAAATTTTTAAAACCCAAATTATCAATTATTTACAAAAATAAATCGCTCGTAAAGTAGTTTATATTATAAACCAGTTTATATTTGCTCCATCATGAAAAAATTATCCTGGTTATTTCTAATGCTTGGACTTGGATGTTCAAGTATTCCAAGAGCAAATGCTCAGCTCGACAGTCTAAGAAACGGAGATTTCGAATCATGGGTTAATAGAAGTAAAAATGGAACCACCTATTCAGACCCTGAATTTTGGTACACATTAAATAGTTTAACTGCTTTTGGAATGGAGCCTACAACATGGCCATCGAACATTCCAAAATCGGGAACAAAAGCAGTTTATCTTGAAACTACTTCACAAACATTTGGAGTAATTCCCGGAATTCTGGCTTGTAATAATTTTTTAGATGCCATGGGAACTCCGGATATGGATTTAATAAAAATTCCATTTCAAAGTCGACCAGCTGCTATTAGTTTCTGGTGCAAGGCAAATCCCGCTGCAGGTGATTCTTCCGCTTTTAATTTTACACTTAGTAAATTCAAAAACAATGCACACCAAATCATAGCAAAAGCAGCATGGACAAAAGGAAGTTCAGATTCAACCTATCAATATGTAAAAGTATTTTTTGAATATTATTCTGATGAAAATCCTGATTCAGCTTCTATCATTTTCTCTTCGAGTATCAATGGATTTGATCCGGTTATAGGAAGTAGTTTATTACTTGATGAAGTTAGATTGGAATATGTCATTAGTGGAATAGAAAAATACGAACCTCAAAAAATTGAGTTGTATCCAAATCCAAGTAATGACCATAAATTGTATTTCAACTCAAACAATAATTTTGAAACTTTTATTGTAAAAGACCTTCAAGGAAAAGAAGTAAAAAATGGTAAATTATATAGTAATGAAATTAATTTAGAAGAATTAAAAACAGGCATTTATATCTTACAACTAACTAATTCAAACAATCAATTATACACGCATAAAATCATACTAAACTAATATGGAAAACAAAGAAATGAACGAAATGGAAGCTTTGGAAATCATTGAACAGATGATTAACAGAACCAAACAAGAAATTAGCGATAACGGTTTCTACTGGATATTATGGGGATGGTTAGTCTTCATCTCTGCCATCACAGATTATACTTTACTTGTATTTTTTAAACATCCGAATCATGCATTGGTTTGGGGGATATTGATGCCATTGGGAGGAGTAATCACAGCAATTGCAAGTAGAAAAGAATATATCAAAAAAAGAAAAACAGCCAAAACTTATGTAGATGAACTGATGACCTATGTAACAACTGCCTATGTTATTAGCTTATTAATAATTTGTTTGATTATGCCAATGAATGCAGGCACCTGGAGAGGCTTTTATCCGGTGATTATGGTTTTATATGCCACCATCACATATATTACAGGCGGAATTGTAAAATCAAAACCATTAAGAATGGGTTCATTTCTAAACTGGGCTTGTGCAATAGTAGCATTTTTCGTTACCTACGATTGGCAATTATTGTTATTGGCAGTTGCAGTTTTAGGTGGATTTATAATTCCCGGACATTTACAAAACAAAGAATTCAAATCTGAACATGTTTAAGGATTTAGACCCTATTTTACATTCGCAATTACGCCTGGCAATTGTTTCTCTTTTGGTATCGGTAAAAGAAGCAGAATTTACCTATATCAAGGAGCAAACAGCTGCCAGTGCAGGTAACTTAAGCGTTCAATTGCAAAAACTAAAAGAAGCGGGATATATCGAAATTGAAAAACAGTTCAAAGACAATTTTCCGCTCACCACATGCCGCCTCACACCCGCAGGACTCAAAGCCTTTGAAGCTTATGTAAAGATTTTGAAATCTTATATTAATGTGAAGAAGTAAAGGCCGGCTTTTGGCTGTTGGCTGTTCGCTATTGGCCCAATTATCTACTAACTAAAAGCATTAAATTCCTGAAGAAAATTAAAAAATTTCTTTCGGAATTGAATGTTTATAACTAGAACAGTCTGAGCTAAAGGCCAAAAGCAAATAGCCAAAGTTTGAGGCCAAAAGCCTCAATTACGAGCTTTCCTCCGTAAAGTAAATCTTATAAAACTTCCTTCCATCAGAATCTACTCCCCTTTCAATTAAACTCTTGTCTCCATGGATGTAGATATGGAAGTTTTTGTCGAGTTTGAGGATGCTTTTGAAAACTTTGGATTGCTTTTTTACAGCTACAGATGATATCTCAAATTCGGTAAATGCATCCAATTCTTTGCTTTCTCTGTATGCATCATCAAAGGTTCTGAAAGAGGTGATTAGTCCTTGGTCTTGTAGCACCTCTGATTCAAATTCTTCTTTAACGAACTTCTCTTTCTTTTTGAAAAAATCCACAGATCGATTTAACAAATCAATCTGATCGGCTTTTGTTACTTCAAATTCTTTATCAAGCTGGGTTGAAACATAATCTTTTGTAAGGGTAAGAAACTCTTTGGTGAAATGGTATTCATCTTTTTTAGGTTGAACCATTAAAAAATCATCACGCCAGTAGCGGGCTTCTCCCGAGCGGTTCGACTTATCCAAAATCAAAACCTTAAAGCCGGATTCTTCTTCCAAATCAACAATTAAACAACCCTTATCTAGTTTTTCAGGAGTGATGCCTTCATCGTAGTTTAATGTAAATCCACCTTTGATTTCGGAAGTTTTAATGAATGATTGTTTTTGTTCAGATTTAAACAATCCAATTCCTTGAACAGCTCTTCCTTCAAAAATGATTTCAGAAAATCTGGCTACAAAAAAATCACCTGCTTTGATTTGGGGATGAACCGATTTTTCGAATAAATGCTGAGCCAGATGAATACTAGTCAGGTGAAATGAACTTTGCTCGTAGAATATTTCTTTGGCAAATTTATAAACCGGATTCAGGCTTAAATCTCCATTTGAAAAATGAAACTGATACCACTCAGAAACATTAAATGAGCCCAGAAAAAATTTATGAAGGAGCACCTTCAATTCAGGATCATCCAAATCAACTTCGGTTTTCGACAATTCCAGAGAATCTCCGTTATTTTGGTTTCCTACGCGGTGTAAAGAAACATTTTCGAGGTAA
>JBMLOK010000257.1:0-15584 GCA_049243005.1 Bacteroidia bacterium | reverse complement strand
GCAATCGATACCAATGAGGTAGTTGACAGAAAGTACTTAAGTGATAAATACGTAGATGCATTGTGGTTGAATTTTATTTTCATCACAAATTTCTGGATGAAAGACCACAGTAAAGCTTTCGAAAAAACAGATGAAGCAATTGAAAGAAGTATAAACCTGAGTTTTGATATGTTAGGCAAATCGCCTTTAGACTCAGCTTTAGAATTCGGTAAATTTCTTTTTCAGAACAGATAAAAATGGAACAAAATAGTATACCTTCAGGTAAGGTTGAAAGAGCCATGCGCTTTGTGAAAACAGGCGTACAAATTGGCGGTAATTATATCAAACACTATTCTAAAAAAATGGTTGACCCTTCATTGAGCAGAGATGAGCTACATGAGGATAACGCCGAAGATGTTTATAATGCTTTGAGTGAATTAAAAGGTTCAGCCTTAAAAGTTGCTCAAATGTTAAGCATGGAGAAAAATGTATTGCCACGACAATATACGAACAAATTTGTAATGGCTCAATACAGTGCTCCTCCCCTTTCAGGTCCGCTGATTGTGCAAACATTCATCAAACAATTTGGAAAAACTCCACAACAGATGTTTGATACTTTTGAAATGAAAGCCGCTAATGCAGCGAGTATCGGACAGGTTCACAGAGCTACTAAAGATGGAAAAGAATTGGCCATTAAAATTCAATATCCTGGAGTAGCAGAAAGTATTAAAAGTGATTTGAAAATAGTGAAACCAATTGCTTTTAGGCTTTTGGAATTAAGTGAAAAAGAGTTTGATAAGTATATCAAGGAAGTTGAATCTAAATTGCTAGAAGAAACCGATTATGAATTGGAGCTCAAACGTTCATTAGAAATCTCTTCTTTGTGCGCCCACATTCCAAATTTGGTGTTCAGTAAATATTATGCTGAATATGCTTCAAAAAGAGTTTTGGTAATGGATTGGCTACCGGGTTTGCATTTGGATGAATTCCTTAAAACAAATCCTACTCAGGAAATAAGAGATAAAATTGGTCAGGCTATGTGGAATTTTTATGAGTACCAAGTTCACATCCACAAAGCAGTTCATGCAGATCCACATCCCGGGAACTTTTTGATGATGGAAGATGGTCGTCTTGGAATTATAGATTTTGGTTGTGTGAAAGAAATTCCGGAAGATTTTTACTACCATTATTTTGCTTTACTTGTTCCTGAAATCATGCAAAGTGCAAGCAGTATTAAAAGGATAATGGAGCAACAAGAAATCATTAATCCAAATGATACAGAAGAAGCAAAAGCTGTAATAACTGATGCGTTTTTAAGAATGACGAATTTGCTAAGAGAACCATTTAATCACGATGTTTTTGATTTTGGAAATGATGCTTATATCGATAAAATATATGAATTAGGAGAGGAAGTAAGCAAAATGAAGGAATTGAAAAATAGCAAAGAGGGTCGTGGTTCACAACATGCTTTATATATTAACAGAACCTATTTTGGTTTATATAGTATGTTAAACATGCTGAAAGCCAGAGTAAAAACAGGCTTGGGTGATTGGCAAAAAGATTTATTGGAATTTCATGATGAAAAAAGTTTAGCTTCATAAATCCAAAAACAAAATCTTTTCGTAAGTATTGAAAAGCCCCCTTAGCTTTTGACAAAAACATTATCCATATATAACAATGAAGACAGTTTGGTTTTGGGATTAAAATCCCGAAACCGAGCTGCATATAATTATTTGTATGATAATTATAACAAGGCTTTATATGGGGTAATTTTTAGAATCATTGGTAATGAAGAATTGGCAAATGATGCTTTACAGGAATCATTCGTTAAAATCTGGAAAAATATTGACCAGTATCAGGAAAGTAAATCTTCTATTTATACCTGGATGTTAAATATTTGCAGAAATACAGCCATTGATGAAATGAGGTCGAAAGGTTTCAGGAAAAGTTTACAAAATGATTCTATTGAAGATGTAGCACAAAAAGCTGATGAAGTGAATCAACATAGTCCTAAAACCGACCAAATTGGCTTAAAAGATTTAGTTTCTAAATTAAAATCTGAACATCAGGTATTAATTGATAAAATTTATTTTGAAGGATATACTCATGAAGAAGTTTCTGCTGAATTCCAAATACCTTTGGGCACAGTAAAAACTAGGATTAGAGCAGCTTTACAAAACCTTAGACAAATTACGAAGTGAATATTCAGGATTACATATCATCCGGCATAGTTGAATCTTATGTTCTTGGCTTGTGCAATGAGGCAGAAAAGCAAGAAATGGAGAAGCTTTTGCCTTTGTATCCCGAGCTACAAGCGGAGCTAAAGGATGTAGAAAAAGCGCTGAATATGTATGCAAATTCATTTGAAAAATCGCCTAATCCGCAGTTGAAAAGTAAAATTTTTGAGGAAATTGATAGTCTTGAAGAAGCAGCCATTCATCAAAAAGAAAATACCACAATTCAATTAAAGCCAAAATTCAATTATGCAATTGCTGCATCAATAAGTTTGTTTGCTTTGAGTTTTGCAGGTAATATCTATTTGTATAATAAGTGGAATAAAGCTAACCAAGAACTAATTGTTCTAAATGAAAACAACAGAGTTTTAGCTGAAAATCAGGATAAAAATCTAGTTAGATTAGAAGAAATTCAAAACCAATTAGCTATTGTAAACGATAATAGTTTTAAAAAGGTTGACTTAAATAGTATTCAAAATAAAACAGAAAAACTTGCTACTATTTATTGGTCGCCTAATAAAAAGGAAGTTTATTTTAGTTGTAATCAACTAGCTAAACCTGAAGATGGAAGTCAATATCAACTTTGGGCAATTGTTGATGGAAAACCCGTTGATGCAGGAATGATTCCACTCGAATTATCTGATTCAATTTTTATTAAAATGAAGGATTTTTCATCAGCCCAAGCATTTGCCATAACCTTAGAAAAAACAGGCGGAAGCGCAAGTCCAAATCTAGAAAAACTTCAAATGATGGGAGGCATCTAAGCCTTCAAGAATCATCCTTTTTTAATTCTACATTCCAATTCATTTCCTGTTTTTAGAAATGGTTTTTGCTGATTACACCAGACATCAACGATACCAAAATCAATTAATATTTTATTTTTAGTTTGCTGGATATTCAAGCAACAATTGAATCTGATTTTGTGCTTTAAGTTAACATCAACTATCAAAAACATCATTTGAAATTGAAGATAAAATTTACAATTCTCCATCAAATGTAAGCTTTTGGTAAAGGCTTAAAATCTTTTTGAATTTAGTTCATTTATATCAATCCAAAATTGATTTAGCCTCGTAAATGGTTTTATATCTAAATTATGAAAAAACTTACTTTACTAGCTGCTATCATCGGGATGATGTTGGCAGGCACAGAAGCTAAATCCATTTTGAAAACAAGTGTTAAACTTGAAATCCAAAAAGAGTTTTCAAAGAAAAAAGAAGGAACATGGGCAGGTAAAATGGATGGAAAAGCCTATTGGTACAAACTTGATAAAAATGCCAAATTATGGTGGAGCACTGATGGTAAAAAATGGGCAGAAGTTTCAAACCAAATGTGGGCCGATAAATCAGGAAAATGGATGAAAATAGGTGACAACAAATTATGGTGGAGTGCTGATATGGGTAAAACCTGGTCGGAAGTTCCTGAATGGAAATGGGAAGGACCAATGGGTGAATGGTATCAGTTTGATAAAGACTGGAGCCTTTGGAGTAATGCTTAAGTTTTAAAGATTTTCAGCAGGCCCTAGTTTAAATTGTAATCAAACAGCATTTAGATAATACTAAATGCTGTTTGTCTTTTTTCTGTTTGATTTTCATTTTTTAAATCAGAATAGTTTCTATTACGTTTTGAGTTAATAAATACAACTCTTATGGAACGTAAAGTTTTTCTTCAATTCTTGGCAGCCACAGTGGCAACCGGAAGTATGAGCACATTTTTGGAATCTTGCAAAAAATCAGAAACATCAGATCCAACAGCTAATTTTACCTTGGATTTAAGTGCTTCAGCAAATAGTGCACTACTAAGCAGTGGAGGCTCTGTTGTAAGCAATAAGGTAATTGTAATTAATAATAACGGCACTTACGTAGCGCTATCAAATATTTGCACGCATGAAGGATGTGCTGTGAATCATAATAAAAGCAGTAATCAATTAGTTTGCCCTTGCCATAGCGCAGTTTTTGGAATTGATGGCTCTGTAAAAAGCGGACCTGCACCTAAAAGTTTAAAGCAATTTACTGTAACAAAAGATGGAAACATTCTTACAGTAAAAGGATAAAAAAAAGTCCCTTTCGGGACTTTCTCTTTTATGCTAATACTCGTTTTAAATCTTCAATTAAGTCTTCGATATCTTCTACACCAACACTCAGACGTAATAAATTATCGACAACCCCGGCTGCTTCTCTTTCTTCTTTCGGAATTGAAGCATGCGTCATGGTTGCAGGATGGTTGATTAAACTTTCAACTCCACCTAAACTTTCTGCGAGTGTAAAAACTTCAAATGAAGAAGCAATTTTAAAAGTATCATCAAGACTTGCATCTTTTAAAACAATTGAAATCATTCCACCAAAACCACGCATTTGTTTTTTCGCAATTTCATGGTTTGGATGATCAGTAAATCCAGGCCAATAAACCTTTTCAATTTTAGGATGATTCTTTAAGAAATGCGCAATCACTTCACCGTTTTCACAATGTGCTTTCATGCGAAGATGCAAAGTTTTTAATCCACGTAAAACAAGAAAACTATCTTGAGGACCGGGAGTTGCTCCGCACGAATTATGGATGAAAGCCAATCTATCGTAAAGCGTTTGGTCGTTAACACATAAAGCACCCATTATAACATCACTATGTCCACCTAAATATTTAGTTACACTATGCATAACAATATGTGCACCTAAATCCAATGGGTTTTGTAAATAAGGAGAAGCAAAAGTATTATCAACCGCCAATATTAAATTGTTCGCCTTTGCAATTTCAGCACAAGCAACAATATCTACAATTTGCATGGTTGGATTTGTAGGAGTTTCAATCCAGATTAACTTGGTTTTATCGTTGATATAATTTTTGATATTACTGGCATCATTTAAATCAATAAAATGAAATTTAATACCAAAACCGGCAAAAACTTTGGTGAACATTCTATAGGTTCCGCCATATAAATCATTCCCTGTAATTACTTCATCACCTGGAGCTAATAGTTTTGCAACAGCATCAATTGCACCCATTCCACTACTAAAACACAATCCATGATTAGCATTTTCTAAAGCAGCAATGCACTTTTCTAATGCAGATCTTGTAGGATTTTTTCCTCTGGCATAAGCATAACCCTGGTGTTTTCCCGGACTAGCCTGCCAAAAAGTAGAAGTTTGATATATAGGAGTCATTACTGCACCTGTTGATGGATCAGGTTCCTGACCTGCATGAATTGCCTTTGTTCCGAATTTCATATACTGGTTTTAAGTTTGTTTTCTGCCACAAACTTACTCAGGAATTCATTAGTATTAAAGTATATTGAAATAATTCAAGAAAAGATTGGGAGTTTTGCTGAAAAGTTTTAAATTTCTCGAAGAATTCAAAGCATCATGCCTACACAGTTTATAACTAAAATGAATAAAACAGAAGCCGGTTTTCATCTTTTGATGATTTTAAGCCTGGCTGATGGAAATATACAAGCAGCAGAAAGTTCTGTTATTCTTGAATTTCTGGAAGAAAATTTTCACGAACCGATAGAAATTATCAAGGAACAAGCATTCTTAAGAGCACTTCCTGAAGAAGAAAGATTAAATCATTTAACAGAAACTGCTCATCAATTGTATAAAATAACAAATCAAGATGAGCGTCATAAAATGATTGAATTTGCCATGAAAGTTGTAATGGCCGACAAAAAAATGGAATTGGAAGAAAATTCCTTCATCAATGCATTATTCGATGCATGGGATTTAGAATAAGCTCTAAACTAGCTCATTAATCAATTTCTATACCCCAATTTTAAAACTAATAATTTTATTAGCTGATATTTCTTTGCCCAAAAATTGACAAAAATCAGCTTATTTTTATTTAGACTAATTCCAAATAGTATATTTTTGCTGATGTTAAATCATCCCTAAAATGGCAAAAATCACATATACTAAACTTTTCATTTTTATTCTGATTACTTTTTTCACAGAATCACTTTCTGCTCAAGTAAAAGGCAAATTGTATGATTCAAATAAAAAAATCTTAACAGAAACACCTGTCTATTTAAATAATGGACAAAGTGTTATCACAAATCAAAATGGAGAATTTGAATTTAAGAATGTTCTTGATGGTGCTTATACAATTAGTGTTCAAATTCAAGAACAGCTTATTCAAATTCAAAGCTTTTACAAAAACAGTGAATTCCTAAATTTAGGAGAAATAGCTATTCCCAAAAATCAGGAACTAGGTGAAGTAATCATTGCGAAACCACTTTTGAATAATGGTATTGAAAGAATGCCAGAAATTAGAGACAATATTATTTATGCAACCAAAAAAAATGAGGTAGTAAAACTTAATAGTGCAACAGCAAATTTAGCTCAGAATAATAGCAGACAGATATTTGCCAAAGTTCCTGGAATTCATGTTTGGGAAAGCGATGGAAGTGGTGTTCAAATGGGTATCGCGGCTCGTGGATTAAGTCCGAACCGTATGTGGGAATTTAATACCCGTCAAAATGGTTACGATATTTCTAGTGATCCTTTTGGATACCCGGAAGCTTATTATACTCCATCAGTTGAATCATTAGATAGAATTGAAATCATTAGAGGTGCTGCTTCTATTCAATTCGGACCACAATTTGGTGGTATGGTTAATTACATTAAAAAGAAATCTATTGCAGGAAAAAAAATCGGAGTAGAATCAACTCAAACATTTGGAACTTATGGCCTATTTAGTAGCTTTAATGCTGTTGGTGGAAGTATTGGAAAATGGAATTATTACGCAAATATCAACTATAGAAGAAGCGATGGCTGGAGACAAAACAATGCCTACAATACCTGGAATGGTTTTGTAAATATTGGTTATAAAATTAATCATAGAATGAACATTGCTCTAGAGTTAACCCGCATGGACCAGCTTGTTCAACAACCAGGTGGTTTAAATGATTCAATGTTTGCAATCGACCCGAAATCTTCAATCAGAAACAGAAATTGGTTTGAATTAAAATGGACAATTCCTGCATTAAATTTTGATTATAGAATTAATGCCGATAATAACATCAATGTTAAAATCTTTGGTTTGATAGGCGAAAGAAATAGCATTGGTTTTTTAAATGCTATTAACCTACCTGATACCATCAACAAATCTACAGGTCAATACCAAGCAAGAAGAATTGATGTAGACAATTACAAAAACTGGGGAAGTGAAGTAAGATACCTAAGACATTTTCAACTATTCAATCAAAAACAAAGTCTTTCTTTAGGTGTGCGTTACTTCGAAGGAGAAACCAAAAGATGGAGAAATACCAATGGAAATTCAGGCTCGAACTATGATTTAAGCGTAACCAATGAAATCAGAAGTTTAGACCTCATTTTTAAAACAAAAAATACAGCTCTTTTTGCTGAACAACTATTAAACTTCAACCAAAGATTAAGCGCCACCATTGGCTTTAGGTATGAAATGTTGAACAATACTGCAGAAGGACTTTTTGCTCCTAACCAAAGAATCGGAGAAAAATCGAGTACAAGAAATTTTCTTTTAGGAGGATTGGGTATTCAGTATAAAACAACAGCCAATACTCAAGTATATTTTAATGCTACACAAGCTTATCGTCCTGTATTGTTTTCTGATATTACACCTGTATTAACAACTGATTCAATTGATGCAAATTTGAAAGATGCCAAAGGTTACAATATTGATTTAGGTTATAGAGGGAATGTTTCAAAATGGTTGAGTTATGATGTAAGTATATTTTATTTATTCTACGGAAACCGAATTGGGACTTATACCATCAATGGTAAAAATTTCAGAACAAATATTGGCAATTCAATTAGCAAAGGAATTGAATCATATATAGAAATATCTCCAACTACTTTGCTGAATTATTCTAAACTGGGCAATTTGAATATTTATGCCAGTATTTCCTTATTGGATGCAAGATACAGCGAATGGAATATCCCTGATATGAGTAAATCAATAAAAGATAAAAAGGTTGAAAATGCTCCTTCAGAAATTTACAGAATTGGAGTAAACTACAGATACAGATATTTTAGTACTGGTTTTCAGTTTAGCATGGTTGGTTCAACCTATTCTGATGCAAATAATACAGAAAAAGCAAATGCAACTGCTACTAGTGGAATCATTCCTTCTTACAACGTAATAGACTGGACCTTCCAATATTCTTACCGCTGGAAATACAATATCAACGGAGGTGTCAACAATTTAATGGACAAAGCATACTTCACTAGAAGAGCTGGTGGTTATCCTGGACCTGGATTATTGCCTGCAGAAGGAAGAACTGCTTATTTAGGAATTGGAATAAAATTCTAACAAAAAAGAGGCTGTTTCAAAAAATGAGACAGCCTCCTATTCATTAATATTAAAAGCTTATTTCTTTAATTTAGGAATAGGCTTTTTTTTTAATTCAATGCCAAGATCACTCATGGCATTCATAAAGTAAATATAAGCATCATAAGGTGAATCATAGGGACTGAAATACTTATGTACATCGCCATCTGCCCAGTATTTGGTAGTCATATAATAAAAATGATCGGAAGTCAACATTTTCTTCCAGGTATCGATAAACAATTTATCTCCTGAATCATAAACTTGCTTTTCAAGACTATAAATTTTAGCAATACTTTCATCTTGTAATGGATTTCCTAACCAGGCAGACAAATCTCTTTCAGTATCTGCCCAACTTATGAAATCATGCGCATCGTAAGTATCACGAACAGGATATGCATCAACAGTTTCTGAAACTGTTTTAAAATCAAAATCAGGATGTTTTAAAACATAACCCGGCATATAACGCATGAATTCAAAAATGCCACTTTCAGCCCATTGGTGTTCCCCAAAGGTTTCATAATCCATAAACAAATTAATTGTCTCTCCATGTCCGGCAATGCTATGAACCCATTCTGCATATCTGTCTGCTGTTAATGGCCATTCACTCCAATTTCTGTCAGAAAAACGAAATGCAATATCATCACTCATTTTATAATTCTTAAGTAATGATTTGATGTTTTGAACATTAGGCGCTTTATACAAATGATTTGGAGAACGCTCACCAAGTAACCTATCTACACCCTCACAAATAATACCTTTATAACCCATACCTTCAATAACAGAGGCCAATTCATTGTTGTATTGTAATTCTGTATTTCTGAAAATCTTAGGTTCTTGTTTGAAGTATTTTTTTATGAGTTGACGATGTTGATCAACCTGCTTTTTAAATTCATCTCTTGAAAAAATATAAGATAATGAATGGTAATAGGTTTCACTGATGAATTCAACACAGCCGGTATTGGCCAATTCAATAAAGGATTGCAGAACATCCGGTCTCCATGCTTCAAATTGCTCTAAAGCAACACCTGATATAGAATAAGATATTTTGAATTTACCCTGATGCTTTTCAATCAATTCAAGCATTAATCTATTGGTTGGTAAATAACATTTCTCTGATACTTTGTTTAAAACTTCTCTGTTTTTTTGATCGTCAAAATAATTGTGATTATGACCAATATCAAAGAAAGTATAAGGCCTTAAGCGATAAGGCTGATGAACTTGAAAATAAAAACAAATAGATGGCATATAATTTTAAGTTTAATATTATTTTTAATTGATTTAAGCTTGGTATTCTTCCCAAATACTATTGTAAACATCAACAACTTGTTGCGCACAATTTTCCCATGTTATAGATTCAAGACTATGATTATTGGCATCAACCACACTCTTTTTTAAACCTTCATAGTCTAAAGCAGCAACAATATATTGAGCAAATTTTTGAACATCCCAAACATCAATTTGCATTGAACCTGTTAATGCTTCTGCAACACCTGAAGTTTTAGAAATAATTGTTGGTAATCCGTATTGGACAGCCTCTACTGCGCTTAATCCAAATGGTTCACTTACTGATGGCATGCAATAAACATCGGCAATAGCCAACAATTCATTTAACATTACTTTATTTAAGAAGCCGGTAAAGAAGAACTTATCTCCAATTCCATAAGCAGCAGTTTTTTCAATCATCGGGCGCAATAAATCGCCACTACCTGCCATCACAAATTTTACATTATTATGCTTTTCCAAAACCAGTTTTGCAGCCTCAACAAAATACTCAGGACCCTTTTGCATGGTGATTCTACCAAAGAAAATAACCAATTTTTCATCAAATGGACTTTTCTTTACGGTATGTTTAACAGCTTCAATTCCGTTATGTACAGGTTTGATTTTGTTTCTATCAATTCCATAATGTCTTTCACATATTAAACCGGTATAATGACTTACAGGAATAATTCTATCAGCCAATTCCATCGCACGTTTTTCTAAGTCGTAAACCCAGTTTTTGCTATGCTCTCCTGCCCTATCATATTCAGTTGAATGAATATGTAAAACCAATGGTTTTCCTGTTCTTAATTTCAATTCCATTCCTGGAAGAAATGTCATCCAATCATGTGCATGAATAACATCAAACTTCTGTCTTAAACTATATTGAACAGAGATTCTTGCAAACTCAATTACCTTTTTAATTACATCACCGGCATATAAATCATCAATTTCAAATGGTTTGATATCCTCATGTAAAACATCGTAAAATTTCTGACTAATAAATTCATTTTCAGGAATTTTTGAATATGGACCATAACTAGATTTGCCATTAAACTTGGGTTCATGAAAAGAATATTCATGCTCTTGATTAAACAAATCCTGCAATTGTTCTTTAGTAAACGAATTCAACCCAATTAATTCAATATTGGGAATATCGAAATTGGGAACACTTTTAGGGATAATCATTTTTACATCAGCAAGTGGAGAAAGCGCTTTGCACAAGCCCAAGGTAGCAACACCAAGTCCACCACTAATTACCGGAGGGAACTCCCAACCGAACATTAATACCTTGTTTCTATTTTTTTTGACAGACATGAGGGACAACTTTTAATTATTCTATGTATTTTGCAGAACCTTTTATGAAAAAGAGTTCGTTAATATAAAAAATATCTCAAGTTATATCAAGTAAAAATGCAGGCTCAAACAAAATATTCAATAAAATATTACCCTGATGCGGTTCAATCCTACAAAAAAGAAGGTAACTATATTTACTTTACTACCAGTGAAACTATATTGGAAGTAAAGGTTAAAACAGATAGAATTATTCGTTTTAGGTATGCCGCCGATGGATTTTTTCAGGATGATTTTTCTTATGCAGTAAGCAAATTCTTTCAGGAAAAATTAATTTCATTAGAGCTTACTGAAAAACCGGATTGTTTTGAAATTGAAACAGCATTTGTTATTTGTGTAATTAATAAAAGTAACCTTAAAGTTACCATGCTCGATAAAAATCGAGAATTGATTCATGAGGACGAACAAGGATTTCACTGGCAACATTACCTGCAAAAAGGTGGAAAAATTAATTACAACAGTAAGAAAATTCAACCCGACGAGAGCTTTTACGGAATGGGCGATAAACCTACTGAATTTAATATCAGAGGTAAATATTTTGAAAACTACGGACATGATGTTTATGGATTTCAAAAAGACCAAGATCCTTTATACAAAAACATTCCATTTTACATGGGCCTTCACTCTGAAGGTAAACATGGATATGGAATTTTCTTCGATAATACATTCCGTACCATTTTCGATTTTGGTAAAGAGCAACATGATGTTGTAAGCTTTTGGGCCCGTGGTGGCGAAATGAATTATTACTTCATTTATGGTCCTCAATTGGTGAATGTTGTTGAACAATACGCCATGCTTACCGGTAAACATGAATTACCTCCTTTGTGGGCTTTAGGATATCACCAATGTAAATGGAGTTATTATCCTGAATCAAAAGTAAGAGAGATTACATCTGAATTCAGAAAAAGAAAAATTCCTTGTGATGTTATTTATTTAGACATCGATTATATGGATGGATTCAGGTGTTTTACCTGGAGTCCGGAGCATTTTCCTGATCCTAAAAAAATGATTTCTGATTTAAGTAATGATGGTTTTAAAACTGTTGTTATTATTGACCCGGGAATTAAAATTGATAAAGATTACTGGGTTTGGAAAGAAGGAATCCAAAACGATTATTTCTGCAAACGAGCAGATGGTACTTTAATGGAAGGTGATGTTTGGCCAGGGAAATGTCACTTCCCGGATTTTACTGACCCTAAGGTTAGAAAATGGTGGAGTGGATTATTTGAAGGCTTGATTGATGCAGGTGTGAAAGGTGTTTGGAATGATATGAATGAACCTGCCGTTTTTGAAATTGGAACCTTCCCAGAAGATGTTAGACATGATTATGATGGTCATCCAAGTTCTCACCGTAAAGCTCATAACGTTTACGGAATGCAAATGGCAAGGGCAACTTATCAGGGATTAAAGAAATTCATGATGCCGAATCGTCCTTTTGTAATTACCCGTTCAGGATATAGTGGTTTACAAAGATATTCGAGTGTTTGGACAGGTGATAATACTGCAACATGGGAACATTTATGGATTGCAAATATTCAATGTCAACGTCTTGCAATTTCAGGAGTTTCTTTTGCAGGAAGTGATGTGGGTGGTTTTATCGGAGAACCTGATGGCGAGCTATATACACGTTGGATTCAATTAGCTGCATTTCATACATTCTTTAGAACGCATAGTGCAGGAAATGAAACTAAGTTTAACCAGGAACCATGGAGTTTTGGAAGTAAATATGAATTCATCATCAAAAAGTTTATTCATTTAAGATACCAAATGTTGCCTTATTTGTATACTGCTTTCTGGCAACATAGTACTTATGGTACACCTATCATTAAACCTTTGAGTTATATCGACCAAACTGATATGGAAACTCACCATAGAATGGATGAATTTGGTTATGGTGATCATATTATTGTTGTTCCTGTTGTAACTCCAAATACAAATGAAAGAACCGTTTATCTTCCAAAAGGTACATGGTATCATCTGTGGAATAACCATGAATACAAAGGTGGTAAAGAACATAAAGTTACTTGTCCGATAGATAGAATTCCGATTTTTGTTAAAGCAGGAGCTGTTATTCCTAACTATCCTAAAATGCAATATGTTGGTGAATCAGAAATTACTGAAATGATTCTGAATGTATATTACACCAAAGAAAACGATGTTTTAAGTGTGATGTACGAAGATGCCGGAGATAACTATGGATACAAAGCAGGATTTTATAACCATCACCGTTTTTATACCAGTGGCAACCAGAAAAATCTAGTATTAACTCATTTATTAGAGGAAGGCAATTATGAAACTTCTTACAAAAATTTCAGAGTTGTAATTAATGGTGTTCCTTTCGATTGTAAAGAAGTAGTAATTGATGGAAAAGCGATTCAATTAACAGAAAGAAATTTTGCTGTTGGAACCATCAAATTAAAAGTAGATAAACATTTTAAACGTTTGATTCTTCGTTAATTTCCGAAGTTTCTTCTTTAGAACTATCCTTCTTCTTAAATATTTTGCCTAGTCTTGATTCGGTAATTTTGCCAATCAGGACTTGAGCAAGACTGATTAAAATTCTACTTCCTGAAACTTTATTAAGACCCAGAGCACCTAATAATCCAGGAATTATTAAATCAGCGGCCAAACCAAAACCTGAATCTTTACCTGAAAATGGACTTATTTCACTCCAAATAACTTTGAATTTATTCTGAGTGAAATACAAATTCTGCCTTTTTAATTCTTCTTCTTTAAATTTTAGTTCCTGTTTAAGAAGCATTTTTCTTAATCTTAAGTCTTCAAGATTTTGAATAGATTTACTCATGTGAACCCTCCTCCTTTGCTAAAACTCTTACAAGCAAATTACTGATTGGCTTCGAAATACTTGTTCTAAAAACGATTACTAAAATCAACAATAAAACATAAAATAAAGCCAATAAACCAAATCCCTTTAACATACTTCCTGTTATATCAGCCAACAGAAAACCCATCATTACTGATAGAAACATAATCGACATAAAAGAGAACAAAATAATCAGTAAAAAAGAAGCTGATAAACCGCCAACAATGGCAGTTTTTTCAATAGCTTCCAGCTTAACTAATTCAATTCTTTTCTCGGTATAATCTACCAGTAAATCTTTGTAATTAGCCAAAAATGAATCTTGAATTTCTGGATCCTTTTGGTCTGATTTTAAATCACTCTCCATTATGATGTTTGCTTACTATCGGATTCTTTCGAATTAAATTTATCACCTAATTCATCTTTCAACTGTTTTGCCTTTTCCTTAGTTTCAGCTACAATTTTCTTACCGTCTTCACTGGTAAAAAGCCAAGTTACAGCTGCCCCTATTGCTGCTCCAAATAAAAAAGTCAGCACATTTTTATTCTGATTATTCATTTGTTAGTTTTTCACAAAGATAACAAGAAGAAAATCGAATGTTTGTTAAATGTTTTAGCTCCGAAATCAGATATTTGATGCATGTTAGGAAAACAATCTAGTTCACAATCAAAGCAACAATTTGGCTTTTACTTTTTATTGCTATTTGGCTTATTCCTTTTTGTGATGTTGTATGATTACTTCACAGCCTTTTTGGGAGCAGTCATTTTTTATCTCTTGTTTAAAAATTTCATGTCTTATTTGGTTGAAAAGAAAAATTGGAGAGCCTCAAGAGCCGCATTATTATTAATGATCCTATCATTACTAATTGTGGTAATTCCAGGCATTTTAATTGTAAACCTGCTGTACAATAAAATTGCAGAAGTTGTTAGCAATCCAACATCACTGATCAATGCTTTTCACACTTTTGATGATCAGCTTAAAGAATTTATAGGTCAAGATATTTTTTCACCTGAACAAATCAACCAGATAAAAGAAAAATTAGCTGGACTTTTGCCAGCCTTACTTAATAAACTTTTAGGGACTTTAAGCACTTTAGCAATCATGTACTTCATTCTGTACTTTATGCTTGTTAGTTATCAGGAAATGAGTGATTTTTTAATAGATTTTCTTCCATTTGAACCGGGGGTAACTCATCTTTTTCAAAAGGAATTGTATGATATGACCGTTTCAAATGCAATCACAACACCCTTATTAGCCGGAATTCAAGGTGTTTCAGGAGGACTGGCATTTTACTTTTTAGGAATTCCTGATGCGGCATTCTGGGGTAGTATGTGCGGAATTTTTTCTTTTATTCCAATTGTTGGTTCAGCTATGATTTGGCTTCCAGCTACCTTGTATTTATATGTAATGGGGCAACATTTACAATCTTATATTTTATTGGCATATGGAGTATTAATCATATCCAATATAGACAATGTAATCAGAATGATTCTTCAAAAGAAATTCGCTGATGTTCATCCGGTAATTAGCATTTTCGGAGTGCTTATAGGATTAAACCTTTTTGGAATAACAGGTTTAATTTTTGGTCCACTACTTATTTCTTTCTTCGTATTGGGAGTTAAAATCTATAGAAGAAACTATGT
>JBMLOK010000256.1:0-3274 GCA_049243005.1 Bacteroidia bacterium | reverse complement strand
TGTAGCTCTTCCACCATTTTCGAGTTTAAGCTGGTACTTTTTCACCAATTCATCAAAGGAACGACTCATTCTATTCGATTTCCCCCAAATCAATTTGATAAGAAAAGGAGACAGCATTAAAACCTGTCGAACTATTTTTACAGAAAGATAAATATGCTCTAACTGTTGAGCGGCTGTCCATTTATTAGGCTTGGAAACCAAAAACTCATCCACTGATAATTTTTCAAGGAAGCTTAAAAATGAATCATGGCTTTCGGAAAGTTTATTTGTGAGAGATTGTTTGTTCATGTTGAATTATTAAAAAAACAAAGAGTTAAAGAAACGAAAAGTCACCAATTTCACCAAATATTCAATAGTCCTTAATTCTGCAAACAATATAAATCTTCTATAAATTATTGCTTTTTGAATATTGTTATAAGAGGTAAAATAATCTCGTTTAATCATAGTTTTTCCACTTTATCAATTTACTGCTTTTATAGTACAGAAATTTGAATCTTCAGATATTATTTAAATTAAACAAAAGGTTCATAAAAAAGGGCTATCTCAAAATTTGAAACAGCCCTTTTTTTATTATGATTTAATTTCTTTTATCGTGAACAAGTTTCAGTAATACTTACTACCACTGAATCAGCTGCTTCAAAAGGGTATGTAATCACAAAGCTGTTTGAAGTAAGTTTATCAATGGTTGAACTAATTTCATCAGCAGTACCCTTACCATAAATAATTTTTTTATCACCCGACAATTCCCAGGTTCCATTGTCATTGCCATCGCTGTAGGAATAAGTTCCATCAGTTTTGTAAGTAACAGTTAAGGGTGAAGTTTTCAAATCATCATTCCATGATTTTACTTCAGCTAAAATTTCAGCATCTGTTGAAGTGGTGCTGTAACTGTTAACTTTCCATGCTGCTGAAGTGATTAACTCTTTAGTAGTTGGACTTGTTGTAGTTGTAGTTTCTTCCTTTTTACATCCAAAAAGAAATACTACCATAAAAACTAGGCTTAGTTTGAATAAATTTCTCATTTATAAATATTTAAGGAATAAATTTAAAAATAAAATCAAACAAAACAAGATTATTTTCTTCCTATGAAAAAGTCTAAAAGTAGACCAACCATAACACCAATCTCTAAACCAATTGCCAAACCATAAATTACATTACCAGATTTTTTGCCATAAATAAATCCAAAAAGCACACCTAATGCAATGCCAATCGAAACCCAATCTCCTCTATTTCTTTTTTTATTTTCAGTCATAAGTTTAGGGTTCAGAAAAATGTAATTCCTAATATTTATTTGGTAATTTTACTTAAAACATGATACAAAAGTTCATTCAAAAACTAAACTTGTTTAATTTCAATTACTTTCAATCTTCGCTTACTCTTGTTGATTAGGTGTTTCCATTAGCAATAAACCTATGTACTTTTTGCCAGTTATGTGAATGATATTGATATTCTTCTCCTGAGACCATTCGTTTACCGTATTCTTTTTTAAATTCTTCTATAACTTCATCATAGGTTCCCAATTGGGTTTCTAATTTATTGTGATGTGGATCTAAAAAAAACATTTTCCATAATCCATCTGCAATTGAAATGACTTCTTTCTTCCCATCACCATCATACCATTTGATAATGGGACCACCTCCTACATTACAACAAACAGTTCTATCATCAATTAATTCTACCCAATTATATTCTACAGGAACCAATATGCGATTTTCCAAATCAACTATCCCCCATTTTCCTCCTTTTAATGTACCTAAATAATCATCTCCATTCCATGATTGAGTATCCAAATATTCGCCGAAAAGATCAGAGGAATATTCATCATACTCCCATGAATAATCGCCAATAAAAACCCTAAAATAATTATCTGCAATCAGGGGTGAGATATAATCATAAATGGCAGGTATCACTATAAAACCAGAAATGTCTATGATTCCCCATTTTTTAACACCATCAATATTAGTATTAAATCGAATCTTACCTTTAGTTTCATCCACAATTTTTGCAATTGGCAATTCTTGGAGAGGAGCATTTTCTTTAGCAAGAAAAACTTTTCCGTTTTTATCCTGAAAAATCGCTGATTTGTACTCTTGCGAATAAAAAATTGCACTATACAAATTTAAAGGATTATCCATATTCATACTTTAGATAAGTTTAATGAAAGATATGAATATTTGTTCTAAACTTTAAATACTGAATATAAGATATGTGAGCAAAAAAATCTACTAAATCAGACTTAAAAACAAACTTTAACTCAGAGTTTTTCTATGATTTCTTTAGGCAAACCCGTTGAACTGACAATGATGTTTATTTCAATACCAAGATCTTTAAGATTTTTGGCCACTTCTAATTTCCCTTCTTCGAATGCTGTATCAATAACTCCTTTTAAGTCTCTATAGATTTTTAAACTATTGTGGTAATTCAGCATTTCCGATTTTTCGAACCTGGCTAATTCTGCTTTTTCAAAGGCTTGGTTAAATACTTCATCAGAAAATATAGCTGGAATGTTTTGAAAATCTTCGAGGTGTTGAATAAAATACAACCATTTGTCTAAGCGATTCTTTAACTCTGATTCCTGTAATTTAAAATTGGGCATTTCCAGATAAATAAAGGTGAGTTTATCATAAAAGGTAAAGCCGCTTTGGTTTTTAAGTTTGATGGTATGAACTACTTCTCCTTTTTCAGATTCATTGCCATAATCATCAAAAGTAAAATCAAGGATGCCTATACAAAAAACTGCTTTTAGGTTATAATTCCATTCGCCTTTTTCTGCTTGTTCACGAATGGGGAAAGTAGAATAATAAAGTGTTCTCTCTTTGAAATAATTCTGTTTGGCTTTTTGAAGTTCAACTATAAACTTTTCACCTTTTTCATTTTCACAATAAATATCAAAAATGGCTTTTCTGTCATAATCGTTCCAGCCTAATTGTTCATTGTTTTTAAAAGAGAGTTCTACTATTTTGTTCTGTTGCGGCAATAGGGAGTTCAGGAAGTCTATCAGTAAAGGTTTACTGGCTTCCTCTCCAAAAATTTTCTTAAACCCAAAATCCGTAAAAGGATTTACATATTTTGCCTGCATTGTGTTTTTAGCCATGCGAATTTAAAAATTTTAGGTATTAAATCACCGATTCGTTTTGCTGTGAATCAGTTTATTTTTATTATTTAGATGATAAAAGATTAGTGCTAATAAAAGAGTGAAATCAATTAGCATTTGCTATCAATCTTGATTGTTTAAGAATAATCCCTGTAAAAAGAAATATTAATTATGTTGGAC
>JBMLOK010000255.1:0-6907 GCA_049243005.1 Bacteroidia bacterium | reverse complement strand
ATATAAAAAGTTCTATTAATCAGTTCAAAAGCTATATTTGCACCGAATTATTGGCGGCCTCTATTGAGTTCGAATTGGCATCAAGCCTCGAAAACACAATAGAAGTCGATGAAAATAGGATTCAAGTTAGTATCCAAAAAGCGTAAATTGTCTATGGCCCAAAAGAGTAAAAAGTCGCCAGCAAAAAAAGCACCTGCTAAAGCGGCGAAAAAAGTTGTTGCAAAAACACCAGCTAAAAAGCAAAAAGCAGCTCCTAAAAAAGCTGCAGTGAAGACGGCTCCTAAAAAGGCGGCAGTTAAAGCGGCTCCTAAAAAAGCAGCGGTAAAAACATCTCCAAAAAAGGCAGCTAAACCTGCTCCTAAAAAAGTTGCTCCTAAGAAGGCAGCTGCTAAGCCTGCTCCTAAAAAGCAAGTGAAGAAAGTAGTAGCTAAACCTGTTGTTAAAAAAGCTGCTCCTAAAAAAGCTGTAGCAAAAAAAGCAACTAAAAAAGTGGTAGCTAAGCCAATTGTTAAAAAGGCAGCTCCTAAAAAGGCAGCTGTAAAACCAACAGCTAAGAAGCCAGTTGCTAAACCAGTTGCGAAAAAAGCTGCTCCTAAAGCTGCGAAAAAAGCAGTTGCTCCGGCTAAACCAGTTGCAAAAAAGACAGTTGCAAAATCAGCTCCTAAGAAAGCGGCTGTAAAAGTAGCTCCTAAGAAGGCTCCTGTTAAAACTATTGCAAAACCGGTTTCTAAAAAGGTAGAAGTTAAAAAAGTAGCAAAAGCTGAGCCTGTAAAACCAGTTGTTAAAGCTAAAGTGGCTAAACCTGAAGTAAAAGCTGTAGTGAAGCCTGCTGTAAAAGCAGTAGTTAAACCAGCTGCTCCTAAAAAAGAATTGAAACCTGTTGTTAGTAAGGTTCCGGTTTTTGAAGAAAAAAAGGAAGAAGCGCAAATGGTTGATGCTAAGCGTTACAGTGATGTTGATTTAGCTGAATTCAAAGATATTATCAATAGAAAATTAGTTGTAGCACGTGAAGAATTAAACAACTTATTAAACCAGATGCAAAATCCTGGTATTAATGGTGGAGCTGATACTGATAATGCTTACAATAAAATTGATGATGGTGCCTCAACTTCTGAAAAAGAATATTTGAGTCAATTGGCTGCTCGTCAACGTAAATTCATCGAAAACTTAGAAAATGCTTTGATCAGAATTGAAAACAAAACTTATGGTATCTGTAAAGTTACAGGTAAGTTAATTTCAAAAGAAAGATTGAGAGCAGTTCCTCATACTACTTTAAGTATGGAGGCTAAACTTCAACAATATAAATAAGTAAAATACCGCTTATATATTTGGCTGTATCAATAACTACCGGTTTTTGATACAGCCTTTTTTTTGCTCACGCTTTTAAATAGATTTGTAGCTCATGAATAATAAAATTGTCATTCCTGCTGTATTACTAATTGGAATTCTGCTATTCGACCAATTCGTAAAATTGTATATCAAAACCCATTTTATGCTGGGTGAAGAAGTAAATGTTTTTGGAAACTGGTTCAAATTGCATTTTACTGAAAATTATGGAATGGCGTTTGGAATTGAGTTTGGTGGTAAAACCGGTAAAGTATTCCTAACTGTTTTTAGAATTATTTTTGTGATGGGAATTCTCTGGTATATCCAATCTATGGCAAAAAAAGGAATGGCTATGTCATATATAATTTCATGGACATTTATAGCTGCCGGAGCTTTGGGTAATATTATTGATTCAGTATTTTATGGTGCTTATTTTGGCTACGATTCATGGTTTCATGGAAGAGTAGTTGACATGTTATATTTTCCATTGGTTCAAACTACAATTCCTGATTGGTTTCCATTCTGGGCTGGTGAAGATTTTGAGTTTTTTCGTCCGGTTTTTAATATCGCTGATGCTGCAATAACAATTGGTTTTGTATTAATTTTACTAACTCAGGGATATGTAAATTCGGAAGAAAATCAAACTACTCAGGATGAAAATCCCGAAACAAATACTAGTGTAGCGGAATAAATTCTTTAAAGTATATTCATAAAAAAAAGCCCACTTTCAGCAATGATAGTGGGCTTTTTTTATAGGTATCTATTTTAATTAATCATATCAAAACCAGTATATGCTTGTAGCGCTTTAGGAATTTTAATTCCATCAGGTGTTTGGTTGTTTTCTAACATTGTTGCCAAAATTCTTGGTAATGCCAATGCGCTTCCATTTAATGTATGCACCAATTGATTTTTACCTTCTTTTGGTTTGAATCTGCATTTCATTCTATTGGCTTGAAAACTTTCAAAATTTGAAGTAGAACTTACTTCCAACCAACGTTGTTGAGCAGCACTATAAGTTTCAAAATCATAAGTTAATGCTGATGAAAAACTCATGTCACCACCACATAATCTTAAAATTCTATAAGGCAATTCCAGTTTTTCCAATAATCCTTGAACATGTTTAACCATTTCTTCAAGAATTTCATAAGATTGATCAGGATGAGCAATTTGAACGATTTCTACTTTATCAAATTGATGTAACCTGTTTAATCCTCTTACATGTGCTCCCCAGGCTCCGGCTTCTCTTCTAAAACAAGGAGTATATCCAACATTTTTAATTGGAAGATCTTCTTCTTTCAAAATTACATCTCTGTAAATATTGGTAATTGGAACTTCTGCTGTTGGAATCAAATACAAATCATCTACCGTTGCATGGTACATTTGTCCTTCCTTATCCGGTAATTGTCCGGTTCCAAAACCCGAATCTGAATTAACAAGTAGGGGAGGCATAATTTCACTGTAACCAGCTTTAATTGCTTCATCCAAAAAGAAGTTAATCATGGCTCTTTGTAACCTGGCTCCTTTGTTTTTGTAAACTGGAAATCCTGCACCGGTAATTTTTACTCCTAATTCAAAATCAATTAAATCGTACTTTTTAATTAAATCCCAATGAGGAACTGCTCCTTCATACAAACTTGGAATTTCGCCCCATTGATGAACATTTAAGTTTTCTTCAGGTGTTTTTCCTTCAGGTACAATTTCGTTAGGAAGGTTAGGAAAAGTAACTAGAATATTATAGATATCATCTTCCAGTTTCTTCAATAAAGCTTCTTGTTCTTTTGCAGCTTCTTTTAATTCATTGGAACGAACCTTGATTGTTTCAGCTTCTTCTTTCTGACCTGATTTCATCAATTCACCAATCTTTTTGGCAATTTGATTCGCTTCAGCCTGATTGTTTTCAACTTGAAGTTTTAACTTTTTCTTTTCATCATCAAGCTTTAACATCTCGTCAATATCAGCAATGTTTTTCACATGCTTTTTGGCAAGTTTGTTTTTTACTTCATCAAGGTTTTCCCTGATATAATTTAATTGTAACATTTGGTATTACTGATTAACAACTACCACTTTATCCATTACATCACCCTGGCGAATTTGTTCAATTACATCCAATCCTTCAACTACTTTTCCAAAACAAGTATGAACTCTGTCCAAATGTTGAGTATTTGAGCGGTTATGACAAATGAAAAACTGAGAACCACCTGTATCACGACCTCTATGAGCCATACTTAAAACGCCTCTGTCGTGGTATTGGTTTCCGCCTGTTAACTCACATGGAATTGAATAACCCGGTCCACCTGCACCAGTGCCCGTAGGATCGCCACCTTGTATAACAAAATCAGGAATTACACGGTGAAACTTAACACCGTTATAATAGCCGCTTTCGGCTAGTTTACAAAAATTTTCTACTGTTTTTGGTGCATCATTTTCAAAGAATTCAATCTTCATTACACCTTTGTTTGTATGGATTTCAGCTATACGCATGACTTTTTAATTTGCCGCAATTTAAGAGATTTTTTTCTCTTCAAATGCATGTTTCATCGGCATTTCGCTACTTTATTGCTTCTAATAAACAAAATCTTACACTGCTTCCTCCTTAAATTGTATTGAATGTTCTGGCTTTTTGGGTTATTTTGCACCAAATATTAAAACACATGAATTACGATTTAGTAGTAATTGGTAGCGGTCCCGGTGGATATGTGGCTGCCATTCGTGCAAGTCAGTTAGGACTAAAAACAGCTATCGTTGAAAAATCTGAGTTAGGTGGCGTATGTTTAAATTGGGGTTGTATCCCAACTAAAGCATTATTAAAATCAGCCCAGGTTTTTGAATATATCAAACATGCAAAAGATTACGGTATTACTGTTTCAGGAGCAGAACATGATTTTTCTGCTGTTGTAAAAAGAAGTCGTGGTGTTGCAGATGGAATGAGCAAAGGAATAGCCTTCCTAATGAAAAAGAATAAAATTGATGTGATTCAAGGATATGGTAAACTTCTTTCAGGTTCTAAAGTTGAAGTTACTGATGCCAGCGGTGCTAAAAAAACAGTTGAAGCTAAAAGTATTATTTTGGCTACTGGTGCTAGAAGCCGTGAATTACCTAATATCAAAATTGATGGTACAAAAGTACTTGGTTACAGAGAAGCAATGGTAATGCCTCAACAACCAAAATCTATGATTGTGATGGGTTCTGGTGCTATTGGTTGTGAGTTTGCTTATTTCTACAATAGCATGGGTACTAAAGTTACTATCGTAGAATTCATGCCAAATATTCTTCCAATTGAAGATGAAGAAGTTTCAAAAGAAGTAACTAAATCTTTCAAAAAATCGGGTATCGATATTATGACTTCTGCTTCTGTAGAATCTGTTGATTCAAAAGGTGCAGGTTGTAAAGTAAAAGTTAAAACAGCTACAGGTATTGTTGACCTTGAAGCAGATGTTGTTTTATCAGCAGTTGGTATTCAAACAAACCTTGAAAATTTAGGATTAGAATCAGTTGGTGTTAAAACCGATAAAGGCAAAGTTTTAGTTGATGATTATTATGCAACTAATATCAAAGGTGTTTATGCAATTGGTGATATAGTTAAAGGTCCTGCTTTGGCTCACGTTGCTAGTGCTGAAGGTATTATTTGTGTTGAGAAAATTGCAGGTCATCACCCTGAGCCTTTAAATTATAACAATATTCCTGGTTGTACTTATTGTTCACCTGAAGTTGCTTCTGTAGGTTATACAGAAAAAGCAGCTAAAGAAGCCGGATATGAAATTAAAGTTGGTAAATTTCCTTTTAGTGCAAGTGGTAAAGCTAGCGCAGGTGGTGTAAAAGAAGGATTTATCAAATTAATTTTTGATGCTAAATATGGCGAATTTTTAGGAGCTCATATGGTTGGTGCAAATGTTACTGAAATGATTGCTGAAGTTGTTGTTGCAAGAAAACTTGAAACTACAGGAATGGAAATCATTAAATCAGTTCACCCACATCCTACCATGAGTGAAGCTATTATGGAAGCTGCAGCTCAGGCTTACGGCGAATGTATTCACTTATAGAATTCAAATAGTTAAACATAAAAAAGGCTTTTTCATCTCGGTGAAAAAGCCTTTTTCTTTTTAATGCTTCTATTAGTTTTTCAATAGTTTAAAACTACTACTTTCATTGTCTTTATAAATCCGACCTAAATAGATTCCAGGTTTTAATTGATTTGTACTGATACTTTCACCGGCTTTTATATCTGATTCCAGTACTTTATTGCCAATCAAATCAAATAATTCAATCTTATATAAACCTGCTTCCAAATTCATAAATCCAAATTCATTTGTAGTTGGATTTGGATAAACTGCGGTCTTTAAACTTCCATTATTTTCATTCAATGCATTAGCAAATGAACTGATGATTAATTTTTTATTGATGATATCACAGGTTGGAGTTACAAAACTCATGTTTATTTCATCAAATCCTGAATAAGAGGTATTGTTTGAAATTACTAAACTGTCCGATTTTTCATCATCCCCAATAATTTGAATTCCATGTATTTTACTTGTTGATTTAATAAATGCTTTTGAATAATAACTACTCAATCCAAATGCACTTAATGGAATTGAAATTCTATCAGTATTTTTAAGATAAATGCGATAATCTGCACCGGTTGAAACAACGGAAGGTTTTACTTCAACACTTAAATTATAACTTTTATTTGTATTTCCTTTTGATGTAATTGAAACAGTATAATTTGTATTTGAACTTGGAAATACAACTTCATTATTGCTTTTTTTGTTTAATAAAGTAACATCATTAGGACTAGAAGACCAGCTATAAACAGAGTCTTGTTGACCAGCATCAAAGCTCAATTGAAATTCACAATTGGCACATGCTATTGATGGATAACTTTCAATTTTAAAGATAGCAGTATCACTTTGTAAATCTGGATTAGTTGCTACTAATTTAATTTGGTCTTTACCTATCCAGAATTTTTCTATGGGTTTAATCTCCAATACATTTCCAGGTAGAATATTCACTTGAGTTGATTGGCCTTGTTGCAAAATCTGCCAGCTTATTAAAGAATCATTGTAGTTTTTATCAAAAACAAATTCGTTTAAGCTATATTGTTTAAAGCTACGATTGGCATATCTGCTTAAAATTTTCGAATCGATTACAGGTCTGTTTTCTGCTTTTAATTGCACACCACACATATAAACTCTTGCACCGGTAACACTGTTCCCGTTTAAGAAAATACTCATGTAAGTAACATTTTCCGGAACATAAAATCGAACAGTCTTTAATGCATATTCAGAAGTTTGTGCTTTTACACTTTCTAATACATCTAAGCCTACTTCTGGCATTTGTAAATACAGTCCAATATTGTCCCATTCGCTTTCTCCACCCTTTGTATACATGGAGAGAATATTCCAGCCTTTACTAATTCCTCCAAGCGTTTGTACATTCATCATTGGTTTGGTTTCATTAGAACTATAGGCTATTGGGAATTCTGCATTTACTCCACCGTTTGGCTCCAACTGGGCAATTGACATTGTTATTCCATCCGGATTTCCATCTTGATTTAAATCTGTTCCAAATGATGGAAATATGTTTT
>JBMLOK010000254.1:0-1132 GCA_049243005.1 Bacteroidia bacterium | reverse complement strand
CTTCAGGCTTTATGTGATATTAACAAGGACTTTGCTCCAACAGGTTTTCGTTTTTATTTAAACGGCCCAATTCGATTCATCAACAATAGCGATTTTTACAGAGGAGATATTGAGGCCATTTACAATACAATAGAAAATTACAAAGCTCCTGGAGCAATTAATGTTTACTTTCAGGGAACCGGAAACCAATGGTGCGGAGTTTATTTTCCTGATGTGGATGTTGTATTTGTTTTGAACAGATGTCAGGGGCCAAATGCAACAACTTTAACCCACGAATTGGGACATTTATTTAACTTACCTCATACCTTTGAAGGTTGGGAAGGTGGAGGCAGGCCTGCTGAACAATATATTGAAAAATTGGATGGTAGCAATTGCAGAGAAGCAGGTGATGGATTCTGTGATACTAAGGCAGATTATGTATCTAGCAGGTGGCCTTGTCCACTTCCTTATGAACTTCAGGATCCTAATGGACTTTATTTCAAACCTGATAGTTCTATTTACATGAATTATTCATACGATGTTTGTCAGGGAAGATTTAGTGAGGAACAACAATTAGCTATGCAATCCGACCTTCAAAGCAGAAATATTGCTCAACAAACAGCTGATATCGATACTCTGAATCCTCCAATGCCTTTATTTCCAAGTGTAAACGATACAAATTTAAATCCTAAATCTATTCAATTAGTTTGGCAAAAAGTCCCAGGAGCTTATGCATATTATGTGCAAGTAGCTCGATTCGGTGCTTGGGAATTTTTAAACTTTGAGGCATTAACAGAAGATACACAGGTTGTAGCAACCACATTATTTGGAACATGGGATTATAAATGGAGAGTTAAAGCCATTACAAGGGCAAATACTTGTGGAAATTATTCAGAGGCTATGTTCTTTACAACCAAAGAAGTGCTTTCAGGAATTCAGGATATCAGGTTCGAAAACGGATTCAAATTTTATCCAAATCCTGCTGCAATTAATAGAGATATTCAATTAGTTTCAAAAACATCCGGAACACTCAAAATAATTGATTTATCAGGCAAAATTATCCATGAATCAACAGTTCAAGCCGGCACTGAAAATACATTCCAAATCCGTAAAACCGGAATATTTGTTCTTCAGTTTATCAATGAATTTGGAA
>JBMLOK010000253.1:0-2388 GCA_049243005.1 Bacteroidia bacterium | reverse complement strand
TTACATTTTTATTCAAATGACTTTAATTCCAAAAAAAGATTTTATCAATTAAACTCCCCCCTTTTGAACCTTCTTCCTTCTTGCGGGTATTAGCAGCAAAATAATTAATGATGAGAATTTTAATTTTGCTGATTTTATTGAGCTTTAGCAGCTTAATTTGGGCACAGAAACCCGAGCCAATCAAGAGTTTTGCACGTGTAAACAAACCGGTTGAATATTACAAAGAACAAATAAAACTCTGGAAAAATGAAACCGAAAAGGATGCCAAAAATGCTTTTGCCTGGTACAATTATTACCGTGCTACAAGAAATATCAACAGAACCAATCATGCCGACAGCAGACCTTTTCCTGAACGTTTAAAGGAGGAAAAAGCAATTGTTGAACAAATGGAAAAAGTTGTTCCTGAATCATATGAATATCATTTGTGTAAATGGATGATTGGTGGAAATAATTTTGCAGAAGTTGCTCATATTAAAAAATGTGAAGAGCTAGGTGTGGGTCGTATTGAGCATTTATCTGACCTAATTGTTTATGCTGAAATTACTGGTGATAAATCCAAAAGAAATAAATATGCCCTCGAATGGTTTAATAGTGATGAAAATTCACCGGGCATGATGTATTATAATTACAATGTTTTATCAGGTTTAAAAGAAAATGCCATTTTATTAACCAATGGTGATAATGATACTTATCCCGCTTGGATGTTGCAGGCACAGGGTTATAGAAATGATATTCTGGTTTTAAATACCAGCCTGATGAATATACAAACTTACAGAGATTCAATATTCAAAATAATTGGCGTTCAGGTTCCGAAAAAATTTACCATTCAGGGCGATAGTGATATCGTTAAACTAATCATAAAAAACAGCAAAAAAATTCCGGTTTATTTAGCTGTAAGTATCAATCCTGATTGTACAAAACCTATTGATGAAAATTTATACCTAACAGGATTAGCTTATGAATACAGCGAAGAAAGCATAGATAATCTTGCAGTTATGAGGAAAAATTTTGAACAGAATTATCTATTTGATTATATAACTCGTCCCTTATACAAAGACATTTCAGAATATTGGACTAATTTATCAAATCAAAATTATTTCATCCCAATGATTAAATTGTATGAGCATTATAAAACTGCCGGAGATATAAATCATGCTGTACAAATGAAGAAACTTGCTTTACAGATAGCTGAGAAAACAGAAAAATCAGAAGAAATAATCAACTATTTCAAGCAAAATAGCATTGATTAATCTGTTAAACATATCAGATGAAGACTTGATGATTTTGCTTCAAAATGGAAGTGAACCGGCTTTTAATATCCTTTATAAAAAGTATAGAAAAAAGCTGGTTCACTTTGCCCAAAGTTTACTTCATAATAAAGAACAAAGTGAAGATTTGGTGCAAGATGTTTTTATTAAACTGATTCAAAATCCACAGTTATATAAATCAGGAAATAGTTTTGCTTCGTGGGTATTTACGGTAGTTAAAAACAATTGTTTAAATGCCATTAGAAACGATAAAAAAAGACAAGAATTAAGAAGTCTACATTTGCCTAACAATCCAAGTACAGAAACACATCAGACAAACGATTACAAACAATTAAGAAGTAAAATAAACAATCTTTATCAATCATTTAATGACAAAGAAAAACTTGTTTTTGTTTTACGTTTTGAATTGGATTTAAGTTTAAAAGAAACCGCGGAAATTGCCAATATTCCTGAGGGTTCTGTAAAATCCTGCATTTTTTATCTCTTGAAAAAATTGGCTCCACATGTTAAAGAATACCGTCATGAAAAACATTGATAATTGTCCGAACGAAATTTTAGAATTACTTCAAACCAAATCTTTTTCTAAGTTAAATCAGCATGAAAAAGAAATGGTTTTAATGTATTTAAATGAAGATGAATATGAAGATTTCAGATTCAGTTTAAATGAATTCAAACTCGATTTTAAAGAAAATGATGAGGAAGAAATCCCTCCTATTTTTCATCAAACTTTTGAATCAAAAAAGGAAAACAAACCTTATTTCATAAAAATACAAGCCTGGCAATTGGCTGCAAGTTTAATTTTAATCGGTGGATTATGGATGTGGACTTTAAAGATTAAAGGAAATCAGGAACCGGTTGCCATCAATAGCAAAGACACGATTTATTTAACAGCCAATACCAATCCTGAAAGCATCAAGGTTTATGATACCATTTTCATTAAAAAGACAATTATTAGTGAAAAGAAATCAGCTATTAGCAAAAAGGATACAGCATTAAAATACGATAACAAAACGAATGAAGAAATTCAGATTGACCAATTAAATGCCATTAGAAACAAAAGAAAATACAAAGGCATCAAAGGTGATTCTTTATTGAAAAATTTTGAGTTTGTGAGAATTTA
>JBMLOK010000252.1:0-1131 GCA_049243005.1 Bacteroidia bacterium | reverse complement strand
TTCTTCACAATATGGGCATTACAACAGCTATTAACAGTGATGATGCTGAAATGGGTAGAAGATTGAATCAGGAAGCTGCTAAAATGGTAAAATATGGTAAACTAAGCGAAGAAGCTGCATGGAAAATGGTGACATTAAATCCTGCAAAAATGTTACATCTTGATAAATTTACCGGCTCAATTAAAGCAGGAAAGGATGCCGATTTAGTGCTTTGGAATGATAATCCATTGAGTATTTATGCCAAACCTGAAATGACTTTTGTTGATGGTATTTGTTATTTTTCATTGGAGAAAGACAAAGAACTAAGAGAGTACATCAAAAAAGAAAGAAACAGAATTATTCAATTGATGATTCAGGCCAAAAACAAAGGCGAAAAAGCTGTTGCTCATGTAACTGAACAAGATGAAGTTTACCACTGCGAAGATTACTAAAACTTGAAAAGTAAGTTCACATATATTCTTTTCTTTTTGATTTTTTGGTCTGGGATAAAACTACAGGCTCAAGACTTCACACCCTTTAAGGAAGCACCAAAATCTGAACTCATTTTAAGAAATGAGCTTAACTTAACGACAGACAGCGCAGGGAATCCTTATTTCTCTGAAGTTGTGAATGTGCGCGTCTATGATTCAGAAGATCACTTGTTAAGATTAGTATTTTTCATGAATTCATCCTTAGAATATTGGCTGATTTGCGAATGGAATTATAAAGGTAAATGTTATAGTCAATTGGTAGAAACAATCGAAATTGGTGAATTTGAAAGCCTAAAAAAAATTGAGACTCCAACAGGTTTAAACTATTTAATTCAATCAAACTTATCCAATAATGAACCAGTAATCATCTGTCATCACCTGCAAATAGATTCTACAGAAGCCGTTTTTCAACATATGCGTTTTCATTCAATAAGAGAAGAAGAATTCCTTTCCATACCAAAATCAGTTGATTCAGAAAATAACAATATCAATATAACTTCAAATGGAATTTCTTTTACCCAAAAGATTTCAAATAATAACAAAGTATCCATTTTAAGAACAGGAAATTTTGTTTATGATACTTCTGAAAAAAGAATGGTATTGGAGGAAATCAATGAAGAACTAATTCCACCAATCGAACAACAAATTCCTGATACTTTAT
>JBMLOK010000251.1:0-5328 GCA_049243005.1 Bacteroidia bacterium | reverse complement strand
ACGATATTGTTATCATCTGGTAAAACGATATCTGAACCATCCCAGTTTTTATGAAGGATTGGTTTTACATTGGTACCACTACAATCAGGTGAAGTATCAACATGAGCGCAAAAACATATCACTGGGTGATTGCCTTCAGCTGTAGCAGGCAATGTTGCATACACATAACCCCATTCATCTAACTCTGCATCAACTAAGCCAATGCTTTTTAACTCTTCAACCAAAATTCTACTCAAATCTTTTTGTTTCATTGAGGAAGGTTGGGTATCTGAATTGGGATCAGCGCATGTATCAACTTGTACATATCTCATCAATCGTTCTGCAACTTTTGAACGATAAGTTTCTTTAAATTGATTCATATTAGTCTTCAATTTTTACAGCAGTACCGCTGGCTGTAACCATTAACATACTACCTCTTTGTCCCAATGTTTCGTAATCTAAATCAATGCCAATAACAGCATTTGCTCCCATGATTTGGGCATTTTGAGTTAGTTCTCTTAAAGCATCTACTTTTGCTTCTTTAAGTACATTTTCATAAGAATTAGAACGACCTCCGAAGAAATCTCTAAAACTTGCGAAAATATCTTTTACAAAATTGGCTCCGATAATCACTTCACTGGTTACAATACCTTTGTACTCAGTTACTCTTTTACCTTCTACTGTTGGTGTGGTTGTTAATAACATGGTTTTGAATTTTTTCGAAGATATATTTTTCAAAGCGACTCTCAAAAACAATAGATTAAATCAAATAGGAATGGCTTTTATTCCAAATAAATGGTTATTTTTTCCCAATAGAAATTCTTTTAAATCAAAATTCATTTATTCGAAACAAGGATTGGTTTATGACAACAAATTATCGAATCATATTAAATTCAATAAAAAAACATGTTCTTTTGAATGAAGATGAAGAGGCTTGTTTTTGCTCATTTTTTAGTCAGAGAAAAGTGAAAAACAAAGAAGCTTTATTAAAAGAAGGTGAGATTGCAGATGCAACATTTTTTGTGAATGAAGGATGTTTACGTTCCTATAATATTGATGAAAACGGATTTGAACATATCTTACAATTTGCTCCCTCAGGCTGGTGGATAGCTGATTTGTACAGCGTAATTAGTAAAAGACCGGGTACTTTAAATATTGATGCACTTGAAAATTCTGTTGTTTTGGTAATGAAACGTCAGGACCAGGAAAAGTTATTCTTAGAGCTTCCCAAAATTGAAAGGTACTTTAGAATTATAACTGAGAATTCACTGGTTAGTCATAGACAAAGATTGATTGATAACATGAGTTTAAGTGCTCCTGAGCGATATGAAGTTTTCTGTAAACGTTATCCTGAACTCATACATAGTCTGCCTCAAAAACAAGTTGCAGCTTATATTGGAGTTACGCCTGAATTTTTCAGCAAAATGAAATCAAAAATGAAATAAATGCTGAATTTCTTAATCTAGGTTATTTTTTTTGAGTGTCATTCTGGATGAACTTTGTATCGTAATTGAAAGGTTATGGATAGAAAAGATTTTATCAGGAAAGGACTATTGGGAACAAGTTTGTTTGTCAGCAGTTCATCTAAATCTGATTTATTTAGCAATAATATCGATGAATTAAAACCATTGGATATTGTTGGATTCAATCATTTACCAAATACAAAATCAATAATTATGGAAAATTCAGTTTTTCATCCTGCTGATAGCAGAGGAGATGCCAATCATGGTTGGTTGCAATCAAAACACACATTTAGTTTTGCGAATTACTATAATCCCGATCGCATGCATTTTGGTGTATTAAGGGTTTTAAATGATGATACAGTTGCATCAGGAATGGGTTTTGGAACTCATCCTCATGATAATATGGAGATCATTTCGATTCCTTTAGAAGGCGATTTGGAACACAAGGACAGCATGGGAAATACGCAGGTTATTAAAAATGGTGATATTCAAGTGATGAGTGCCGGAACAGGTATTTATCATTCAGAATTCAATCGTAATAAAAATAACCTGGTGAAGTTTTTGCAGATTTGGGTATTTCCAAATAAAAGAGATGTTACTCCAAGATATGATCAGATAACTTTAAATCAAGAAGACAGACAAAACCGTTTTCAGCAAATACTTTCTCCAAGTTCAGATGATGAAGGCGTTTGGATTCACCAAGATGCCTGGTTTCATTTAGGCAAATTCGAAAAAAACAAAACAACTAATTATACATTTAAAAAGGATGGTAATGGTGTTTATGTATTTGTTTTATCAGGAAAACTAGAGGTTAACGGACAATTGTTAAACAATAGGGATGGGTTTGGTGTTTGGAATTCCAAATCAATTGAATTCAAGTTTAATGAAGATTCTGAAGTATTGTTGATGGAAGTTCCAATGAATGTATAATCACTTTTAAAAAATAAAAAGATATGAGTTCAATTAAATGGGTTGCAGACCCTACACACAGCGAAATTAGTTTCAAAGTAAAACACATGATGATGACAAATGTAACAGGTACATTTGGTCAATTTTCGGTAGATGCAGAAACTGAAGCAGAAGATTTCAGTTCAGCTAAAGTTTCATTTGCTGCACAAATTGCCAGTATCAATACAGGCAATGAGCAAAGAGATGGTCATTTGAAATCAGCTGATTTCTTTGATGCTGAAAAAAATCCTGAATTAAAATTTGTTTCTACATCTATGACTAAAAAAGATGATGAGAACTACGTTTTAAATGGTGATTTAACAATTGGTGAAGTAACTAATTCAGTTAGTTTAGATGTTGAATTTGGTGGTATCAACAAAGATCCTTGGGGAAATCAAAAAGCAGGATTTAGCATCACAGGTAAAATCAACCGTAAAGAGTTTGGTTTAACATGGAATGCCGCTTTAGAAACAGGTGGTGTTTTGGTAAGTGAAGATGTGAAATTAGCAGCAGAAATTCAGTTAGTTAAAATAGCTTAAAAAATATAATCCCGGCCAATGGCCGGGATTTTATTATGAAACAAATTTTAGTCATAGGAAGGCATAGTCAGATTATGCAAACTGTATTGAAGTTAATCAACCAAATGGATGATTACCATGCCATTGGTTGTTTAACAGATCAGGAAGCACTGGATTTACTAAAAGTGAATTCAATAGACTTATTGTTGATTGGTGGCGGTGTTGAAACCAAAAGTGAGTTAATGCTCCGAAATTTTGTGGAGGAGAATTTTCCATCTACAAAAGTAGTTCAACATTTTGGTGGTGGTAGTGGACTTCTCTTCAATGAATTAAGAGAAGCATTGGGCGTATAATTATCTCACAATTTTAAAAGCCAGATGTCCTGTACCCGTTGCTTTCCAAAGTCGTAACCAGATTGGTAGCAACATTTCCATTCCTCTAGAAGCGCCTATATCACCCAAATCAATAATATCATTCCATCCAAATTCTTGTAATAATTTTGATACAATTAATTTGGATTCAGAATCATTTCCACAAATAAACATACTGGCATTATCTCCCGCCAATGCTGCATTTACCATCACTTCGCAGTTAACCATATTTAAAGTTTTAACAACAAAAGTTTCAGGACATAACTGCTGAATTGCTTCTCCCATCGACCAAGAATTGGCATATTGAGGAATTAATGTGGGAGGCATTCCTTTCGAAAAATCAAGCGGATTGCTTAAATCAATTATAATTTTAGACTTTAAGTTTTCAATTCCAGCTAAACGAATTGCTTCTTCTGCAGATTCTCCTTTTGTGCAATTAAATAGGATATCAGATTGAATGGTAACTTCCTCAAAAGTCCCGATTTGAGCATTAGGACCGGCTGTACTAAGCCAGTTTAATGCTTTTTCATTGTTTGAAGTACGACTTCCCATTTTTACTTCATAACCTAATTGAAGTAATTTGTTGGCAATAGTTTTTCCAACTATTCCTGTTCCTAAAACTCCTATTTTTTTCATAGTTACTATCATTTTTACAGTGCAATGTAGAATTTGGTTTTTATCTTCGCAATAGCTGTCAATTCTGACAGTATTGTAATTTTTTCAAAATGATCATTCAGAATAAGGAAGTAGTAATTGATTTACATGGCGAAACTTTTCATTGTGCCTTGGATGTAACCATGAGTTATATTGGAGGTAAATGGAAATCTGTTATTCTTTGGTATTTAAGAAACAAAACCATGAGGTTTTCTGAATTGAAAAAGCAAATTCCTGATATCACTGAAAAGATGTTGAGTTTGCAATTAAAAGCTTTGGAAGAATCGGGATTGGTAAAACGTGAAGTATTTATGGAAGTACCATTGAAGGTGGAATATTCACTAACTGATTTTGGAAAAAGTTTAACTCCGGTTGTAGAAATGATTGCCAAATGGGGGAGGAATCTTGCAGAAAATGAGGGAGTTTTCAGAACCATTGAAAAGGAAATGAAAAAACAAAAATAACCTTTACAAATAATTGATAATAAAGCAGTATTTTTAAACTATGGAAACGAATAAAAATAGAAGAAACTTTTTAAAATCAGCAGCAGTTTTAGGAGCTGTTGCATTAAGTAATCCTCTTGAAATTTTTGCAGCTAATAATGAAAGTGCAAAATCCTTAGCTGAATTAAAACCTGTAAATGGTAAATATGAATTACCAGCCTTAGGATATGCATACAATGCCTTAGAGCCTCATTTTGATGCTAAAACTATGGAAATTCACCATACCAAACATCATCAGGCTTATATCAACAAATTGAATGAAGCTTTAGAAAAAGAGGTTCAGTTAAAAAATGTTCCTTTGGAATACATGTTAAGGAATTTGAATAGCATGCCGGATACAGTTAAAAATGTGATTAGAAATCATGGTGGTGGACATTGGAATCATACTTTCTTCTGGAGTATTTTAAAAACAGGTACAAAACCATCTGCTCAGATGAGTAATTTGATTCAGAATAGTTTTGGCAATATGGAGAATTTCAAAAAGGAATTTGAAAAAGCAGGATTGGGATTATTTGGCTCAGGATGGGTTTGGGTGGTTAACCAAATGGGAACTTTGAAAATTGTTACAACAGCAAACCAAGACAATACTATAATGGAAAATGCAGAAGTGAAAGCTAAACCAATTTTAGGTATTGATGTATGGGAACATGCGTATTATTTGAAGTACCAAAATAAAAGAGCAGACTATTTAGCAGCATTCTGGAATGTATTAAACTGGGATCAGGTAGAAGCAAATTTACGCTAATAGCTTGATTGCGAACTTGGAAAGAAAAAAATAGAAAATGTATTTGGCAAAATCTATTCTCTTTTCTACATTTGCAGTCCTCAAAAGGGAACACGGTGGTTTTAGCTCAGTTGGTTAGAGCGCCTGATTGTGGTTCAGGAGGTCGTG
>JBMLOK010000250.1:1299-5069 GCA_049243005.1 Bacteroidia bacterium | reverse complement strand
GGGATGTGGAGGTCGTAGGTTCGAATCCTGCCACCCCGACAATTAAGCGAAGATTTTTCTTCGCTTTTTTTGTGCTTTTTTTTCAAGGTAAGGGTCATTTTTTTACTATTTTAAACTTTTCAGGCATCCATTTGCTTTTATGTGAGTCTATTCCGCAAAACGCAAATCATGAAAAATATATTCTCTTTGTTTTTAATTCTTTGTCTTTCGTTTTCTTCGAAAGCAATTACTTATTTTAATGGTGGTATTTTCTCAAATACAACATGGACTCTTGCAAACAGCCCTTATATTTTAAATGGGTCTGTAGTAATATTTCCCGGAAAAACTTTAACAATTGAACCTGGTGTAGTTGTTAAAATTGCTGGGCCAAGTGCAAACAATGGCGAACAAATTTATTTAGAATGTAGGGGAAATTTAATTGCAGAAGGAACCGTTTCAAATCCAATTTCTTTTATTCCTGAAACAAAACCTTCAAATGCTTTTGAACAAGTTTGGTATGGAATCAGAATTAAAGGTACTCAGGGAGGATCGGCAAAATTTAAACATATTGAATTGAATCATTCCTATTGGGGAATTTTAAATGATGTCATATTATATGATTCAGTAAGATTTGAATCTTGTAAATTTAGTGGTAATAATTATGTGTTTTCGATGGGAGTGCCATTGGTTTTAACTAACTGTGAGTTTGTTGACAATGGAGTTGTGGCTACCTTAATGTTACAATATGGAAGTGCAACTGTGAATAATTGTATATTCAAAAGAAATGCTGCTTGTTTCTCAACATTATACAATGGAATTGAAGCTTATAATTCAACGTTTGAAAACAATACCAACTGCTTTTTATTGATGTCAGGAAAATTCCGAAATTGTGTTTTCAAGCAAAATGAAACTGTTTTTCAAGAGAATGGTAATTTGGATATTGAATCATGTGAATTTCTTCAGAATAAATTTGCAATTAAAGGCTTTGCAGGTAGTACATGCAAATTCTCGAATTTTTCTCAGAATGAAGTAGCAATCATTGCTGAGCCGGGTTCCATTATTCAAAACAATACCATTTTGAATAATGGAGTTGGTATTGTATTAGGTGGAAACAATTGGGTACCTGCCGCAGGATTCGATGAGGTAAAGGACAATAAAATCTGTTATAATTCACTATTCAATATCGAAAATCAAACAGATATTAATTGGAGTTTGGCCAAAAATTGTTTCTGCTCAATTGATTCAGCTACTATCGATGCCGGCATTTATGATGGTTATGATAATATAACAAGAGGTTTGGTTAATTTTATGGTATTTGATTCAACTTGTGTTCAACCTTTACAAATGGTAGAAAAAGTACAGCTCAGTGGTCCAACCGGCTTAGCTAAAATTAATTCTGCCATAAACTTTAAGGTATTTCCAAATCCTGCAAATGAATATATAAATATTCAATCTGATGTTTTAGGAAATGGGCAATTTCAATTGTACAATTTACAAGGTCAATTGTTAAAAACAGTTTCTTCAGAAAACAGAATGGCCTCTTTTGATCTCGCTGATTTAAATGCAGGAATTTACCTGATAAGAAGTAGTAATTCTGTTGGAGCTATTAAAATTCAGAAGAACTAATAAATTTAGGTTCCACTCAACTCTTCAAACTGAAGTATTTTTGATAAATTCTACAATTGGTTTTGAAATTAAATTTCAGAATTTGTAAGAAATCTATCAAAATTATTTCAGTTTTTTTTGTTTAGAAATGTGGATTACTGTGAGGCGATTTTGTCTATATGTTTGAAATACAGCTAATTGAATAAGTTTATCAATAATTTGTCGCATTTATTTTCTGTTCATTTCTTTTAAATTTCTTCTTAAAAGTATATGTTTGATTGACCCAAGCTATACAACATGAAGAAACTGCTACTCACATTATATTTTTTAAATCTTTTTTTGACAATAAATGCCCAGAATCCTGCACAAAAAACAGGAGGAATTTGTTTTCGGGTAGATGACCATCAAGGTGCTATAAAATGGAGAGACTGGAACCGTACTTTTAATAAATATGGTTTAAAATTTTCTTTGGCAATTAATGCATCCAGATTATACAATGATACTGCTGCAATAAATGCACTAAAAGAGATTGCTTCATCTGGTCATGAATTAATGGACCATACTCCCGATCACCACATGGGATATTTTACTGTGAAGTCACTTGCTGATACAATTGCTTATTCTGGTCATCCAGCAGTTGATCATATCAATGGAACTAAAGTTTGTTTGAAATTAGCTGCTCCAATTACCAATTCTTTTGTTGGTGAAGGATTGGTTAATTTAGTTGGAAACAGGTTGATTTCTGTAAACAATGGAGAATTCAAAACTCTTAATGGCAATCCTTATTATGCTTTGGTGTATTTACCTACAAAAAATATTATCGCTGTTTATTCATCTATTCAAAATAAAAACGCAAATGATCCTGATACTTTAGTCCTGCAAAACTATTGGCAGGAAACTTGGAAAAACGATACTGCTTATAATATTTCTTATGAACGATTAACAACTACTGATGTAAAGTCATTGCCTGAATCAAATTTATTATTGGCTCAAAGAAGTGTTCAATTGTTTGCAAGTTTTGGATTACCTGCGCCAAAAACATGGATTCAACCCGGTGGTTCTTATGCATTATTAAACAGACAAGAGGTAAAGGCATTTGCTACATCTGTTGGATATACTGCCGCAGCCGTTAATATTCAATCATCACAAAAATGTTATAATGAAGTTGATTCATTTGCTGATAGAAGATATGCTTTGCAAGGCCCCGATTTTTATGAAGAATCAAACAATTTTCAAGGCTTAACAAATATTATTTCAGACAGAAGTGCTCGTCATTACCAAAGTTTTGGATTGAGTCACTTTAACAATGTTCAAGGTGGCTGGACAGTATTTTTATCGCGTGTTGATAGTGTTTTGCAATGGAGTATAAACAATGGAATTCCTGTTCGTACTTATGAAAGATGGGCTTCAATTTTATTTGATTCTATTCCAAATCAAGGTGTAAATATTATGCCTGCATTAAATGGAGATTTGAATAATAATTCATTGCCTGATGGCTATACAATTCCACTTGCAAATTTTGATGGTACAGATGGAGTTGCAAGTTCAGGTTATAAAAGTTTTACTAGCTCTGCCAACAATTCTTCATTTGCTTCAATTTCTAATTTAGGTGGATTGGAAAAGGGTACAAATATGTTTAAAATATTTACCAAAGGTCAGCCTGGTGATTCAATCAGATTGGTACTTAGTTTTCCTGATGTGAGTATGCCTTCACAATTGGTAATGTTTGGTGCTGGAACAAGCAATTGGACAGCACAATCTAAACCAATTCAAGTTCCGATTAATGCAACTCGCGTAAATATTAACTTCGTTTTAATCAAAAGAAATATTCCGGGAATAGTTAAAATGAGTGGATTGGAAATGAGGAAATCATCAATTCCGGTTTTGAATAAAGGATATTTTCAACAGAAAAAAGTAAATGAAGATTTTGCTCCCATTCAATTAAATAATTGGGTAAATGATGCTTTTTATTCTTTAAATGATTTGTCTTTTACAATCATACCAAACTCAAATTTTACCTATAGTTATTCTGCAAGCAATTATCAGTTGAATGTTCAAACAACAAGGAAGTTTTTTGTTGGAAAAGATTCATTAAAAATAGCAGTTTCAAATCCTGATGGTTTTTCTGATACATCCTGGTTTGTGTTTGATTCTAAAGCCATTGAAATCAATAAAGGAGATACTGT
>JBMLOK010000250.1:0-1199 GCA_049243005.1 Bacteroidia bacterium | reverse complement strand
GGTGGTGTTTGTTTTAGGTTTGATGACCATCAACTACCAGCCAATTGGAGAGCTGTAAATAATTTGTTTAACCAATATGGATTAAAGTTTACTCTCGGGTTAAATGCATCAAGATTAATTGGAGATACAGCAGCAATCAATGCAATTAAGGAAATAGCAGCAGCAGGTCATGAAATTGCAGACCATACACCTGACCATACAACAGCTTTTTTTAATGTTTATTCATTTGCTGATACTATGAATTTTTCAGGCATGGCAGGAGTTGATCATATCAATGGTAAAAGAGTTTGTTTGAAAGTTGATTCTGTTTTTACCGGAACTTATACATTGGAAGGATTAGTAAATATTAATGGTTCAACAGTAATATCTCAATCGAATGGTGAGTTTAAAAACATGAATGGTTCAGTTTATTATTCAAATTTGTTTTTCCCTTCTTTAAACAGAGTTTATGTTTATACGAATCTTAGAAATTTAAACCAAAATGATCCTGATACATGCACTATTCAGACTATTTGGGGAGAAGCCGTTAACTTAGGTTCAATCACAGGAATTTCACATCATAGAGTTACTCAGTATGATATTAAAATGAGTGCTTCTGCTTTACAACTTTTAATAGGTAGAACTTCAACATTATTTAATCAAATTGGTATTCCTCAACCTAAAACATTTTTAATGCCATCAGGTAATTATAGTATGTTTACAAGAGCTGATATGAAATCAACAATTTCTGTTTTGGCAGGATATACAGGTGGAGGAGTATATGCATCTCCTTCATTTAAATGTTATAATGAGTTTGATGCAAATGAGGATAAACGATTTGGAATGAATGCTCCTGATTTCAGAGAAGAATTGAATACTGCTGAAAGCATCAAAGGTATTATCGCTGATAATTCTGCCAAACATCACAATAGTTTCGGATTGAGTCAGTTTTCAGGTTTATTAGGCGGCATGACAGGTTATTTAGCTCGTTTAGATACACTGTTGAAATTTTGTGTTCAAAACAATATTTCAGTATTGCCATATAAAGATTGGACAAGTATTATGTACGACAGTATTCCAGATGCAAGTGTAAATATCATTCCATCTTTAAATGTTGATTTGAATAGAAATAGAATTCCTGATGGTTACACAACTCCATTTTCAACATTTGATACAACAGATGGAGTTGCATTGAGCGGAATGAAATCATACAGCAGAAA
>JBMLOK010000249.1:0-1089 GCA_049243005.1 Bacteroidia bacterium | reverse complement strand
CAACAAAAAGAATCAGCCATGCTATAAATTTATTGAATGGTAAAGTTTATTTAAACAATACTGATACACTTTATTTAGGTAGTTCACTTAGCGGGTCAGGACAAATTCAGTTCAATTCAAGCTCTTATATAATTGGTAAATTTAGCAGGTGGATTTCGAGTGGAATGGGAGTTTATGATTTTCCCATTGGTAGTAATCTGGCCGATAGAAGAATTCAAATTTCTTATACTTCAAGTAATGCTAATTCGGCTTATTTAACATCGCAATTTGTAAATGCACAACCAGGAGTTTTGGGCTTACCTCTATTTCAAACAAGTATTACCATTAACAAAACAGGAACTGAAGGTTATTGGAGAATTCAATCAGCAAACGGATTTGTTACTGGGAATTATAATATTCATGTCTTGGCTAAACAATTCGGAGGAATTCAAAATGTAAGTAATCTGGTTTTAATCAGAAGAGAAATAACTGGAAGTCCTTTTCAATTATTAGGAACACATATAAGTGGAACCGGAAGTGTTGATTCAGTTGTATTAGGTAGAAGTAATTTAAACATTTATGGAGAATTTGCTTTAGGTGGTGATATGACTCAAAATCCACTTCCTGTTGAATTATTAAGCTTTGTAGGTAATTATAATCAAGCTAATAAAAGCACAGAATTAAAATGGATTAGTGCTAGCGAAATTAATGTGTTTAAATATGTAGTAGAACGTTCTTTTGATAATGAAACTTGGAATGTACAAGGTGAAGTTCTTGCTAAAGGAAACTCTTCAAAAAATACATATTATAATTTTAATGATGATTTCATTTCCAATTTAAAATTTGCTTATTACCGCTTAAAAATGCTTGATTTAGATGGCAGTTTTGAATACTCAAAAACCATTTTAATTCAAAATGAAAACAATACTGATTTTGTGATATATCCAAATCCTACAATCGGCGAATCAGTTGAATTAAAAGAAAATACTCAGATAGAAATTACAGACCTAAGTGGTAGAAAAATCTATGAAGGATTTACCAATAGAATTGATGTAAGTAGTTTTACAAAAGGTGTTTATTTGGTAAAAACGCCTTTGGGTACAGAAAGAC
>JBMLOK010000248.1:0-1926 GCA_049243005.1 Bacteroidia bacterium | reverse complement strand
TTTAAATTTGGATTTTTACTCAACTTAAATGTAACAGAAATAATGATGTATTTTCCTTTCAGTTCATTTTTAAAAACGCTTTCTCTATAACCAAATCCGCAATCTTTATTGTTGAATTTAACCAATTTGCCACTTTCGATTTCAATGGCAAATAGTTCTTCAAAAGTGTCTTTTATTTCAGCACCATAGGCTCCAATATTTTGCATGGGAGCAGCGCCAACACATCCAGGAATTAATGATAAATTTTCAACTCCTGCATAGTTTCTGTTCACACAATAAACAACGAAATCATGCCATTTTTCTCCGGCCATTGCTTTAACCCAAACATGATTTTCATCTTCACGAATAACATCTAATCCTTTAAGATTTACTTTGATAACCATTCCATTAAAATCCCCTGTTAGAAGGATGTTTGAACCTCCTCCTAATACCAATAACTTTCTGTCTACCAAATTAAAAGTCTGACACAATACCTGAACTTCTTCAGGAGTATTGACTTCAACAAACTGCTCGGCCTTGGCTTCAATGCCGAAAGTATTATAGGGTTTTAATGATTTGTTCTGAAATATATGCATGAGTATTGAGCAAAGAAACAAAACCAAATGAAAAAAGCTCAAGAAATTTTCATTTTTCTTGAGCTTTTTTCATGAAGTGCTTTTTGTTTGATTATTTTAAACTAAAGTTCCTGTAATTCATCGATTTCTGTTTTGATTTTTTTTGGTAAACTATTGTACACCAATTCATATGAATGGTCAATAAGTTCAAAAATTAATTTATCACTTACATCCATATTGAAATAAACAGTGTTCCAATGTGTTTTACTCATGTGCCAACCCGGTACAATTGATTCATATTGTTGTCTTAGTTCGATGGCTTTTTCAGGCTCGCATTTTAAATTACAACGGTCTGCATTTTCAAGTCCAATTAAACAGAACATTTTATTTCCAACTTTAAAAACCAATGTTGTTTCATCAAAAGGAAATGTTTCTTCAGCTCCTTTTTTTGATAAACAATAATCTCTGAAAATCTCAACATTCATGGTTTACAATACACCAAATAGTTTATAAGAAACCTGGAATGAAATCATTGAGCTTCTTAAGCTAGGTTGAGTTCCATTAAATTGAATATTCGAACCCAAATTATTTGAATAATCCCAACGAATATCACCTCTAAGTCTCCAAACATCAACACCTGCACCAATAACAATTCCGGTGGTATTCGATTTCAAATCAAACTTTTTAACTAAATCGGCTTGTGTTGGAATTTCAGTATTTTGATTCAGTAAAAATTGAAAATTTGGACCTGCATAAACTCTAAATAATTTGATGAATTTCATTCCAAGTAAAACCGGAACATCAGCATATAAACCACTATGTTTTACTGTAATGTCTGTAACACCTGTTGTGCTTGAGCTAAGGTTTGTGCCAGAAATTTTCAAATCAGATGCACGAGTTGTGATTAAACATTCGGGTTGCACATAAATTCCAACTGCCCATAACTTTAGTCTTGCATAAACACCTCCGTGTAATTTCGCAGCCGCATCGGCATTTAGAGAATAGTTTTGAAGGTCTTTTAACTGACTTTTCCCACTGTTTACTCCCAGTTTTATGCCAAGCTCAAATTCTTGCGCATGAGCAAATGTTTGTAGAACCAACATGAGTCCTAAGAAGATTATTTTTTTCATTTTCTTGATTTTTAAATTTGAATAGCTGCAATTTAGTTAATTGCTTTTGTAAATGGAATTAATCTGTTTTTTGAAGTATTAAATTTTTATTTTCTTAATCTCTCAATAAATTAAAATTGTTAAAGCCCAAATTTTTAATGGTAAAATCTGTTTTGATTCTATGAAAAGTTTAAATATGAGCTTACTGTAATTTGATAAAGTAGTAATTCCAAATCTTTAGTCTCAAATTATACTTTTTAAAT
>JBMLOK010000247.1:0-3483 GCA_049243005.1 Bacteroidia bacterium | reverse complement strand
AGCTTGGACAACAGGTTATATTGCCGGTAAGGCAGCCTCTGTTGTTGTAATTTAAAGCTTTTCTAAAACGATACTTTTTTATATTATTTGAAGTGTTCTGAATATTATGGTCAAATATTCAGAACACTTCAATTTAGTATTTTGGCTCATTTCCTTGAATTTAAGGAATTAGATTGCAATCCATTCAGTTTGTTTAAAATCCTGACAATTCAGAATTGTAACTCAATCTGTTTTAATCCTTCATTTTTATCAAAGGAATGTTTTCTGTTTTTCCATCCTTGCATTCTATCAGCAAACGATAGGTTCCATCAGCATAATTACTTAGGTCTAATTGAAAAGTTGAATTCGACCCATTAACTTCTTTTTCTAAAATCAGGTTACCTAAAATTCCCCAAACACTCATTTTGTAGTTTGCTGATTTTGGACTTAAAGACTTAATTTCAAACAAACCATTACTTGGATTTGGATAAACAATAAATCCTGATTTTGATTTTGTTTCAGCTTGAAGTGATGTGGCTAAAATGGTACTTACATTACTAAATATCCTGTAATTCTTAAAACAATTATTGGTCTTTAAATATTGAAGAAAATATTGAACATTTTGGTTAGAAGAAACAGTGTCGGTATAGCTGTTTAATCCGGTAACATCATTAATCAAAACCCAATTCTGATTGGCAATTTTTCTGAACAATTTTATTTCAGTTGAATCATTCATAAAAGGATATTCTGTCCAACTTAAGTTTACAAATTGGCCTGATGGACTTGCACTTAACCAAATCGGTTTTACTCTTCTATTAACTACAGATTGGTTTCCGCAACTGTCAACAGCTCTAACAGCATAATAGTAATTTGGACTAATACTCATGGTATCAAAAAACAAAGTAGCATTTGCCACATTTAATTCAGCTGTTTGAGTGCCGGTATCAACAAGTGAATTATACTGGTAAACACGATACTTCATTATTCCGGTTCCTATTGTTACATTCCATGCCATCATCCTTCTGTTATAAACGGTATCGTATGTCATGGCACAAATTGTATCGGCATTGTAAACCTCATTCTTGTAGACATAAAAAGAAGTATTTAAAGCACATTGGTTTGAATCCTTAATTAGTAAATTCACGGTACCACTATCAATTCCATATAGAATATTCGATTGAACAGGTGGATTTGTTTGCCAGGTATAGCTATAAGGTTTGGTTCCACCGATTGCTATGGCTTTGATGAATCCATTTTTAGCTCCAAAACAAGTTGGGTCTTTTTGGGTGAATTCTGCACTTATTTTATCAGGTCCTGTTAAAGCAAATAACTGCACAGTTTCACAATTATTTGAGTCTTTAATAAAGATTTGTTTGTTTCCTACAGCTTGTTGTGTAAACACAGAATCAAGAGAATAATTTCCAGAATTTAGTTTATATAGATAAGGCGCTGTTCCTCCATTTGCTTGAATAGTAAAGCTTCCATCAGATTCTCCAAAACAAGATATCTTTTTGTTTTCTTTTATAGAATAGCCGATGGTTTTTCCCGGTAAAAGAGTAAATACCAAACTATCCATATTGTTCATCGAATCTTTTAGATAAGCAGTATGTGAACCCGCAGAAATATTGAAGAAGTTTGAATCAAAGCTAAAAGCACCATTATCGATTTTAAACATAAATGGAGCAAAACCACCTTCTGATTGTAATGAAACAGTACCGTTGTTAATACCTGCACATGTTACATCGGTTTTACTTTTTAGTTTGATTTTAAATTGATTGATTTGAATGGTTTCTTCAAACCAGATTCTTTCCCATGGCGCTTTTATACCCAACCTGATTTTATAAGTACCGGGTTGAATAAATCCAAAACCATTGATAGAATCCATTTGAAGTGTATCAAACTGATTTGAATTCGGCGATTTTTCAATAGCCCAAATTGTTTGGTTCCTATAAGTAAATGCAGAATTTAATTTGTTGTATTTAAGTTTTTTCAACCTGATTCCAGTATTGATTGTTTGAATTTGTACATCAGGAATTTCACTCACCAAAACACCCCATAAAATATGATTACTTCCTTGGTTTACGCAGGTTTGATCAATTACTCCGGCCATCATATTTTTTACTTTTCCATTGATGTCTTGCTGAGTAGGAGTATAATTCACCACCATTGAATCAAATTGTGGTTTTATTGAATTCACATGGACTTTTTCAGCGGCATTCGGGTTTCCAATCATTCTAAAAATTAGATTGGTTGTATCTGCATTCACATCAACAGAACCTAAATAACGGGTATATTTTCTACCAACCGGAATGGTATCAATTCTATTGTTTGCATTGCTAATATTGGTTCCAAGAGAATCATACATCCTGATAAGTGGATCCTGATTTGGCCAAGCACTGATTGAATAGACCATCATATTGGTTTTTGTGCTTCCAATTTGAACACCGTTTTTCCATTCTTTTGTTTCTAAAACCAATGCTGATTTAAAAGTACTTGTTGCTTTAAATCGCATCACCCCAAACTCTCTGTTGATATGAATTCCATTTGGATACTGGTTCTCTGAATACAACAAAGGAGCTCCTGAATAAGGAAAAGGATAATTGGCTGAGTAAGGTGCATTGTAAATTGCATTGGTATCCATAGCCACTTGTAAAGGACTTAAACTATAACTCAATGAATCTCCATCGGCATCAACAGCTTGGAAATTATAAGTGAAATTGTTTCCGGGATTTCCAATCAGAATTGGCTCTAAAGCAAAACTTGGCGAAGTAGAATTCAAACACCTGTTAAAACGCGATTCAACATAAAAATTTTGTGAACCTCCATTGTTTAAATTAATGAGATTGTTCTCTCTGCAACATTCAGTATAACTCACCACAATTTCGCAGCAAGAATCAGGAATATTCGTCAAGTTAAGCGTTCCTTGAAAGGTATAAGCTTCAGCACCTGGTGAAATAGAACCAGGAGTAGTTGTTCCACAATTAGAACAAACGCTTTTGTTTACACCAATGCAACGCGATGTGACATCGTTTGTACTTGCATTTGGAACGACTGTCAGGTTTAAAGTTGAAAACAATGTTCCATAAAATCCGGCACTTCCACCTCTAATTTGTACAGGTAGAATGCAGCCGGTATTGAGCACAACAGGACATCCGCATAAATTGCCACTCTGACAATCTTTATAAACAACCAGACTGATATTGAGAGAATTCAATCCTACTTTTTGAATTGCGATTCTTCCTGCAATGAGGCGATGTGCACTAAGTTCGAAACTTAAAAGTAGGGAGCAAAGTATAATAATGGGGAGTATAATTTTTTTCATAAGCTTAGATTTTTATTCAAGTTATAAATTGAGAATCATTTTTATGTTATGTCCATAATGATTTAAGTAAGGATTAAGAGTTTACTTTTTTTGTTTTTTGTTTGATTTTAAAAAATCCTTCAACTCATCTTCTTTTTGTGTTCCAAAGAGAATTTTATCACCGGTTTTTAGTACCAATTGTA
>JBMLOK010000246.1:0-1084 GCA_049243005.1 Bacteroidia bacterium | reverse complement strand
GACCTCAATATTCTATCCCAGCTCCAATGTTGGTTGATAGGTCTTTCAGCCGGATTTAAATCTGCTGCCATTATTTGTTCTTTGTCAAGATATCCTTCTTGTTGTAAGAAGATGCCCATCTCATCATCCTTGGCAAAAAACATATTGTTCCAGATATGCTCCCATTTGTTCAATTCTTCTTTTTGCAAAGATGTTTTTGAAACAAAATTCTGGTAATAAGCAGAATTATTTTTCTCTAAATAATCAATAACCTCAGCTGTGTATTTCAAACACCACATGGCGATATAACTCGTATACCAGTTATTGTTTACGTTGTTTTCATATTCATTTGGTCCGGTAACACCATGCATTACGTATTGCTTTTTGGCATCCGACCAATGAACTCTTTGTGCCCAGAATCTGCTGATACCTAAAAGAACTTCGGCTCCACCTTCACTTAAATAAGATAAATCGCCGGTATACAAAGCATATTGGAAAACAGCGAATGCAATAGCTCCATTACGGTGAATTTCTTCAAAGGTAATTTCCCATTCGTTGTGACATTCTTCTCCGTTCATGGTTACCATTGGATACAATGCTGCTCCTTTGGTAAAGCCTAATTTTGCTGCATTTTCAATGGCTTTATCTAGTTGTTTGTATCTGTAAACCAATAATTGTTTTGAGATAGCAGGATCTGATGTTCCCAAGTAAAATGGTATACAATAAGCTTCGGTATCCCAATAGGTTGAACCGCCGTATTTCTCTCCGGTAAAGCCTTTCGGACCAATATTAAATCTTGGATCTCTGCCTGTATAAGTTTGATGCAACTGGAAAATATTAAAACGGATTCCTTGTTGTGCTGCGGTATCACCCTGAATTTGGATATCACCGTTCTTCCAGATTTCTGCCCAAGAGTTGATATGTCTTTGTTTCAAAGTATCATATCCCATTTCATAAGCTTTCTGAATGCCGGCTTCACATGCTTGTTCTATTTGATTGCTATCGTAGTACAAACTCGATACAATAGAAACATACTTTTCAAATGTATAGGTTTTGCCTTTTTCGAATTGAATATCAGTTGAACTTTGTGCTTTCCATTCAGCGC
>JBMLOK010000245.1:0-1746 GCA_049243005.1 Bacteroidia bacterium | reverse complement strand
TGATTTCTTTTCTTTCCATCTTTTTTTCTCCGCAGGCAATGATAGCAAGGCTGCAAAGGAAGAGCAAATTTTTACGCATTAGATTTGAATTTTAATCAAATGTAATGGATGTGTTGAAAGCAAAAAAGCCACTTATCAAAAAGCATAACTAAACACTATAACTCGCTAAATCTACCTAAATAAGTATAGATTTAGCGAGTTATAAACTTAAATATCGCTAAATCTAATATTTTTTATATACTTGTAGCGAGTTTAAAGAAACAGAAAATGGCTGAAATCATTGGTAGAACAAAAGAAATTGCTCAGTTTAAAGAACTGGTAAACTCAAAACAGTCGGAATTTGTAGCAGTTTATGGAAGAAGAAGAGTTGGGAAGACATTTTTAATCAGAGAATGTTTTCAAAATCAATTTCAGTTCCAACTCACCGGCTTGGCTCAAGCAGATTTAAGGTCACAACTTCAGAATTTCCATGCTGCCATCAATAAGTACAAAACAGGAAGTAAAGAATTGCCAAAAGTTTCTTCCTGGTTTGATGCGTTCCAGCAATTAATTGGCATGCTAGAAAAGAGTCAGGCTAAGAAAAAAGTGATATTCTTAGATGAACTACCTTGGTTAGATACACCAAAATCGGGATTTATAGCAGCACTTGAACATTTCTGGAACAGTTGGGCATCTGCAAGAAAAGATATATTACTAATTGTATGTGGTTCCTCAGCTTCATGGATGCTAAATAAGCTAATCAATAATAAAGGTGGTTTGCACAACAGAGTTAGCTTTAAAATGAAAATTTATCCTTTTACGCTTGCAGAATGTAAAACATACTACAAGGCAAAAGGAGTTAAATGGAACGATTATCAAATCATAGAAAACTATATGGTAATGGGTGGCATTCCATTTTATATGAATGCTGTTTTAAAAGACAAAAGTTCAAGCCAAAACATTAACTCCTTATGCTTTAGTGAGGATGGCCTATTGAATGATGAATTCAGAAACCTGTATGCATCATTGTTTTCAAAATCAGACAATCACATTGCCATTGTAGAGGCATTAAGCAAAAAAGCAAAGGGTTTAAGTCGTGAAGAAATTATTCAGTTTGCTAAACTTCCAAATGGTGGCGGTACCAGTAAAGTTTTGGAAGAACTGGAATTAAGCGGCTTCATCAGAAAATATGTGCCTTATGGTAAAAAGATAAAAGACAGTTTATATCAGCTTATTGATTTTTATACTTTGTTCTATTTTAAATTCTTGTCTAAAAACAAATACGACAATGAAAATCAGTGGTTGAATATTCTTGATACACCTACTCATAGAAATTGGGCCGGATACGCATTTGAGCTGATATGTTTAACCCATTTACCTCAAATAAAAACTGCATTGGGAATAAGTGGAATTCAAAGCAAAGCGGCTTCATGGAGAAGCACAAAAAGTGAAAATGGAGCGCAAATCGATTTATTGATTGAAAGAAGAGATCAGGTGATTAACCTTTGTGAAATGAAATTCTCTATCAATGAATTTAGCATTGATAAAACTTATGCCAATAACCTGAGAAATAAAATCAGCACTTTTAAAAGTGAATCGCAAACAAAAAATGCGGTTCATTTATGTTTAATCAGTAGCTATGGAATTAAAGCCAATAGCTACTCCGACGAGCTGATTCAGAACAGTTTTGACATGTCGATTCTGTTTTCTTAAAACACTATAACTCGCTAAATCTACCTAAATAAGTATAGATTTAGCGAGTTATAA
>JBMLOK010000244.1:0-5388 GCA_049243005.1 Bacteroidia bacterium | reverse complement strand
TCAAACGAAATGCCGCGTTAAGGATAGGAGCGGAAATCCTTTTTGTGAGGCACGAGCAAAAAGATTGGAGTGTATAGCCTGACCCGAAGGGGAACGCCCAAATAAAATTTAGCTGCTATTTGAAATTTGTATTGTTGGAAGGATTTAACTTTCACAGAATTTTGCTTCAGAAAGCAATGTTGATTGAATGAGATTATTATGTTTATTTAAGCAGGATCTACATCAACGGCTATATAAACATTTTTGAAACTAGGATGCTCCAATACCTTCTGGATTTTTTGTTTAATGAACATTTTCATTTGCTCTAATTGCCTGTTATTTCTGTCAATCTTAATCAGGATTTCTCTGATATAATAATTCCGGATTTTAGAAACATAAGGACTTTCCGGTCCGAGTATATGCTCGCCAAATGCACTATGCAATAATGTTTTTAATTGCCATGCTGCTTCCTGAGAAACATGATGATCTTTGTGTCGTGTACTGATTTTAATGATTCGTTGTAATGGCGGATAAGCAAACTTGGTTCTTTCATTCAAGTCAGATTCATACAATCCTTTGTAATCTTGTTTGATTACAGCCTGTATCACATGGTGGTCGGGACTATGCGTTTGTATGATAACTTTTCCTTGTTTGTGTTTTCTTCCACTTCTTCCTGCAACTTGTGTCATGAGTTGATAAGCCCGCTCATGTGCCCTGAAATCTGGGAAGTACAGCAGTTGGTCGGCATTGATGATACCCACTAAACTCACTTTTTCGAAGTCAAGTCCTTTGCCAATCATTTGCGTTCCTACCAGAATATCTGCAGCCTGGTCTTCAAAATCTTTGATGATTTTTTCATGTCCGTGTTTCGATTTTGCAGTATCATGATCGAGTCGTGCAATTCGTGCTTCAGGAAAAATTATCTTGATTTCATCTTCAATTTTTTCGGTACCAAATCCTTTTAAATTTAAAAAGGTGGAGCCACAAGCATGACAGTTTTCAGGTACTTTTTGGGTATAACCACAATAATGACATTTCAGTGAATCATTGTATTTGTGATAAGTTAAACTGATATCACAATTGATGCATTTTGGAACCCATCTGCACGATTCACATTCCATGACTGGTGCGTATCCACGGCGGTTTTGAAACAGAATTACCTGCTCGTGATTGGCCAAACATTCAGCAATGGCTGCATGTAAAACAGAAGTGAAATAATTACCAACCATTGTTTTGGTTCGGCTTTCTTCACTCATGTTGGCAATGAGTATTTCGGGTTCTGGAATATCTCCAAAACGTTTGTTCATTTCTACCAGTCCATACTTCTGTTGTTGTGCATTGTAATAACTTTCGAAGGATGGTGTTGCTGAACCTAAAAGCGTTTTGCAACCCATTATTCTTGAAAGGTAAATGGATGCTTCACGTGCATGATACCTTGGTGCAGGGTCTTGTTGTTTGTAGGATGCTTCCTGTTCCTCATCAACTATAATTAAACCCAAATCTTTAAAAGGAAGAAACAAAGATGAACGTGCTCCAATGATGATTTGAACCTCATTCTTTAAAACTTTGTTCCAGATTTCAACTCGTTCTGCATCGCTGAATTTACTATGAAAGGCAAGGCATTTACTTCCAAAATATTTTCGGATTCTTTGGATGATTTGAGAAGTAAGAGCAATCTCAGGAAGCAACATCAATACTTGTTTACCTGCAAGTATTTGTTCCTCCATCATCTTTACATATACATGGGTTTTTCCACTTGATGTGATACCATGTAACAAAACAACATCCTTGTTTAGGAACTGTTCTTGAATAGAATCGAATGCCGATTGTTGCTCATTATTCAAAACAAACTCTTGTAAAGGAATTTCTGCTTGTTTCAGTCGGTCGATTGCATATTGATAGGTTTCTATATACCCTTTTTTTATCAGCGAATTGATGCTTGAATCACTGGAACCTGATTGTTGTAAAACAAGTTTTTTAGGGATATGAGTATGTTTGTGTTTTAGTTGAATAATAGCCATGATAATGGCCAATTGCTTCTCCTTTTTCTCAAGTTGATCGAATACCTGATGTAGGCCTTCCTCAGTTTCAAAAGCTTCACTTATCTTTAAACAGCTGATGTATTTTTCCTTGTATTTTTCTTCCAAAGATTCTTCCATCACAATGGCTTCTTTGATAACAAGACTCTTTAAAAAAGGAAGGATGTTTTTTAAATTGAGAATCACGGAAACATCACTAATACTTAATTCTTTTTTTAACTGTAATGCTTCTATAATCAAGTATTCACGGTCGTCGAGTTCTGTGTTTTCAATGTCAAACTCCGGGTTCAGGAAAATTTTGGTTTCACTTTCGAGTTTCAATGCAGCAGGTAAAGCGGCATTCATCACATCACCTAAATTTGCTAGGTAGTACTTACTCAGCCATTCCCAAAACTCCAATTGTTTAGGATATAAAATAGGAGTATCATCGATAACAGAAAGGATGTATTTTGCTTCATATCCTGCAGGTGGAGTTGAATGAATAGTTTTAATTAAACCAGCATAAACCTTTTTAGCACCAAATTGAACTGATACACGCATTCCGGGTTTTACCAAATCTTCCATATCACGTGGAATGCGGTATGTATAAGCTTTTGGTAAACTTAGAGGAACAATGATATCGGCAAATGTGGCTAAGGCCTCAGACATGGTTAATTAAGGAATTTGCATCCATTTATGCGTTTGTAAACCAATTTTCCATTTGGGATTTTGTTTCACATAATCGATAATCAATGGTAACATTTTTGATTGTTGGTCCCATTCTGGTTGAAGAAATAACTGACAATCTTGTCCAACCATTGATGCATGTTTTTCAGCCCATTCAAAATCACTTTTGTTGAATATAATCACCTTCAATTCATTTGCTTTGAAAAGTATTTCAGGCAATGGGGCTTTGAATTTTTTTGGTGAAACACAAATCCAATCCCAATTGCCACTTAAAGGATGAGAAGCAGAGGTTTCAATATGGGTCCTGATTCCTTTTAATTGAATGGATTCTGTTAGTGCATCCAAATTGTGCATCAAAGGTTCACCACCAGTAATCACAGCTATTGGCGATTTTGCATCACTTATAAATGAAACAATGTTTTGAATAGTTATTTGAGGATGTGCATTGATATCCCAGCTTTCTTTCACATCACACCAAACACAACCCACATCACAGCCTCCAAGGCGCACAAAATAGGCGGCATGTCCTGTATAAGCACCTTCACCTTGTAGGGTGTAAAAGTGTTCCATAACAGGCAAACTATTGTTTTGAATTAATTCACTCATTAGCTTTTGCTGTTCACTATTTTAAGGTAATGTTCCATTTGTAAACCCAATTCAAATAAGTTTTTGAATTGACCATCAATCAATATTTCATTGTAAGATTCAGACTTAGCAAAATGAGCGCCAATTCTTGTTGTAGCCTTAGAATAGCTTGAAACTGCAGCCAGCTGTAGGTTGAATTCAGGATAAAGATTGATTAGCAAATCGAAAGGTTGTTGAATAAATCCGGCAATTTTATCTTTTTTAGGAAGTAAAAAATTATCTAGAGATTCTCTCCAGAAATATTCATGGTTAATATGAAATTTATATTGTGGACTAAGTTGTTTTTGATTTACAAACCCAAGCATCATCACTTTTTTTCCTTGTTCTCTAAAATGTAAAGCTAATTTATTAGCATCATTTTCATCTTCCTTGTTATCGGCAGGATAGATAATGGCAATGTCTTTTAAATCATCAAATCGTGGAATAGAAGACATTGACTTCCTTTTTGAGAGGGAGCCCTGAAGTAAATACTTTCCAATTTTAGTTTTGATATTTTCTAAAAACTGCATCCTTGCGAAAATAGGCAATTATCAGTTTAGTTTAGCATCTCTAAAAACTCCGTTTCAGAAATAATTGGAATGTTCAAATCAGTGGCTTTTTTTAGTTTTTCAGGTCCCATTTTATCTCCGGCTATCAGGTAATTCAGTGATTTTGAAATGCCTGAAACATTTCTGCCGCCATTGAGTTCAATCATTTTTTTCAAATCATCACGACTGATTGTAAAAGTTCCAGAGACCAAAAAGCTTTTTCCTTCGAGTTTATTTGTGGTTTCTTGTCCGATTTCTTCAACTATTTCGAAATTTAACCCTGCTTCTTTTAATTGATTGATGATATTGATATTGGCGGCTTCTGAAAAATGTTTGATGCATTGTTCAGCAATTTTTTCTCCAATTTCATGGATTCCTAAAATTGTTTCTTTATCGGCAGCAATCAATGCATCCATGGTTTTGAAATGTTTTGCCAGTTTTTTAGCAACAGTTTCTCCAACCATTCTGATACCTAAAGCAAATAATACCCTTTCAAAAGGAATGACTTTACTTGCTTCGATTCCAGCCAATATATTATTTACAGATTTTTCCTGAAGCGAACGGGTTTTAAGTTTATCAGGTTCTCCGGTTTCAAAACTAAGTCCGTTTAAATCTTCGAATTTTAGTGAATACAAATCAGCATAATTTTTTATGATTCCTTTTCTGAATAATCCGGCTACAGTTTCTTCTCCAAGACTATCAATATTCATGGCTTTTCTGCCAATAAAATGCTCGATTTTCCCAATCAATTGTGGTGGGCAATTCAGTTCATTCGGACAATAATGCACAGCCTCGGCCTCTTTACGGATTAATTCAGTTCCGCATTCAGGGCAGGTTTGGGTGTATTCAATTGGTTTGGCAAATAAGTCTCTTTTGCTGGTATCAACAGAAGTTATTTTAGGAATGATTTCTCCACCTTTTTCTACAAAAACCCAATCGTTTTCATAGAGATCGAGACGTTTCATTTCATCGGCATTGTATAAACTTGCTCTTTTTACTGTTGTACCTGCAAGTTGTACCGCTTTCAAATTGGCAACAGGTGTAATTGCTCCTGTTCTTCCTACCTGGTATGTTACTTCTTTTAAAATGGTTAAAGCTGATGCTGCTTTGTATTTGTAAGAAATAGCCCAACGTGGATTTTTAGCAGTAAATCCAAGCTCATCCTGGTATGCATAAGAATCAACCTTGATTACAATACCATCGATTTCATAACTTAGTTCATCTCTTTGTTTTTCTACATCATGAATAAATTGTAGTACTTCATCAATATTCTTACATCTGCGGTAATGGTCACTCACTTTGAAACCCCATTCAGCCGCTTTCTCTAAGCTATTGTGATGTGATTCTGAAACTTTTTCATCAGCATAAAGGAAGTATAAAAATGCATCTAAAGGACGTTTTGCTACTTCTTTAGGGTCTTGCATTTTTAATGTACCAGAGGCAAAATTTCGTGGGTTTTTATAAAGTTGTTCTCTTATTTCTTCTTCATCATAACCTTTCAGTTCAAGCTCTTTTGCAAACTCATTGTTCAA
>JBMLOK010000243.1:0-4834 GCA_049243005.1 Bacteroidia bacterium | reverse complement strand
TTGTATGGGTTTCCAAAGTTCAAACAATTGGTAATTGCTGCAGGCTCAGCTCCTGTACAAACCAAGTTTCTTGCTGCTTCGGTAACTGCTGCCATACCTCCAATAAATGGGTCGGCATAAACAAAACGACTGTTACAATCAACCGTCATGGCAATAGATTTATCGGTTCCTTTTACCTTCACAACTGCTGCATCTGAATGTGCATTGGTGCTTTGGTTCACGGTTCCTACCATGCTATCATATTGGTTGTAAACCCATTTTTTGCTGGCAATATTCGGCTGACCCATGATCCATGTTGCGATGTTTTTCGCTTCATCTATAGAACAATCAGCAACGCTATCAATTGAGAATTTTGCAATATCCTGAAAGTATCTTGGTTCAGAATATTCGCGGTGGTAAACTGGTGCGCCTCCACCTAAAACCAAACTTTGTGCAGGAATATCAGCTCTTAATTCATTGTGCATGAAATATTGAACCCTGCCGCTATCAGTAACTTCACCAATGATGGCGTAAGTCAAATCCCATTTTTCAAAAATACGTTCAACAACAGCTTCCTGTCCTTTTTTTACAATCACCAACATGCGCTCCTGGCTTTCACTCAATAGGATTTCCCAGTCTTTCATGTCTTTCTGACGCATAGGTACTTTGTCTAACCAAACCTTCATACCTGTTTCAGATTTGGCAGCCATTTCACTGGTAGAACAGGTAATACCTGCTGCTCCCATATCTTGCATACCGACAATTGCATCTGTTTCCAAAAATTCCATGCTGGCTTCCAGAATCAATTTTTCCCAGAAAGGATCTCCAACCTGAACAGAAGGTAAATCTTTTGCAGAATCTTCTGTAATGTCTTTAGAAGCAAATGCAGCTCCGTGAATACCATCTTTTCCGGTAGCGGAACCAAATATATAAACCGGATTTCCTAATCCTTCAGCAATTGCAGAAACAGTTTTACCAACTTTGGCAATACCAACACTCATGGCATTTACCAAAGGATTGATATGGTAACAATCATCAAAATATACCTCACCACCAACGGTTGGGATACCAAATGCATTACCGTAATTTCCAATTCCTTTTACTACACCTCTAACTAACCACTTGGTGCGTTCGTTTTCAATATTTCCAAAACGGAGGGAGTTCAATTGCGCAATCGGACGAGCGCCCATCGAGAAAATATCGCGGTTGATACCACCCACACCTGTTGCAGCACCTTGATAAGGCTCAATTGCAGAAGGGTGGTTATGTGATTCAATTTTGAAGCAACACGCCAAACCATCACCAATATCAATCAATCCGGCATTTTCTTCACCGGCTTTTGCCAGCATTTTTTCGCCTTCTTTTGGAAGGGTTTTTAACCAGACAATGGAGTTTTTATAGGAACAATGTTCGCTCCACATCACCGAATAAATACTCATTTCGGTAAAAGTTGGGGTTCTTCCTAAAATTTCCGTGATTTTGTCAAATTCTTCAGGTCTTAAACCTAATTGTTGTGCTTGTTCTAGTGATGCTAAAGGTCCGATGGCTTGTGATTGGCTCATGTCTTGAAAATGAAAGCGCAAATTTGCACTTTTTTGCAGGCATCGCCAAAGGAAAAATCAGCTAGTTTAATTTGATTTGAAGTATTGATTGTTTTATGAACCATAGTCAAATTTAGATTTTAACTATTGAAAGGAAAGGTTTAAAGTCCTACAATTCAATTAGTTTTGGTTTTTAGTTTGATGTTTTTTTTGGAATTTCTAAAACTTAATTGCTTAAGGATTGATTTTGAATCAAAAAAATTTAAATGATAAAGTTCAAATGAGCATTCAGACGGTAATTGTGTGATAAGGTTAGTTTTGCCTTAGAAAATCATGCCACCAATTCCAGATTGAATGTTTAGTGTTGCTTTAAATTTCTAATAAAAAAGTCACCCATTCTGGGTTGGTTTTAATTAAGACTCCTTTTTCAGACGATTTAAAATTCAGATCAAATCCAAATTCCTATTGTGTATTGTGATTAATTAAAATTTGATATTAGACCATATTCATCCAGTAAAATCTAAACCCAGAATGGGTGACAAGATTATAGCAAAAAGGTTAACAAGGGAAATATAAACCCAGAATGGGTGACATAGCTTTTCATTCAATTGTTTAATTCTCATATAAAGAAAAAAGCTTTGCAGAATTTACTCTGCAAAGCTTTCTCTTAGTTGGTTTTCAAAATTCTTGAATGTGCAAATCCTTTTTCAGATTTAGCTTTGATGAAATAAATACCTGCCGGTAATTCATTGAGGTTAATTTCTGATATAACATTATCTGTTTTAGTCAATAAGAGTTTTCCTTTGGTATCAAACACTTTTATCTCACTGATTTTTTCTTTGCTATCAATAAAGATTTTATCGCTGGTAGGATTTGGATACATTTTCATTTTAAATTCATCAGCTGCTTTTTTATTTAAACCTGTGGTGCCTTTGAAGAATTCAGAACGAAAATTTAAAGTATAATTATTGTCACCTCCTTTGAGATAAGTTAAGATTGTTTTTACCTTTCCATGTTCATCATAAATGTGTTTAGTATAGGTATAATAATCATACAATACCTCATCATAGTAAATTGAGTCAATTTTATTTGAGTTTCCAAGATAGACTATTCTGGTAGTACTATATGGGATCAATCTTCCCTGTTCATTTACACTATCAACAAAACTTATTAACCTATCACTTGAGTCATAAGAAAAATGTGAAGTCATATCCAAATCAAAATTTCCTTTCATATCATAATATGAGTTCATAATTTTTGGAAGATTTGGCTTGTGAAACTCAAGGACATCAAATAAGCCAAAAATATTCGATGTTGAAGTATTTTGCTTAATCTGAATTTTTTTAAGTCCATAAATGGAGTCATGGATAAATTCTAATTGATAGTTGAATTCAGCATTATAATTAAAATTGTATTGGTATTTAATTTTGCCCTTTTCGTAAACAAAGGAATCTAATTCTGCCCCATATAAATTAGGGTCATCTTTAACTTTATAAGCAAATTGATAAAGTATAAGTTTTTCAGATTCAAAAAGTGTCCTATACTCAAAAAAGTCATAATCAGGGTTATTTAAAAATACATTAGTATATCTATCAAGTTTATTACCTATTACGTTATATTCATTTCGGTAATTTTCTTCAATGCTACCGTTTTGTTTATAATAAAATTCCTTCGAATAGAATTCTCCATTTAGAAACATTGAAGTATCTACTAAAAACCGTGTTTCAGGGTTTTCATAAAATGATTGCGACCCGTAAATATATTGAGCCATTGAAATAAAAGGCATAAAGAGCAGCAGTGTGATGTAAAACTTTTTCATAATGTTGTTTTTAAGGGTTTTAATTGATTTATTTTATTGTCTTTTTTGTATGATTTTTCTTTTCCATTCAGACATTAGAATTCCATCGAAAATTTTTGTGAATTTTCGTAAGGTTAATTCCGGTGAATGATTAAACGGTTTGGTAATATCATTGCAGAACTAAGTCTGCAATGATTTTTTTAATTGGATTTTACGATTCTGGCATGTGCAGAGCCATTATCAGATTTTGCTTTAATGAGGTAAACACCGCTTGCTAATTCTCCCAAATCAATTTGTTCCAAAGCATTTTCTTCTTTATTCATTAAGAGTTTTCCATTGAGGTCGAAAACCTGAATTTGATTGATTTTTTCTTTGCTATCAATAAAGATTTTATCACTTGTAGGATTAGGATATAGTTTCAAAACGAAAGCCTGGTTTAATTCATCATATATAGAATTGCTTAAATTTATAAATTCTAAACTATCGTATAATATGCTTGTACCTGTAGCATTTATAAGGTATGTATTTATATACGATACTTTGTTTTTATTGTTATATACGAACAGTTTATTGCTAATGGATTCTTCTTTGAAATTAAAGGTTATTATTGAATCAATTTGATTTGAATTGTTTCTGTAAACAACTCTTGTGTTTTCAAAAGGAATTATTTTTCCATCTTGATTTATACTATCTAATCTAGAGCTAATTCTGTTTTGAGAATCATATTGAAAATGAATCTTTTTATAGGTTGAAATTATATCTGCACTATCTTTATAGATATGTAAAACCTTTGGTAAATTGAAAGCATGGAATTCTTTTACATCAAAAAGTAAAATGGTTTGAGAAGGGTTATCGCGATAACTTATTCTTTCACCTTTTAATCCAAAATTTGAGTCATAAATATTTTCAATTCCATATCGAGAATTGGAGTAAACATTATTTCTATGAATGAATTTCAATTGACTATTTTCATAAACGAATGAATCTATCATGTTATTTCTTTCAAATTCTTCCAAACCAATTTTAATAAACTCTATTCTTTTACTAGGTCTATTATTTTCATAGAAAAATGTTTTTCTGAAATAATCGATAAAACTACCCGGTTCTGATAGCACATTACTTATGCTAAATCTATTATCTGTTGCGGTATAAGTGTAAGTTAGAATTTTTCTGAAAATTCCGTCATAATCAAAGCCATAATATTCTGTCTGACATTCGCCATTTTGATACATGGAAGTATCTAGGTAATATAATCTCTCATAATTGTTATAGTCCTTAAATAAATTAGGAATAACCTGTTGTGCATGAATGAAAAAAGGCACATACATCATTAGTAATAAGTAAAACTTTTTCATAATGGTATTTTTATTGTTTTTAGGTTTATTAAATCATTTTTAAACTTTCTTTTGATTGATTTTTTCGTTCCAATCAGACATGAGAATTCCATCGAAAATTTTTGTCAATTTTCGTAAGTATATTTCCGTTAAATGATTGAACGATTTTGAAAGAATCATTG
>JBMLOK010000242.1:0-17290 GCA_049243005.1 Bacteroidia bacterium | reverse complement strand
ATTACCAGTTTTTGGAAGTCGGGATTGCTTGAGTTGGTTCTGACGATTTGGAGGCTCATTTTGAAAATTTGTGTTTATTCCACAATAATAACATTTCCTGAATGTCTTGCCACTCCTCTAAATAAGCTCCATTAGGAATAAAGAATTTTTTATCAAATTGTTTGAAATATTCTAATGCTTTTTTACTTCCTGAAATTGTTGCATAAAACAATTCATAAGCCAAGTCAATTTTATCTTCCGACATTTCACCATTTGTATTTTCATACTTTTTAATCACCAAATCTATATTTTCCTGATTGTACATTTTTAATTCAGGATTGATAATTAAATTTCGTTTGAGCTGACCTTGCTTGAAATATATTTTTTCTATTGTATAAATATTTGCCAAGATTTCACGATTACCTCCATTTGCCATTAGTTTGAATTCTCTGATAAATAGGGTGTCATTTTCCAATGTTATTTTACAATCTCTTAAAGCATCCCAAAATCCAAGTGAACTATCCATATCACATCGGTTCAAATAAAACTCGCTGAATACATTCGGATTTCCTTCACGATATCCGCAAATGGCCAATGATATTCCATTTGAAAAGGTATAAATGGAATCTGCTTTTGCTTTTTTTCCATCATGAATGATACATTCACAATTTTTAGTTTGGGCCTTTGTATAGAATACTCCAAAAAGTAAAAAGATAACTATTATTATTTTCTTCATGTGTTTAAAGTCCCGTTTTGTTTTCATTGTTTAAGTTACTTTTTGAATCAATATAATCGCTAATGTCTTTGCTTCTGCTTAATAACAAATAGCCAAACAAAACATGTAAACCATTAACTAAAATATATTCTGTTGATGGATCCGACAACATCGTTTCTTTACTCTGTACATATCGATAAATTTCTCTACAAAATTCTGGGAAGCTATTTATAAATTGAATGGCTCCAAAAATGATGGTACAAACTTGAATAAGTTGTTTAGAATGCAATTCCATATTAATCGCCTCTTCTTGAAAGCCTCTGTCTAGCTTGAGTTTTTCTATAATGGTTCCCGGATTAAAAATCAAAAACTTAATTAATAAATAAAATGCAAGTGCAATCAATAAAACAACCGAAATGGCCATTATAGGGTTTTCAAATAAACTATTTGAATAGATTATCAAAATTGATTGCGGTAGTAAAGTAATTGCTTCAACCAAAAAATAAAGACCAATTGCTTTTAAAATAAAGACCCAAAATGTATGTATACTCATATTATTCTGTTTTGAAATTCATTAAGCAGTTAAAATACCAATTCGTCTCGTAAACTTACCGTTTTCAATAAGCCATAATGCTGAATAACTTCCAGCTCCATCGCTATTTTGTGCTATGATATAAATACTATTAGTGGCTTTGTTGATGAATATATTTGTAGTTTTTAAATTCGGATTGAACAAGCCATCTGTATTTAAATTTATGGTTTTTCCTTTCGACTTAAACCACATTTTATTATAAGCCAAATTGGGTAAACTAAAATCAGTTCCCCAAAAATCTTTACCATTGATTTTTAACACTTGCTCACTATTTGGCTTTTTGTTGTCTTTATATGTGATTTGATAATTTTTGCGTTCAAATTTTTTAGTTGAAATGTTCAATTCATATTCATTTAATGAAATTTGAATTGAGTTTTCGGTTCTTAAATTTACATTTCCTTTAGTTAAAGAATGAATAAACTTTAAGCCACTTTTATGTATGTAACCCGATTTCTCTTCATCAATTTTTACATAAAGCCAGTTCTGTTCAGGTGAATATTCAATTTCATCGACCATCACAATTGAACCATTATTTAGCTTTTGAATAATTTTGCTTCCTGATTCTGATGATTCACGTAAGTTAACAAAACCATCATTCGATTCTACCAATGCAAATTGTGCTTTTGTTTGAAGAAATGTTAAAAGAAATAGGGTAAACAATAGATACTTCATAGATTATAATTTTTATAAATTTAAAGAGTAATTACAAATTTCAAAGGTATTTGAATGAAGATTTCAAGATTTGAATTTTAAATGTTGACTTAAATCAACTTCAATCAAATCAAAAGTCATTAAAAAACCTGACAGCGGTCATTATTTGAGCTTAGTGTTGGTAATAGTTTTACCGAACCTAATATTATACCTATGCCTCTTTATAGACAAGTTGGAATTATCCCTGAAAAACGCCACATAGTTTTTCGTCAACCTAACGGAAACCTATACCACGAAGAATTATTTGGAACCGAAGGTTTTGCAGGAATGTCTTCTTTGGTTTACCATATCTATCCTCCAACAAGGGTAAAAGAAATGGGAAAACCTTATTCTGTTCGTCCTGAAGTAGCCATAGAAGATAACCTTCAAGCCAGAAGTTATATGGCTTATAAAGCACCACAGGTTCCTGATTATTTGGAATCAAGAAAAACTTTGTTTGTTAATGATGACATGACAATTGGAGTTGCTGCTCCAACTGAAGGTACAAAAGATTATTTCTACAAAAATGCAGATGCTGATGAAATGATTTTCATTCACAAAGGTGATGGTACTTTAAAAACCATGTATGGCAATATTGATTTTGCTTATGGCGATTATTTAATTATACCAAGAGGAACAGTTTATCAGTTTGAATTTAAATCAACAGATAATAGATTACTTATAGTTGAATCACACGGTCCTATTGAAACTCCTGCAAGATATAGAAACAATTATGGTCAATATCTTGAGCATTCTCCTTTTTGTGAAAGAGATTTACGTGGTCCACAAAACATGGAAACGCATGATGAAGAAGGAGAATTTTTAATTAAAATTAAAAAACGTGGATTGATTTATCCTTATGTTTATGAAAACCATCCATTTGATTTAATAGGATGGGATGGATGTTCGTATCCTTATGCGTTTTCTATCTTCAATTTTGAACCAATTACTGGTCGTATTCACATGCCACCACCAATTCATCAAACTTTTCAGGGTAGGAATTTTGTGATTTGTTCATTTGTTCCAAGGTTATATGATTACCATCCTCAAGCCATTCCTGCTCCATATCACCATAGTAATGTAGACAGTGATGAACTGTTATATTATGTTGATGGTGATTTCATGAGCAGAAACAATATTCAAAAAGGACAAATTACTTTACATCCGGGAGGCATTCCACATGGTCCACATCCAGGTGCTATTGAAAGAAGTATTGGTAAAACTTCAACCAATGAATTAGCAGTAATGATTGATCCTTTTAATCCGGTTAAAATAACCAAAGAAGCATTGGAATTAGAAGTAGAGGAATACTACCAAAGCTGGAAAAGTAATTAGAAAATAAAAATTGTTCAATAAATAAATTAAACCATTTCATTCATCATGACTGATTTAACCCAAGTTCAAAACTTCAATTATTCGAGCACAGAGAAAATTTTTGATAAAGCTCAGGATTTTCTTCCAATTAATGGAACTGATTATGTAGAATTGTATGTTGGTAATGCAAAACAAGCAGCACATTATTACAAAACTGCATTTGGTTTTAAAGACTTAGCTTATGCTGGTTTAGAAACCGGACTTCGCGATCGTACATCTTATGTTTTACAACAAGGTAAAATTAGATTGGTACTAACCACTCCATTTGACCCTGAAAGTGAAATTGCACAACATCTTCGTATGCATGGTGATGGTGTAAAAGTAATTGCTCTTTGGGTTGATGATGCTTTTGATGCATTTGAACAAACTACAAAAAGAGGTGCAAAACCATTTATGCAACCGAAAGCTGTTAGTGATGAAGATGGGACAGTTAAAATGAGTGGTATTCACACTTATGGAGATACTGTTCATGTGTTTATTGAAAGAAAAAATTACAATGGAATTTTCCTTCCAGGTTATGAAAAATTAGATACTGGTTATGATCCCGGAACATGTGGTTTGAAATACATCGATCATATGGTTGGAAATGTAGAATTAGGCTCTATGAACAAATGGGCTGATTTTTACGGGAATATCATGGGCTTTGCTAATTTGGTGACTTTCGACGATAAAGATATTTCTACAGAGTACACTGCATTAATGAGTAAGGTAATGTCCAACGGAAATGGTTATATCAAATTCCCGATTAATGAACCAGCAGTCGGTAAAAAGAAATCACAGGTTGAAGAATATCTTGATTTTTATAGAGGTCCGGGATGCCAACACATTGCAGTAGCTACAGATGATATCGTATTTACAATATCAGAAATGCGCAGACGTGGAGTTGAATTTTTGTATGTTCCAGGAACCTATTATGATACTGTTGCAGATAGAGTAGGAGTAATTGCAGAAGATTTAGAAGAATTGAAAAAATGGGGAATCATGGTTGATAGAGATGAAGAAGGTTACTTACTTCAAATCTTCACCAAACCTGTAGAAGACAGACCAACCTTATTTTTTGAAATCATTCAAAGAAAAGGAGCTAAATCATTCGGTAAAGGAAATTTCCAAGCATTGTTTGAATCAATCGAAGCAGAACAAGCAAGAAGAGGTACATTATAATTTGATTTTTTTCGCGGAAAGAGGGATTTTGTTTCGGCAGAATCCCTTTTTTAGTTTTAATATTTTATCAATAAGATTAAAAAATTACTTGGCTTTTTTTTAGTTTTTTGTTTAATTGTTTAACAAGAAATGGAACAACTTAGCTACCAACATATCAACCTTAAACCACTAAACCTTCAAGAGTTGAAGTGGCTGCTGCATGGAAGAGATTACCTGGAAAAGAAATTAAACTTGAATGCTATTCCATTTGATTTAAGTGCCGGACCAGAATTTATGCAGGAATTTGATTTAGCATTAAAAGAATATCTTATCCCGCAGGTTCAGCAAAATGAAGCACAATTTGAGTGGTTTACACATTGGCTCATAATTGATACCAATATTCATGTGGCTGTTGGTGGTATTGGAATCAACGGACTACCGGATGAACATGGAGAAGTGATGTTGGGCTATTTTGTAAATGTACGTTTTGAAGGCAATTCTTATGCTACAATGGCAACCCAAATTTTATGTGATTGGATTTTTAAAAACAATCAGGTAAAAGCCGTCATTGCTGATACTCTCCATGATGGATTTGCTTCACAAGCTGTTCTCAAAAAATGTGGTTTTGTGCTAAAGAATAAAACCGAAGAAGTAATTAGATGGGAACTGAAAAATCCTAATGCAAATTCATCAATGTAATTAACAAAGCTCCAAGAAATATAATAGCAAACAGAATTGAGTTTACCAGAATAATTCCAATTGCTTTTGAAATTGATTTGCCTGTACTTTCTTGATACATATTAAAATGTGCTCTCAAAAAGTGTAAGATTGTCCAAATTCCTATAGCTCCTATTAAATAAATTCTGATTTGGTAATAATTGTTGGTATCGTGTCCTCCGCTAAACCAACCTACGATATTCCCCAAAATTGTGTTCAAGCATAAACTCAATAATAAAAAGGAGAAGAAGTGTAAAGTAAATATGGCATGGTCGAAATAGATATAATTTTGCTTTCTATGAAATAACTGAATCACCAAAGCAAATAATGGCAAGTAAATAAAAAGTGATTTAGGGAAGTTTTTTCCAAATGCACTTAAAAACATATCCCAAACTGTATCAGGTGTATAATTTGCTAAATCAATTCCTTTTTTATGTCCGATATATTCCAGCCAAATCATTTCATCTTCTGTTCCTTCTAGAACTGCTCTTGCTGAATCCAATTGGTCATAATCTTTGTATTGGCTCGATAATATCAATCCATAATCACTTATGTACGACATTTCATTGTTTGTAGCCTTTTTTATAGAATCTACCTCAGCTAAATAGTTTGGTCTATCACTTTTTTTTATCTCCTTTTCTGTGTTTTCAGGTAAAAGATGTGGCAATAAAAAAGTGAAAAAACTTACAAAAATGTATAATCTAACAGGTGGTAAATATGAAGTTCTTTTGCCACTTAAATACTCCTTGGTTAAAAAGGCAGGTTTGAAAAATAAATACTTTATTGTTTTCCAGAATTTCCCTTCATAGTGAGTTAAATCTTCAGCAAAATGAGCAAACAAACCAAGGAAACTCATTCGGGTTTCTATATTTTCCTGTCCACAATGCCCACAAAATCTATCCTCAACTATGTTTCCACAGTTTAAACAAGTTTTATCTTCTCTGGTATGATGATGGCTCATGCTTCAATATTATTCTTCGATTATACTAATTATTATTCATTTTGCCTGCTTTCATTAAAACAGGAAATTTAACAGTCTTTTTTGTATCATGATTCCACATCGCTTCAAGTTTTGATTTGATTAAATCAATTGGATTGGCTCTATGATTTCTGATAAACTTTTGTGTGGCCGACCAAGTGTTTAAATAGCCGATGTATTGGTCATAGGTATATTCAAGTTCGAGTTTAACTATTGGTTTTTCTATTTCCCCAAATGGAAAGGGCACATTTTCATAAGCTTCATCTATGTATCTTCTTTCAGGTTCCCAATAACCATCTAATATATTTCTATAAAAATGATTAATGATTGGGTCACATTCCGAATCGATTGTATGAAAACCATATCCAACTAAAATAATTAATCCTCCGGGCTTTAATACACGTTTTACTTCTTCATAAAATGCAGTAAAATCAAACCAATGTATTGCCTGACCAACAATTACCAAATCACAGCTTTTCGAGGCCAATGAACAATGCTCAGCTGCTTCAACTTTATAAGTAATATTGTCTTTTTTTATGGCATGTTCCAATTGTTTTTCACTGATATCAGATGCATAAACCTGCGTAAAGATTTCAGAAAGTTCTGAGGCTATTTGTCCATTACCGGTTGCTACATCCCAGGCCAAATCTTTTGAATGAAGAGATTGATTTATAAACTGATATAACTCCGCAGGATAATTAGGCCGATATAAAGAATACAACTCCGCTTGGCCGGAAAAATGGTCCTTCATTTGTAAATAATTAAGCAGGCAAATTAGACATACTTTGCTGAAAACAAGCATTAATTTTAGTTTTTCCACAGTCATGTGAATAACCCACTCATAAGCTTGCTGAATTTGGTGGTATTTTTACCTGCTTAAATAGTGTTTCAAAGATGGCAGAAGAAAAAGTGATTTATGATGAAAACAGTATCAGGTCTCTCGATTGGCGCGAACATATTCGCCTGAGACCCGGAATGTATATCGGTAAACTGGGAGATGGAAGCTCTGTTGATGATGGTATTTATATCCTGTTAAAGGAAATTATCGATAACTGTATCGATGAATACGTTATGGGGAATGGAAAACAAATTGACATCAAAATTACTGATAACAAGGTTGTTGTGCGTGATTATGGTCGTGGTATTCCTCTTGGAAAAGTGATAGAATGTGTTTCTCAAATCAATACCGGTGGTAAATACGATTCAGCTGCTTTCAAAAAATCAGTTGGTTTAAATGGGGTAGGAACCAAGGCAGTTAATGCTTTGTCTATCTATTTTAAAGCCCAGTCTTTTAGAGAAGGTAAAACCAAAATTGCTGAATTCGAAAAAGGTCAGTTAGTTAAAGAACATCCACTTCAGGATACTTTAGAGCCAAATGGAACTGCAATTACTTTTATTGCAGATGATACCATTTTTAAACATTTCAGGTTTATTAACGAGTATATCGAAAACATGATTTGGAATTATGTTTACCTGAATGCTGGTTTAGTAGTTTGGTTCAACGACCAAAAATTCCTTTCAAAAGATGGTTTATTGGATTTATTAAAACGTAAAACCAATGAAGAAGCGCTTCGTTACCCAATTATTCATATTAAAGGTGAGGATATTGAAGTTGCTTTAACCCATGAAAATCAATATGGTGAAGAGTATTATTCATTTGTGAATGGTCAACATACTACTCAAGGTGGTACTCACTTAAATGCTTTCAGAGAGGCTTTTGCAAAAACAGTCCGTGAGTTTTATAAAAAGGATTTTGATTTGGCTGATATCAGAGCCAGTATTATTGCTGCAGTAAGTATCAGGGTTCAGGAACCGGTTTTTGAATCTCAAACCAAAACAAAATTGGGTTCCACAAATATGGCTCCAACTGAATCTATTTCAGTAAAACAATTTGTGATTGATTTTATGAAAAAGGCTTTGGATGATTACTTACATAAACATCCTGAAACTGCAGATGCTCTTTTACGCAGAATTAATCAGAGTGAAAGAGAACGCAAAGAAATGGCCGGTATCAAGAAATTGGCCAATGAGAGAGCTAAAAAGGCCAATCTTCATAATAAAAAACTAAGAGATTGCCGTATACATTTCAATGAATCTAAAGACGAAAAGAAATACAATACCACTTTGTTTATTACTGAAGGAGATAGTGCCAGTGGTTCTATTACCAAATCTCGTCAGGTTGAAACCCAGGCCGTATTTAGTTTAAGAGGAAAGCCCTTAAATTGTTATGGATTAACTAAAAAAGTGGTTTACGAAAACGAAGAATTCAACTTACTTCAACATGCTTTAAATATTGAAGAATCAATTGAAGATTTAAGATACAATCGTATTGTAATTGCAACAGATGCGGATGTAGATGGAATGCATATTCGTTTGTTAATTCTTACATTCTTCCTTCAGTTTTTTCCTGATTTAGTAAAAAATAACCACCTATACATTTTAGAAACGCCTTTGTTTAGGGTTCGTAACAAACAAAAAACTTTCTATTGTTATAACGATGAAGAGCGTCAGAAAGCCATTCATGAAATTGGTGCCAAAGCTGAAATTACTCGTTTTAAAGGACTAGGTGAAATCTCACCGGAGGAATTTGGTTTGTTTATTGGCGAAGACATGCGTTTACAACCTGTTGTTCTTTTGAATGATATGCCAATTCAAAAAATGTTGGAATACTACATGGGTAAAAATACCATGGATCGTCAGAATTTCATTATCGATAACCTAAGAATTGAAAAAGACATGGTTTACGAAATGGAAGTTGATGAAGAATTGGTTTAATTAAAATAATGAGAATCGTATTTTTTGGAACTCCTGATTTTGCAGCACATTCACTTCAATCATTAATCAATGCCGGAGTGAATGTGGTTGCTGTTGTAACTGCACCAGACAAACCTGCAGGAAGAGGTATGAACCTTCAATCGTCTGCGGTAAAATTGTGTGCAGTAAAAAATAATGTACCGGTTCTACAACCTGTCAAACTCAAAGACCCGGAATTTGTGCAGGAATTAGCATCCTTTCAAGCCGATTTACAAATTGTAATTGCTTTTAGGATGTTACCTGAAATTGTTTGGAACATGCCTCCAAAAGGAACAATGAATCTACATGCTTCTTTGTTACCCGATTACAGAGGTGCTGCTCCTATTAACTGGGCAATTATTAATGGTGAAAAGAAATCAGGGGTTTGTACTTTTTTTCTGAAGCATGAAATTGATACTGGTGATATTTTATTGAGTCGTGAAGTTGAAATTACCCCAACAATGAATGCCGGTGAATTGCATGATTTACTGATGCAAACAGGAGCAGAGCTTGTTATTGAGTCGGTAAAAAAAGTTGAATCAGGAAATTATTCAGGCATTCCTCAGGCTCAGTCATCAACAAAAACAGCCCCAAAAATTTTCAAGGAACATTGTTTGATTCAATTTAATCAGCCTGCTGAAAATGTATATAATTTAATCAGAGGAATGAGTCCTTACCCGGCTGCATATTTTCAGTTGAATGGAAAAAACATGAAGGTTTTTAAAGCTGAAATTAAACAATCAAATCAAATATTGGAACCAGGAAGCATTGAAACTGATGGTAAATCTTACCTCCAAATTAAATGCTCAGATGATTTTATAAGTTTGTTAGAAGTACAACCTGAATCGAAAAAGCGAATGAGCATTGAGGATTTTTTGAGAGGAAATAAGGTTTAAATCTCCTTCATTTAATCACGATTGTAATCTAAAATTAATCTTTCCTCTTAGCATTATTAGTTTCTTTGATATCGCTTTTTATTAAAGTGAAATTTGCCTGAATACTATCGCTCAAATTTTGTAAAAAGCTGCGATAAGGAGGATTTTTTCTACTTCCAAAAGAACCATCATAATTTAGTCTAATTGTGAATTGATTGTTTTGTTGTTCAAACCAAAATTTAAAATAATGATAAGGTCTTCCATAAAAGACAAGGGTATCTATGCTATTGAGAGTAGGGCCTTTACTTAATTGGTTTTTTTGTGCCAATTGGTTGATAATCTTAGCAGCAATCTCTTTTGGATTACTTTCTTTTGAATTGTCTTGAAAAGTATAAGTAGCAATATATTTTGTAGTATAAAAGCAAGATGACAAAGAAACTATAATCACAAAGGCAATAATGTTAGATATCTTGAAATGTATTCCTGAAGCATTCTTATTCATCTGAATTCGTTATTATTTCTATTTATTAATTTAATTTGATTCAAAATGTTCAACGCAGATTTTAGCAATTTCTGCTATGATTTTTTCATTGGTTTCTTCATTTTCAGTGCTGTCTTTTACAAATACTGAGATAATCAATATACGTCCATTTTTTAATGGAATTAATCCTACATCGTTTACAGCTTCAGTTATTCCTTTGGAATTTTGATCAGAAGTTCCTGTTTTATGTGCTACAATGTAACCAGGAATAAGACCGGAAAGACGTTTGCCTCCAGTAAAATTAATCGCCATGAATTCCATTAATAAGCTTGTACTTCCTTCAGATAATATTTTTTTATTTTTTAGTGATTCCAGAATTGCAGTCATGGTTTTTAAATCAATCCAGTTTTCATAAATACGAGATCGTTTCTGGTGTTTTTGTTGTTCAGTCCATTTAATTGAAATGCCTTTGAAACCTTTTTGATGAAAGAACTTTTCTACTTCAACAGGAGAGCCAATTAGTTTAAATAAAAGATCACAACTGTTGTTATCACTATATGAAATAATATTGTTTAATAAATCAAAAATATTGACTTTGCCTTTTTTTGATGGGAATTTTTCTAAAAGTGGACCAAAGTTCGAAAAAATGTCCTTTTCGGTAAATTGAATTTCTTGCATTAAACTCAGTTTACCTTCATCTACTAGTTTTAAGACATAAATTGCCAAATGTAATTTATACACACTCATCATTGGAAATTTGGTTTCATTGAGTCGGTATAAACCATTTTTCTCACCAATAATTTTTACACCAACACCTATTTGGGCATTGTACTTTTTGCAAAAATCATCAAGTTTATTTTGCAAAACTGCTTGAGAAAATGAAGCAAATGCTGTGAAAGTAAATAATAAAAATAACACTACTTTTTTATTCATCATCCAATATAAATTTTAAACCTGATTCTCCATCAAATTCTATTTCTGAAACTAATTTCATTCCAATTTTCTCTAATACTTTTGCTGATGAAGTATTTTCTTTTTTACAGCGGGCTACAATACTTTTAATATTCAAAACGCTTTGTCCATACTGAATTGCGGCACTTGCTGATTCTGTTGCATAACCTAAATTCCAATATTCTTCAAGGAACCTGAATCCAATATCAGTTTCGTTTTTATCTTCCTGAAAACGCAATCCACACCAACCTAAAAATTGTTGGTCTGACTTTCTCTCAACAATCCATCTACCTAAACCAAACTTGGAATATTGCTCATAATTTAGAATGAGTTGTTCTGCTTCCTGTATGTTTTTAAAAGCTTTATCTCCGGTGTATTTTAGTACATTGGGATTGGCATTTAATCGAAACAAATCAGCTGCATCATCCACAATCCATTCTCTTAATATCAATCTTTCAGTTTCAATGATGATTTTCATTTTTTCAAACCAATCAAGCTATAAGCCATAGGAATTTCATGATTTAAACTTTTGATGGTAAACCTTCCTTTTTCAAGTTCTTGTGTATTTTTAAAACATGGATAGGGTGAAAAGGCATATTCTTGAAAGTCTAAAATTTCTATTTTTTGTTTGATTAATGCTTGAAATACTTCAGACAAAGAATGATTCCAACAAACATATTTCTGTTGAATATTAGCATCTCTATTGGCATAAGTGCCTGATTCCGTTTCAATAATTTCGCCTTTATTAAAATAGGAATAAGCTATTTCTTTAAAATCATCATCAAACATCCAAACCACAGGATGAAATTCAACAAAAATGAATTGCCCTCCCGGTTTTAACATTTGTTTTATAACTGATGCCCATTTATCTAAATCGGGTAACCAGCCAATTGTACCATAACTGGTATAAACAATGTCAAATTGCTCCGTTAAAACCTCTGGTACCGAATAAACATCAGTGCAGATAAACCGACAAGGAATATTCATTGTTGAAGAGATTTCCTTGGCTTTTTCTATGGCTTTATCAGATAAGTCTATTCCGGTAACTTCAGCGCCCATACGAGCTAGTGAAAGACTATCCTGACCAAAATGACATTGTAAATGAAGGATTTTTTTGCCTTTGATATCACCTAATAAAGCTAATTCAATTTCCTTAAGTGAACTGCCGCCATTAGCAAAACCGGCCATGTCATAGAAATCAGATTCTAGATGTACATCAACCTTGTTATTCCATGATTTTTGGTTTAAATCCAGGTAATGGTTAAAATCTTTTTCCATTCAGTTTTTAAATTTAATTTGTATAACCAATACTGCTTACCTAAAATTGGTTCTAATTCCTTACTTATTACAAATCCTTTTTTCTCGTAAATATGTCGAGCTGCAGGCATCATTTCTGATGTGTGCAAGCCGATGATTTCTTCATTTTTTTTGATGGCTTCTTCAATACACATTTCAGTAATTTTTGAAGCCAATCCCATTCCTTTATATTCTGGATGAATTCCAATCATTCTAATATAAGACCAATCTGCAGGATAAATATGCGTTGGATTTCCGGAATAAATGATAAATCCCATTCCAATTATTTTTTCCTCTATCACAGCAACGAATCCTTTTCCAATTCCAAGCATGTTTTCATACAATTCCGGTTTTTGCAAATTGGTTTCCATCTGTTTTTTATTTTCTTCACTTAAAACTGGAAAGTATTCTCCATAAGCCATCAATCCCAATGGAATCAACTGGTTTATGTCATCATGTGTGGCAATTCTAAATTCCATTTTATATTTTTCTTATGAGTTGATATTGGTAAGAAAAGTCAATTTGTAATGGATTAACTTCATCTTTAAAATAAAAAATCAATTCATTTTTTAGTTGATTTTCTATCGATTCATAATTCGTTTTACCAAGATTTACGCTGTTTGAAACATTACTTTGGGTACATAAATACTGAATAAAATCAAGCAAAGTAAAGGTTATTTGATGTTCTCCTTTTTCTTCCTTTATCAAGCATAAATTTTCTGGAAGAATTGATTGAATGTCTAAGGAATTTCTTTGTGGAGCAGGAAAATGTTGTTTGAAATAAGATTCATACCAATCGTTTAAATTGGTTTGATTTAGTTTGATTTGATGGTCGTAAATCAATAACCAGGCTTTGGGTTTTAGTAAACGACTAACTTCATTAAAAACACTATTTGTATCCATCCAATGTAAAGCAGAAGCTATGGTAATGATATCAAAACTATCATTTTGGAAGTCTAAATTTTTTCCTTCAGATACAAAATAGGTGATGGCTTCATTTGGGATGGTTTGTTCAATCATAAATGCTGATGAATCGCAAGCAAAAACCTTTTCTACAACTTCACAAAGTGCTTTTGAGGATAAACCTGTGCCACATGCTAAATCCAATCCCATTGGCAATTTATGTTTAAATTGCAGGAATCTTCTTAATTGTTTCATGATTAGTTCATGGTAATATGGCCTTGATTTGGCATATCGTTTTGCAGCTTCTAAATTATCAAAATGGTTCAAAGTATTATTTTGGGTTTAATTTGATTTTAAATTCTATTTACTATTACAAACTATTCTCTAAAAATACTTTCATTGAATAATTTGAATCAGCTTAATTCTGCTCTTTTTAATCTGTCATTGATTGCTAAACCTAATCCTGATTCCGGAAATTTTTCAGCTAAGATTAAATCTGCTTGAAACTTATCAGCAGTTCGCATGGCTGCAAATAAGGACTGAGCCGCTTCATTCAAATTTGCGTTTTTTGACAATATGATTTGATTCGAATGAGGAATATTTTTATCAAAATCTTTAAAGCGAATTGTTACAATTTTCCTCCCTTTTAATTCAAGAGGTAATTCCTCAAAATTGCCAATGATAAGTCTGGTTTTTGGAGCATAATGTCGGCTTAACATGCCCGGTGCTTCCGGATTTTCATTGTTTAGGATTTTACTTTTGTCTAAAGTTTTTCCTAATACATTTTCTATTTCTTCAATGGCTAAACCACCTAGTCTAAGTAGGGCAGGAGTGCTTCCGGAAAATGAAATGATAGTTGATTCCAATCCTATTGAACAAGTGCCTCCATCTAAAACATAAGGTATTTTTTCTCCGAATTGCTCATAAACATGCTGTGCACTTGTAGGACTTATACTTCCTGAAACATTCGCGCTAGGTGCAGCCAAAGGAAAATCAATTGAACTTAATAATTCAAGACATGTTTGATGATTTGGAATTCTTATGGCGACTGAAGGATGTCCTGCTGTAACAATATCCGGAATCTGATTGCCTTTTGGAACCACAAGAGTTAATGGTCCTGGGGAGAATTTTTCTGCAAGGAGTAATGCCTCTTCCGGAATTTGAATTCCCCATGAACTAAACTTTTCAAAGCTATTGCTGTGAATGATTAAAGGATTGAATTGAGGTCTTCCTTTGGTTTCATAAATTTTTGCTACTGCTGCCCCATTAAAAGCATTGGCTGCTAGTCCATACACTGTTTCTGTAGGAATAGCAACCAATTCTCCATTTGTTAGCAGATTTGCTGCATATAAAATATCAGTACCAATCATGGTGCTTTATTCAGCTTCACCTCTTCTTAAGCTGTATTTTTCTATTTTATTATAAAGATGACTTCTTTGAATATCAATTTCCTGAGCTGTTTTAGCCACATTCCATCCATTCTTTTTCAGTTTTTCTTCAATGAAAATTCTTTCAACATATTCTTTGAAATCCTGAAGGGTACTAAATCTTTCATAGATAGATTTTTCTTCATCACGAGCGTTGATAGGATTTGCAAATTTTTGAATGTCTTCAACAGTAATTCTTTGTTGACCAAGAATTACTAATCTTTCGACGATATTTCTCAATTCACGGATATTTCCACTGAAATTAAGTTTTTTCAATTCTTCCAAAGATTGTGGTAAGAAACCTCGTTTTGGAATTCCGCTATCTTCACAAATTTCTCTAATGAATTTTTCTGCCAACAAAGGAATGTCTTCGCGTCTTTCTCCTAATGAAGGTACATGAATTAAAATAACACTTAAACGGTGATATAAGTCCATTCTGAAATTACCTTTTTCGATTTCTTTTAAAAGGTTTTTATTGGTTGCAGCAATTACTCTTACATCAACATCAATATCTTTTTCACCACCAACTCGCGTAATTTTATTTTCCTGCAAAGCTCTTAGAACCTTAGCCTGGGCCGATAAACTCATGTCTCCGATTTCATCGAGAAACAAAGTGCCGCCATTTGATTGTTCAAATTTTCCTATTCTTTGTTTGATAGCAGAAGTAAATGCACCTTTTTCATGTCCAAATAATTCACTTTCGATTAATTCAGCAGGAATGGCCGCACAATTCACTTCAATAATTGGACCTTTAGCTCTATTGCTTTTTTCATGAATCCAACGAGCAACTAATTCTTTTCCGGTACCATTTTCACCAGTAACTAAAACGCGAGCATCTGTTGGAGCAACTTTTTCAATTGTTTCAAGAATATTAACAATAGCAGGTGTTTCACCAATGATTTCTCTTGTTTTAGAAACACGTCTTCTAAGAACCTTAGTTTCAATAACTAAGTCCTTTTTATCAACAGCGTTACGTAGAGTGATGAGTAATTTGTTCAGGTCAGGTGGCTTCACAATGAAGTCGAAAGCACCCTTTTTGGTAGCCTCAACAGCCATTTCAACATTACCATGACCGGATATCATAATGAAGGGTAGGTCTTCGTCGATTTCCCTAGATTTTTCTAGGACAGTCATGCCATCCATCTTAGGCATTTTTACATCACAAAGTACTACATCAAACTCTTCGTTTTCGATTTTATTTAAACCTTCTTCACCGTTCGAAGCCTCATCAACTTGGTAGCTTTCATACTCCAGAATTTCACGAAGTGTGTTACGAATCGCTTTTTCGTCATCAATAATTAAAATTTTCGCCATATCTTGTGTGCACTTAGAGGTGTAAAAGTGACAAATTTTGTATACAATTAAAACCCTGTTGATATTTGGTTGATTAAAACATGCTCATGAACCTGGATATAGTCATTTCAAAAGTTTTGGGAAAAACGGCCCACTTGTATGGTGTTTATCATGTTGGTGGTGGTTCTATTAATCAGACTTACAAAGTTTTAACCGATATTGGGACTTTCTTTGTTAAGGTAAATAATGCCCCTACTTATCCTAAATTTTTTGAAAAAGAGTTAAGTGGATTAAAGTTTCTAAAGGATGCAAATTGTGTAAATGTTGTCAAAGCATTGGGATGTTTTCACCTTGAACAGTATAATTATTTGGTTTTGGAGTGGATTGAAGAAGGTCCAATGATGAAAAATTATTGGGAAGAATTGGGAGAAGGATTGGCAAAGCTTCATTTAAAGACCAATAAATACTTTGGTTTTTCTGAAGACAATTATTTTAGCTCACTTCCACAAATGAATTCTAAAAACAGCAGCTGGGCAGATTTTTATATAGAACAAAGATTAGAGCCTTTAGTCAAACGAGCTTCAGATTTAGCACTTATAGATTCACAGATAGCAAAAAAACTGGTTGAGTATTATAAACTCGTTGAATCAGTATTTCCCGATGAACCTCCTGCATTGTTGCATGGAGATTTATGGAAGGGGAATGTTTTGGCAAATGAAGAAGGTAAGCCAACATTAATTGATCCTGCAATTTATTTCGGTCATAGAGAAATGGATATTGCCATGACACAGTTTGTAGGCAAATTTCCAAAAGAATTCTACGATTCATATCAATCTATTTATCCTTTAAAAGAGGATTGGGAATATAGAATGGACTTCTGCTTGATATATTATCAATTAGTACATTTGAACTTATTCGGCAACTCCTATTTAAACCAGTTATCCGGCAATTTAGATAGGTGGCTTGGAATTTAAATACTTTATTCGTTACTTTACATAAACAATAAAGCTAATAATGTAAAGATATGAATCAACAAGTAAACTCGAAAGCCTTGATTTTCATGCTGGGAACAGGCGTTTTATTCT
>JBMLOK010000241.1:0-1477 GCA_049243005.1 Bacteroidia bacterium | reverse complement strand
TTGTTCAGGGTTTTTTCGAAATTCTTCGACCAACGTAGTTATAATTTACTCCACATCCAAGTCCACCTTCGCTGCGAGTGGCTTTAATGCTATCGTTCCAAAGACTGATAGAGAGATAGCGTCCGAAATAACTACCGGTTTCATCCAGTTGTAAATATTCATAACCCAATACACTGATTGTTGAATCTAAATACCCATAATTGATGCTAATGATACTGTCTTTTTTAGAGTAGCAATTCCCACAGTTGCCATAACAATATTTTGTTTCTGTTACTTTGTATTTGCCAATAAATTTATCTCTATAATCGAATTTGGTTTTTATTTCAACATCCTTTTTACAGGATACATGCTGAAATACAAAGAGAAGTATAAAGAGTACTTTGAAAAAGGTAGTTTTCATTTTTGAAGGCTTTATTCGAATTTAATAAAAGTGAGCCACAATTGCTTTGATTTTGAAGATAGATAAACTTTGCTTTTAGTGATTTCAGTTTATAAGAAATCTATTTTTCTTTTATTCCTTATTGATTTGGACTTTTAACCTTAGTCGCATCATCAAGCGTAATTAGTTTTTCTTCATCTTCATTTAACAAGTATTCTTCTTCTGTTTCCAAATAAATTGATTTGTTGTTAGCTACCATTTTAAATGAAATTTTAAACTTCTTTGGAAGCTTTTCTTCATACTCTTCAATGGTTGTTAAGGCCGATGATTCACCTGGTAACAGTTCTGTGGCAATGTAAATATCACCCCATTTAACATCTACAATTTCTACTTGTGAAATTTTGTTTTGGATTTGAATTTTACCCGGTTTATAACACGATTGCAAGGCAAATACTGTGCAGATAAATGTTATGATTTTTAAGCTTTTCATTTAGTCAATTTTTATTTCAATTTCACCAACATAAGCACTTCTTGAATTTTCAATTACCTTAAAGGTTGTATACTTTAGAGGATAGTATTTTTTAGTGGTATTATCATTAAATGTAAGTTGAAACGATTCTATAAAACATACATATTCGCCTGGTTTTAGTTCGTAGGTGGCATTCAAGTATTTGGCGAAATCACCGGCTGTTGTGTATTCCGGTTGTTTGATATCCTGATTTGCAATGATTAAATAGTTGATTTTATTCTTTGTTTGGTATTTATTACCGATTAAAATTTTATCAACTTTTGAGGTATCGAGGATTTCGGTATTGATTTTTGTCCAGTAATAATTGTTTATGAAAATATTCACAGAATCAATGGATTTCACAACCAAATAACTGCTATCACTTGTTTTAATATTAATCAAAATCAACAATTCCTTAAAAGGATTACTGCTTGAATTCGAAACAACATTTCTCTCGGCACTGCTAAGTGTATCGCTCTTTTTACAGCTAATTATAAACAGTCCTAACAACAAAATGTAAATTAGTTTTTTCATTCTTTAAATCTTTGTTTTCGCTTAAAGAATAAATATAGGAAATTTGAATTCAGTAG
>JBMLOK010000240.1:0-4405 GCA_049243005.1 Bacteroidia bacterium | reverse complement strand
TCATTCTACCCGCGTAGATTCAATGGGAATTATTAGCTGGGTAAAAACTCAATTACCCATCCAAACTAAATATTCTTTCATAAGAGTTGAGAATAATAAATTTTACTATATCGACATCAACAACAATGACCAATTGCTGTATGATTTTAATCTTGTAAAAGGTGATGCTTACAATAAAGGTGTTTATGATTTTGCCTGCTCATCAGTAAAAGACTTGACATTCGAAAATACAGAAATTGTATGTTTAGGAAATACGAGTTTAAAAAGCTGGCAATTGTCATCAAGAAACTTTCCTTCTGCAAATTATTTAATTGAAGGAATTGGTCCAAATACCGGCTTGTTTACACCTTTCTGCAAAAATGGTTGTCCTGAATGTGGTTACCAATTAAACTATTTTACATTAAACAATGATACTTTGTATAAAGGGAATTGTGACAAATCAGCATCAATTCCTAAAACACAAAAGTCGCCTGAATATGAAACTTACTATGCTAATAATTTCTTTCAAATAAATTTTAAAACCAACGGAAAGATTAAGATATACAGCATTCTTGGCCAACATGTTTTATCTGAAATCGTTTCTAATGCAGCCCTGATAAATTTTGAAAATCTATCATTAACAACAGGAATTTATCTTGTTGAAATTGAAACGAATTCAGGAATAGAATTTGTAAAAATCGTTCACCCGTAGATACGCGATTTATCGCGTATCTTCTTGCGCGAGGCATCGCGATAAATTGCGATGATACCGCTTTGTACGCACGTCGATTCATCGCGTTCCAGGCCGATTTATCGCCTTACACAACGCGATGATACCACCCCGTGCCACGCCGATTTATCGCGTGCCCCAAAACAATTCCATCTGATTGGTTACCTTAGCGCAAAATTCAATCATGCAAGTTGCTCCTGTTAGGTTAAATAAATTTATTAGTGAAACCGGTTTATGCTCGAGAAGAGAAGCCGATAAGTACATTGAAAATGGTCATGTTTTCATCAATGGAAAACGGGCGAGCGTTGGTGATCAGGTACGTATTGGCGATAAAGTTCGTGTGAATGGCATCAACCTAGAACCCAGAAAAGGTGAAGACATTGTATTTATTGCTTTAAATAAACCTGTTGGTATTACATCAACTACAGAAGATGGTGTAGAAGATAATATTGTAAGATTTGTAAATCATAGCAAAAGAGTATTCCCAATTGGCCGATTAGATAAGGATTCACAAGGCTTAATCTTCCTGACCAATAATGGAGATATCGTAAATAAAATTCTTAGAGCAGGGAATGAGCATGAAAAGGAGTATATTGTTACAGTAAATAAACCTTTAACAGAAGCTGCAATTAATGGAATGGCTGCAGGTGTGCCGATGTTGGGTGTAACAACCAAAAAATGTAAGGTTAAACAGGAAGGTGTGAATGTTTTTAGAATCATTCTTATTCAGGGTTTAAACAGACAAATTCGAAGAATGTGTGAGCATTTTGGATATGAGGTAACCAAATTAGAACGTGTTAGAATAATGAACATAAGTCTAAAAGGTTTACCGGTTGGCGATTGGAGAGATTTAACAGAACAAGAAATGGCGGGAATATATAAAATGATAGAAAACTCATCTTCGGAGGATAAAAAACCTTCTTCAGCTAGCAATAAGCCGGCAAATAAAAGTGATAAACCAGATGCTGCAAAAGCAAAAAAAGCAAGTAGTTTTACTGCGGCTAAAAAAGCAGCACCTAAGTTTTATGGCTCACCTAGAAGTAATTCAAATGCAAGCAGAGGTTTCTCAAAGGGACCAGGAAGAAACAATAACAGCAGCAGGAGAAAAGGTTAATGAAAAAGGAAGTATCTAATGTTAATTTAGTTGTAGGTACCAAAACAAATCTACATCCTAATAATGCACATCGGGAAGCCTATGATTTCCCAAAACTAATTGAAGATTGCGAAGCACTAAAAGCTTTTGTTAAACCAAATAAATATGGCAATTTAAGCATTGATTTTGCGGATCCACTTGCGGTAAAAACATTAAATAAAGCATTACTTTCTTCCTTTTATCAAATCAAATTCTGGGATTTACCTGCAGCATATTTATGTCCGCCAATACCAGGCAGAGCCGATTATATTCACCATTTGGCAGAACATTTGGCTTATCATAAAAATTTGAAAGGCATTGATATTGGAGTAGGAGCTAATTGTATTTATCCAATTTTAGGTCATTCAATTTATAAATGGAATTTTGTAGGAACCGATATCGATGCAAAAGCTTTGGCTCATGCAAAAGATATCGTTTCAAACAATTCAAATCTTTCTAATGCCATTGAATTACGTCACCAGGTTTTAGAAAATAACTACTTCAAAGGCATCATTAAAGAAGGAGAAATGTATGATTTCACCCTTTGTAATCCTCCTTTTCATGCAAGTGCAGAAGAAGCCAATGAACAATCTTTGAGAAAAGTAAGGAACCTAAAAAACCGACATATCAAAAAACCGGTATTAAATTTTGGAGGAACCAATAAAGAATTGTGGTGTGAAGGTGGTGAAGAAATGTTCATCAGAAAAATGATTAAAGAAAGTAAAGAGTTTTCCAAACAGGTATGTTGGTTTAGCAGTTTGGTTTCAAAACAAGAGACTATTTCTTCTGTCAGACCTTTACTAGAGCGCTTAGAATGTGAGGAATACAAGATAATTGACATGTCGCAAGGACAAAAGAAAAGTCGAATTTTAGTATGGACTTTCTTAAATAAAAGCGAACAACAAGATTGGCTTAGGAATAGAAAAAGCAATTAGGGCTGCTGAAAAAGTAATAGAACCGATTCAAAGAATTAAAGCAAATGTTCTTAAAAGCTTATATCTAAATTTTAAAAAATAAATTCAATTAGCTTACAATAAATATAATAAAAGATTTTCAGCAGGCCCTAATAAACAATTGAAAAGGCCTATCTTGCGAGGATTCTATGAGGACAAATTCGTGTTCATCATATGAAATTGAAAAACATTCATGCAATTTGAATCATTAAATTTAATTGATCCTATTTTAAAAGCCCTTACAGAAGAAGGTTACAAAAACCCCACTCCTATTCAGGCACAATCTATCCCAATTGTATTACAAGGCTCCGATTTACTAGGCTGTGCACAAACAGGTACTGGTAAAACAGCAGCGTTTGCTATTCCTATTCTACAAATTTTATATGCCAACAAAGGCTTTGATAAAAGAAGAAAAGTTAGAAGTTTAATTGTAACTCCAACTCGCGAACTTGCCATTCAAATTGGTGAAAGTTTTGATGCTTATGGCAGATATACCGGTTTAACAAACACCGTAATTTTTGGTGGAGTTGGACAAAATCCCCAAACACAAGCATTACGTAATGGTGTTGATATTGTAATTGCTACACCAGGAAGATTAATTGATTTAATGAATCAGGGACATCTTTCATTAAAAGATATTGAAGTATTTGTTTTAGATGAAGCAGATAGGATGTTAGACATGGGTTTCATTCATGATGTAAAGAAACTTCTGGTTAAACTTCCAAAAAACAGACAATCATTATTTTTCTCTGCTACCATGCCACCAGAGATAGTTAAGTTGGCTGCTACTATTCTTGCAAACCCTTTAAAAGTTACTGTAACTCCGGTTTCATCAACAGTTGATATCATTAAACAACATGTGTTCTTTGTTGACAAAGGAAACAAGATGAACCTTTTATTAGAGGTTTTAAAAGATAAAAATATCAAAACTGCATTGGTGTTTACCAGAACTAAACATGGTGCCGATAAAGTGGTTCGTCTTTTAGTAAAACACGATATCAAAGCAGAGGCCATTCATGGAAATAAAGCACAGAATGCACGTCAGAAAGCATTAAATAATTTCAAAGCACAAACCACAAGAGTTTTAGTTGCAACAGATATTGCTGCAAGAGGAATTGATGTTGATGAATTGGAATATGTTATCAATTTTGAAATGCCAAATCCTGCAGAAACTTATGTGCATAGAATTGGCAGAACAGGAAGAGCCGGTGCAAAAGGAACTGCATTTTCATTCTGTGATGCAGAAGAAAAAGCATACCTGAAAGACATTGAAAAATTAATTGCTAAAAAGATTCCTGTTATAGATGAACATCCATTTCCATTAATGGACCATAATCCTGAAAAAGCACCTAAGCAACAACAAGGCAGAGGCAGAGGTGGTGAAAGAGGTCAATCTGGTGGCGGTGGACATGCTCGTCCGAAACCAAATGCTCAATCAGCAAAACCTGAAAGAAGATTTGGAAAACCAAAATCAGATAGACGCAGATAATTGGTTTATTACGAATTAACTATTGGGTTCGAATAAAATCTATATGAATAGCTGGTATTTCCCAAGTAAATTTGCAATTCAAAATCCTAATAAAATCTTGCTGATACCTCAATAGCATTGTG
>JBMLOK010000239.1:0-1684 GCA_049243005.1 Bacteroidia bacterium | reverse complement strand
CATCTTTTCTTTTATAATGAATCAATTCTTTTGATACATTTTTGATGCTTTCAAAAGGATTGGTAAAGAAGGTTAATTGAACCGGTTTAGCTTTACTAGAATAAGTTCTAAAATAGTAGTTTGGAAAATCCGTTTTTGATTGTATCTGAACCATTGCAATTCCTTTTTTGAAATCTTCAATCGATAAAATATCTTCCTTTTTATTTGGGATATCAGAGGTATAAATACGTTTAGTTTTGAAGGTGTTGATGTCCAATTCATCAATAAAAGGGAATTGTCCTTTAGCTGTAAATCCATCACCAATTAAGTACAATTTGTTGTTTTCAATCGCCAGAGTTTGACGTCCATATTGGTTCTTTTTGGTTTCAAATGAACCCGGATCTGAGTAAACATCCTGGTAATTTCTATTGTATAATTCTTTTGCAGTTTGGCTTGGATTAGAAGGATTCATCACATAAGTTATTGTATTCCTTGTATCATACCACATATCACTAACAATGGCTAAATTTTCATTTCCCCAGCTAATTCCCGCAAACCTTTGTTTGGTTTTGAAAATGCTTTTTGGTGATTCAGAAAATGGAGCTGTCCAGATAAAAAGTTCGTCTCTGAAATCTACCTTTTTTGCCTGATCGCCCTCATCCAAAGCTTCTACAAAATAGAGTTCAGCTGCTTTATCACTTCTCCATCCCATATTCCTTTTTCCTTTTCTTACTGATGAAAATCCTTTAGGCATAATTTCATTTAAAGGAACATCATTCACCAATTTGATTTCCTTTCCTGATAAATCAAAAACATAAGATTTTTGAGGGAAACGGCTTAATGGAACGATATAAGAAAATGGCTTTTCCAATTTGGTAACCATTAAATAATTGCCATCTGGAGAGTAAGATTCACCTATATACATATCCGCTTTTTTGAAGGCAGTTTTGGTTCCATCAAGACTAATTAAATTAAGTTCTGAAGTAACCATGTTTTCAAAATTAATTTCATCGGTTTTATTCTTTAATAAATCCTGAAATGTTCTGTTTTGTGATTTACTTCCATCGCTATTAGAAACTGTTGGTCCTTTAGGTAAATCTTTTTTAGGGTCGATAAGAGCCGGTTTATTTGTAGGTAAATTCTTACACAACAATGATTTTGAATCTGCAGTCCATGTAAAAGGCGAACCCAAATTAGCATTTAAGTTGGCATCACAAATTCTTTTGGCAGAGCCTGATTCGAGATGAAGGAGCCACAATTCAACTCCATTAGAAACGGTATTGGTAAAAGCCATGTATTTTTCATCAGGACTAAAACTCATGTAGGCGATTTTAGCATCTTGAGGAAGTCCTTTGATATCGCGAATTTCCTTTTCGTTGATTTTGCGCATTTTCAAGTTGTTGACATAAGTAATGCTACTTGAAATATTTGTTATTGGATTGATGCGTAATCCACCCAAACGCATTTCTTCCTGGTTTAAATCATCGAGTGTTTTATAGGTATTTCTATAAGAGAAAATCAGGTATTCTTTTTTAGAATTCATGGAAACAGAAGGAGCTCTTTGGTAATCTGCAAGTGCCAGTATTTCTGCTGAAGGCTTTTGATAATTGAGATTTTCCTGAGCAAAAAGATTTATTCCCAAAGATGAAAGCAATAAGAAAACAATATTTCTGATTTTCATAAAAATAGATTTGATGTGAAAATA
>JBMLOK010000238.1:0-3183 GCA_049243005.1 Bacteroidia bacterium | reverse complement strand
GTTGATGTATGATTTTGATTTAACATCGCGGGAACCATGTCCCATTTTGCTGAAAATTCAAACAATGTAAACACATCATTTTCCTCAGTTACAGGTCTAGTTCCTTGCATAGCATCAATATAACTATGCTCATAAACATAAGGATCTATGTATAAACGGTATTCTTTAAACGCAAATCCCTGACTAAAATCCAGTTTTTTGTCGGCATTCCAATCTGCAGGATCACCATCAAAAGGTACTTCGCAGATATCAATCCCATCGGCAGCCAAAGCAATATCCCAAGTATCAGTAGCGCTGCACATGGCAAACATAAATCCGCCACCTGTTACAAAATCTCTGATTTTCTTGGCAACAGTTAGTTTCATTTCAGAAACCTTTTTGAAACCATGTTTAGCAGCCATTTGTTCGTTTTCTCTCACTTCCGCTTGGTACCAAGCAGCATTTGCAAACTGAGAGTAAAATTTCCCATATTGACCAGTAAAGTCTTCATGATGTAAGTGTAACCAATCATAAAGAGGAAGTTTTCCGTTTAAAACTTCATCATCAAAAACTATATCATAAGGAATTTCTGCATAAGTTAAAACCATGGTTACGGCATCATCCCAAGGTTGTTTGGTTTTAGGTGAGTAAACAGCAATTTTGGGTGCTTTTAGTAATTTCACCAATTCCATATTAACATCAGGTTTAGCAATTTCAAGCAGAATTTCAGAAACCTGACCTTCACTACTTAACTCATAAGTTATGCCTCTAACTTTACATTCCTTTTCAATATTTTCACTATAATCAAACAAAAAACTACCACCACGATAATTTAGTAACCAACTGGCTTCTAATCCATTATTTAATACCCAATAGGTTAATCCATACGACTTCAAATGATTCTTTTGTTCCTCATCCATCGGAACCAAAATTTTAGTTGCGCCGGCAATAAAAGGTAAATATAGAATCGAGAAAATTAGAATAAATCCTTTTTTCATTTGTTTTGATGATTTTGAATTGAATGACTAAGTAACGTATAAATTTCTTTTGCTGTTTTATTTTCTGATAAAAGGTTTAAATGTTTTGACATTGTACTTTCATCTCCCCTAGAAGCTGGCCCTGTTTGTGCATCTTTAGGAGAAAGAAAGTTCAATTTTTCTATAGATTCTTTCATCAATGGAAGTAACAATTTATAGTCTAAATTTTGTTGAGTTAAAATTTCTTCAGCTTGAACAAATAAATGATTCGAAAAGTTATTTACAAAAACAGCAGCCAAGTGATAAAACATTCTTTTCTCGCTGGAGCATTCAATGAGTTTATGACTAATTCTTTCGGTAAGGGCTTCGATTATCCTATAATTTTCATCAGAATTTGCTTCAAGTAAAATTGGAATCTCTTTGAAGTTCAATTTTTTATCCTTGCTAAAACTTTGTAAAGGCCATATGACAGCTTTGTTTGCTGAACTTTTGATTGAATTTAAATCCTTTAAGCCGGAGCAATGAGCCACTATGCCATTTACATGGATTAAAGAAGAAACGAATTCAATTTGATCATCATTTACTGCTAAAATATAAACATCCGCATCTTTGGGGATATTTTGAATATCTTCAAAAAATGGAATTTGATACTTTTCAGCAAAAGCTTTCGCATTTGAAGGAGTTCTGCTGTGTACACCTTTTAATTCAATATCTGTTTTCGAGAATGCTTCAGCTAAATGTGCTGCTATTCTGCCACTTCCAATAAAAAATACGCTAATCAATTGATTTTTCCTTTCATTCAAACTTAAGTAAAAACAATAAAAACAGGCCAATGTTGGTAAAAAACTAAAAATCATATTATGATTTCATTGGTTTTTCAATGATAAATTCTATTTTTCAAGCATCAAAAACGTGCTTATATGAATAAAAAATTACGAATTCTTGCTGTGTTATTGGCCTTTTGCACAAGCCAGCTTTTTTCTCAAACTGCTGATTACAAATGGGCTGTTGGACTTAACTTTGGTTATTCTGAATACAATGGTGATTTAGGGAACGGTTTCTTAAAGTTTGATTTTCTTCAAAAAAGAATTCCAACTACAAACGGAATGGGAATTAGAAACACCAATCCCGGAATTTATGGATTAACAGTATCAAAATACCAAAGTAGATTCTTTGATTTTGCAGGTCAGTTTTATATTGGAGAATGGGGTCACTTTACTTCTACTTACGAATCTTTCTATACCAATTTTGGTTCTTTGGATGTGAATGCAAGATTCAAATTCTTAGGAAAAGAAAACTCAAGAATTACTCCATATATTTCATTAGGTTTAGGTGGAAGATATGTGAAGGTTGATGAGCCTAATGATTTTGGTAAATCATCTTATAATGAAGTTATTATTCCTGCAGGTTTTGGTTTGAATATCAAATGTGAAGAAAGAGTTTATTTGAATATTCAAAGTCAGTTTGGCTGGACAAACAACGACCAAGCAGAAGGAAGCGAAAACTTACAACATTATACTTGGGATCAATATTTGAACCATACTGTTGGTTTGAGCATTTTATTAGGTAAAATGAAAGATGCAGATGGTGATGGTGTAAGTGATAAAAAAGACATTTGTCCTAATACGCCTGCCGGTGCATTGGTAGATAAAGTTGGTTGTATTATTGATGGCGATAAAGATGGTATTGCTGATAATTTAGACAAATGCCCTACTGTTGCAGGTGTTGCTAAGTTTAATGGCTGCCCAGATTCTGACAATGACGGAATTGAAGATGCTAACGATAAATGTCCAAATGTTGCAGGTTTAGAAAAATTCGCCGGTTGCCCTGATACTGATGGCGATGGAATTGAAGATGCAAAAGATAAATGTCCAAATGTTAAAGGTATCGAAAAGTTTGAAGGTTGCCCTGATACTGATGGCGACGGAATTGAAGATGCAAAAGATGAATGCCCTAAAAAGGCAGGAACAGCAGCATTTAATGGCTGCCCTGATACCGATGGTGATGGAATTGCAGATAACAAAGACAAATGTCCAAAAGTTGCAGGTGTTGCATCAAATAATGGATGTCCTGAAGTAAAAGCAGCAGTAACAAAAATTTTCGAAAAAGCTTTACAAGGAATTCAATTTGAAACAGGTAAAACTACCATCAAGAAAACATCAAATCCAATTTTAGATCAGGTTGCTAAAATCATGAATGAAAATCCTACTTATAAATTAGCAATTGC
>JBMLOK010000237.1:0-1835 GCA_049243005.1 Bacteroidia bacterium | reverse complement strand
GAGCGTTGGAGCGGAAAAGGCAGCAGCGGCCGAAATCAGGCTACTGGCCATTTGCTTTTAGCTCCTAGCCTTGAATTTGAAATGAAAAACATACACATTACTATAGGAATTTATCGCCTTAGTTAACAGTAATCGACTTAATCCTTCTTTTGAAAACCAATTTTTTTACTAGCGGAATCGCAAGCCAGTTGCCAGCCGCCAGATGCCAGTGGCCCCAATAGCGCCTTCAATGATGAAAGAATTTTGCTTACTTTTTTTCCAAAAAGTAAGAATCATAACAACGAATGATGCTAAAACTAAAATCGTACTTGTAACAAGAAATCCAATCAAAACATGATTTCATTTTGGGAATTTGTTTCTTTTTGAGCCACAATCAATGATGTGATTTTTTATACAACCCTCATATTCTGCTATTTAAATATTTTGGTACAAATTTGGCGTACCTATGATAAACGTAGAAATCACAATTATGAAAAAAATATATCTTCCATTATTCCTAGGTTTAGCATTCTTAGGTTCATGTAAAAAAGATCTAGTTTCGAAGTATAATGAAACTTCGGGCACAACAGATGGTTCTTCTGTAAATGTATCAAGTATGCAGGATTTAAAAGTTCCTGCTGGTTTTAATTGGTCGACAACTAAAACTTACAATCTTGAAATTTCTTTGAAATCTATCGACGACAAAGCTGTAAAAAATGTAGCTGTAAAGTTGATGAGCGATTCTTATGAAAACAAAGGTGATTTGTTATTAAAAGCAGGTACCGATGAAAATGGTACTTTCAAAACACAAATTACATTACCTGCAGGTATGAAACAATTGGTATTGAATTCTTCTTATTTGGGTTTACCTAAAGATATCATTGTTGATTTAACTTCATCAAACATTAAAATGCAGATTGGTGGTTCTGCTTCAGCTCCAATTAAAACAGTTGAAAGCAAATTACCTTCAAATGTAGTTTTGGGAAAATCAGGTGGAAGCAAATTTAATGTTGTTCCTTCTTCTCGCACTTGGAATAGCTCTGGTGTTCCAAATTATAAAGAAGCTACTGATGATGTTGTTAGTCAATCATTATTAGCTGATATCAATGGTGCTTTACCTGAATCAGTTGTTCTTTCTTCTAGTTCACCAATGTTAAGTGAATCTGCTGTAAGAGTTATTCGTGTTAAAGAATTGGCTGATGTTTATGTAACATTTGTTAGTGAAGGCGCAGGTTACAGAAATACTTTGTTCTACTATACTTATAACGAAAATGATGGTGCTCCTGAATCAAAAAGTGATATCGATAAATACACAGTAATTTTCCCTAATACTTCTTTAAATGGTTCTGGTGGTGGTTTAAATCCTGGTAATAAAGTATTCTTAGGTAGATTTCCTGCCGGTACTGTAATTGGATATGGTGTTGCTGCTGATGGTTGGAAAGGTGGAACTTCTGGCTTCAATGGTGTTACAGAAGGTAACTGGTTGGTATTTGGTCAAAAAGACTTAAACCCTGAATCAAACAATAATTTAAAACAACACATGGTTTTATTAAATGATATCGCTAACCACAGATTCATTATGGGTTTTGAAGATATCAGAAGAGATAACAATGGTTGCGACCACGATTTTAACGATGTATTATTTTATACAACTTCAAATCCTGTAACTGCTATCGATGATGAAGATGTAACTCCTCTTCCGGTTTGTGAAGACGAAGATGATGATGGTGTAAAAGATGCTGATGATGATTATCCTACTGATCCTAACAAAGCTTTTAATAATCCTACAGGTACTGGTTCTATTGCTTTCGAAGACCAATGGCCATCAACAGGTGATTACGATTTGAATGATGTTG
>JBMLOK010000236.1:0-3430 GCA_049243005.1 Bacteroidia bacterium | reverse complement strand
TAAAACCTGAATTGAAATTATACAATGAAGTACATACAATCAATTCAGGTATGTTAAGCGATTTATTGGGTTGGTTGGATTAGAAATCCTTTTTGCTAAAAAAACTTTGCGCTATATAATAGGGTACTATTGCCCAAATTGATAAACCTATTGTTAAAATAATTTTACCTATTGAACTTCCAAGAAATTGTTGAATTACAGCACCTGTTAGACCCATTAATACAGAAATATCCATATTGAACATGATAAGAATTCTGCACATGTCAATTGGATTGAGTAAGCATAAACTCATTGCATATTCTTCAATTGGGTAATCAGACATAGCTTGAACGAATAGCAACATCAATCCATCGTAAATTATTGAAAAATATAGCCAAATAAAAAGCACAGTTCCAATACCTTTCACTTTGTCTGAAACTTTATATACAACCGCTGCTGATAGATTACAGAATATCAAACTCAGCATTAATCCTGTAAAAAGGAAAACAAATATTTTTTCTCCACCAGAGAACATGACAAATGGAATTCCAATACCAAATAAAAATGCAAAAATTAAAGAGAAATTAATTGCAATTAGATTTGCTGTAAAAACCTTGTTTCTACTTAATGTTTGAGTAAGAAGCACTCTTGTGAAATCGAATGAATTGTACAAGCTAATAGTTGAAAACAAAGAGGAGGTGAGTGGCACAATTAAAAGTATTAAATTTCCTATGCCCAACATTCCTTTATCCGGGTCATTTGTAAAAACAAATAATCCTATGGAAAGAAGAAACAGAAATACCATGTAGCCAATAATGAATCGGCTTTTAAGAAAGTCTAAGAATAAGAATTGAATTAGGTTTTTCACTGTTTTAATCTTTCAATAAGTCGGCTATTACTTTGTTTAAGTGCAATTTGCCGTCTTTGTTTTTTAATTTTTCTACAGAAGTATTTAGCAAAACACTTTGTTTATTCAGGTACAAAATATGTGTAGTAAGTTCTTCTAAATCGCTTAAAATATGAGAAGTAATTAATGTTATTTTTTGCTTTGAATTTGTTGAGATTTTTTCCTTTAAAATCTCTGTTGCTAAAGGGTCTAATCCCGCAGTAGGTTCATCAAGAACAATAACATCTGGTTGGAATAGGTAAGCGAGCGATGCGCTAACTTTTTGAATAGTACCACCGGATAAACTTCCTAGTTTTTTATCCTGCATTTCATTCAGTTTAAAATTAAACCATAACTCTTCATCTAGTTTTTTTAGATCATCTTCTCTCATGCTTTTTATTAAATCGAAGAGTTCAATAATTCGCATGTTTTCAGGATACCTTCCTATTTGAGGCATATATCCAAACGCTTTTTTGTATTCATTTTGCCTTGTTTGAGAAATGTTATTATAACTAATTTTTCCTGAATTAACGTGAGTCAAACCAAGTATACATTTGATTAATGTTGTTTTTCCGGAGCCATTGGGTCCCATTATCCCAAATATCTCACCCTTATTAAATTCAAGGTTTAATTGGCTTAATACCTGAATTTTTCCATAGTTTTTGGTAAGGTTTTCAATTTTAAGCATGTTGAATTCTTTTTATTAAAGGAGAAGTGTCCTGTAAATTTTCAGGGGTAATTCCTGGTATTATTTTTTCTAAATTATCTAAAATATCAGCTAACAAACTTTTGAGAAAAAGAATACTAACTGGGTTCCTTTCAATTATTGAACCAAATAAATTCATTGGTCTATATGCTTGGTCTCCAATTCCATCTCTTTTTAGATCATACCCTTGGTACTTATCCCAATAATTAAATTTAAGTTCATTTAGAATTGTGAAGCCATTAGTTATTAAATCAAAACTATTTAAGATGAAATTATTAAATCTAATTTTATTATCGTCGCAATCTGCTTGTAATCTCAAGGCATATCCATTATTGATAAATTCATTTGCAAAAAGCAAGGACCTACTGCAACCTTCGGCATGAATTCCAACAGTGTTCGTTTCAAAAGTATTTCCCATGATATAACTGTCTCTAATATCTTTTAATAGTAAACCATAAGCAGAAGCCCCCCAGTTATGTATGAATTTATTTTTTACCATATTAACTGATTTACTATACATTACTGCAACACCTGCCCCATTATCTAAAAATGTGTTTTTATAATAGTAATCACTATCACTAAACATAAAGTGTAAACCATATCGAATATTATTTTTACTAATATTATTTGTAATGGTGGAATTTCTAACAAATTCGAAATATATACCATCTCTGTGTTTTGATACTTGGTTACCTGAAATTATATTGTAACTGCATTTCCAAAAGTGGATACCATTTCCAATATCATTTTGCTCCCTGTTTTCCGGTCCTGTTATTTTATTATTCCTGATAATACATTGAATACAATTGGTAAAGTATATTCCAAAGAATGTGTTCTCTAAGATATTATTTTCTATTAATACATGTTTTACAGAATACATTTTTATACCGGCCATATCGTCCATGCTAGAATAACCGGTATTGATAATTTTGAGTCCCGAAATACTTACGCCATTTGCTTTAACTGAAATATTCTCAAACTTTGAAACACCATCTATAATAGGATAGTTAATTCCGATAATATGAATCAATTTATTGACTTCGATATTTCCTTCTGTATAATGCCCTGATTGAATAAAGAGTGTATCACCTGCATTAGCTTTATTTATCGATTGTTGGATATTTTTATATACAGTAATTGTTTTGCCAATACTTTGATTCAGAATACAGATTAAAAGAATTGCCAGTAATTGTTTCATTTTTATTTAATATCAACCCATTTTATAATATTTGATTGTAGTTCTTTGGCAGTTTTATTTGCGATTTCTTCGCTTGAATATGCGGCAATTCCGCTAGCCATTGGCGTTTTTATGTTATCTGAATGAATCAAATAGGCTGTTTCAATTGTTACTAGTTCTCCTGGTTTATCTATGCATGAAATGTGAATTTCCTTGCTGCTAATATTATTTTCTTCTTGAAATCTCTTAAAGCAATTGATGTCATCAAAATGAAAATTTCGTCCTTTATCACTAAGCATTAACACTCCAAATTTGTTATCCATTAATTTCATCTTGCAAAAATCACAATCCACTTTACCATATTCTATTTTAGCTTCTTTTTTACCGCAAGCACTCAGAATTACACTCATTGATAAAACGAATAAAAGTGATTTTGATTTAGATAGTTTCTTTAAATTGAATTTTTCAAAAGTATAAAGAATGATAGCAAATAAACCCAAAGCAACAATTATCCAACCCCCTGAACTTGGTATAGAAAGTGCGGTAAAGTTAAGCAAATCTTTGTAACCAATTACCGGTGGTTGATAAGCCATTCCCGGAACCTGAATGGGAGCTGTAGGGTCAAGGTTATGTCCATAATCATATCCCCATCTATAAAAGTCTAATAGTGCTGTTATGCCAC
>JBMLOK010000235.1:15128-26415 GCA_049243005.1 Bacteroidia bacterium | reverse complement strand
ATGTTTTGGTCGATAATTAATGTAGCAATGATTCTATTTGCGCTATCGGTTCTTAAAAAGCCTAATTCCTCCACTTGGCCAACTTTTAATCCCTTATAATATATGGGTGTTGATTTATTTACACCTTCGATATTATTATAAACAACATAATAAGTATTTTGGCGGGAAAAGAATTTTTTACCGCGAAGAAAATTATATCCGAAATAAAGTGCAGCAAGTGAAACTACTGCAAACAAACCAATTTTGGCTTCTCTAGGTATTCTCAAAATAATTTGATTTTGGTCAAAAATAAGAAATTATTACAGAATTAAACACCGAAGAGAAATCTAAAAAAAAAGCCTTACTAAAATAGTAAGACCTTTTAATTTAACTTATACAGTCAAAACCAAAACCGTATGAGCATCTTAAAATCAATTAATTCCTTTTATTTTTGGCAATTCAATTGATTAATATTTTGAAAACAGAAGCTCTTTTAAACAATATTGGCTTCGAAATCTTCATAATAACTTAATATTCAAACTTCTTAAACAATTTAAAAATTATTTGCTTGCAGCCGGAACTCCTTCAAAAACATTTTTATAATCAACAAAAGCTTTTGCCATTGCCGTAGTAAATTCATTCATTCCAGCTTCACTATTTAAAAAATCTCTATCCTTTTTATTACTTAAAAATCCAGCTTCAACTAAAACACTCGGCATTCCAGTTTTCCAAAGTACCACAAATCCCGCTTGTTTAACTCCTCTGCTGCTTCTATTTGGGGTTTTAGAAATTTGTGATTCAATTTTTGAGGCTAATTTGATGCTTTGGTCCATGTAAGCATTTTGAAACAAAGAAAAATAAATGTGAGATTCAGGAGAACTTGGGTCAAATCCATCATATTTCTCTTGATAATCAGTCTCTAATAACAAAACATCATTTTCTCTTTTAGCTACATCTAAGTTATCACCTGCCTTATGTAAACCCATTGCAAAAGTTTCAGTTCCTGAAATTGTTGTGTTTTTGTGTGAATTACAGTGTAGAGAAATAAATAAATCAGCATTACTTCTATTAGCGATATCGGCTCTTTCCCACAACTCAACAAATTTATCCGTCTTTCGTGTATAAATAACCTTAACTTCAGGCATCAATTCCGTAATTTTGTCGCCGAGTTCTTTTGCCATTTTTAATGTGATGTCTTTTTCTTTAACACCACCAGCACTACAACCCGGATCATGCCCCCCATGCCCGGCATCAATTACAATTGTTTGTATTGATCTTCGAAATTTTTTCGAATTTGTTGGAGGAGTCATTGCAACAAAGACCAAAAACAGGAAAAATGGCACAATTTTTTCCCATTTAGAGAAATTTACCACTTTATTTAGCTTTGCGTTTGAATAAGACATTGCAACATTTATTAATTTTACGTCAGTTGAAAAAAACCTGCAGAAATAAGCGAATTGCTGAAATACTAATGTGTTTAGCCTTTTTTCCTCTTTTTTCTGCTGCCAACCAATCTTCATCAAATTTAAGCAATTCAAAACGAATTTTTGTTTATAATTTGTTTGCAAATAATCTAACACTCTCTTTTTCATACAATTATATTTTATCAGATACTACAAAAAACTCGATTCCTGATAGTTTATTAAATGATTCAAACTACCTTCCTCGCACATCTTCTGCTATGAAATCTAGGGTCAAGTACAATGCCAAAGATTCAATTGTGTATAGTGCACTGGAAAAAACTGCTACACTTTATTCAAATGCAGTGGTCTTATACGAGGATTTAGACATGAAAGCTTCGAAAATTAAAATCAACCTTCAAAAAAATACGGTAAATGCCACCGGTCAATTAGATAGTGTTGGCGTTTTAAGTAATACTCCTGTTTTTAAACAAGGTGGAAGTGAATATAAAATTGAGGAGGTGACTTTTAATTACGAAACCAAAAAAGGATTGATGAAAGAATTCAAAACCAATGAAGGTGAAGGTTTCATTAAAGGAGAAACAGTTAAAAGAGATGAACATAACAATTTCTATATCAATCACTCCTACTACACTACATGTGATGCTGACCATCCCCACTTTTATATCGCTGCAGAAAAACTAAAGGTGATCCCAGGTAAAAAAGTAATAACAGGTCCGGCCAATATGGTTATTGAAGGAGTTAGAACACCCCTTTTTGTTCCACTTGGCATTTTCCCATTAAAAAGAGGTCAGCAATCCGGATTAATCATTCCAACTTATGGAAATGCTGCCGGTAGAGGATATTTCCTTCGTCAGGGTGGATACTACTTAGGTTTAGGTGAACACTTAGATTTAAGCTTACTAGGTGATATTTATACAAATACCTCTTGGCAATTAAGTACCCGTTCTTCTTACAATTACAGATACAGATTTAGCGGTAATTTTAGTGCTAACTATGCTTTTAATAAACAGAATAATCCTGAAGACCCTAATTATTCTGAATTCAAAAGTTTTCAAATACAATGGTCACACCGCGTTGACCCAAAAGCACGACCGGGAAGTACTTTTAGTGCCGATGTAAATCTTGTGGGAAATGACTATCTTACTTTTAACTCATACTCTCCTCAATCATTTAATAACGTAATCAATTCCGGTATTAGTTATGGTACTATATTTAATAAAGGAAAGCAAAGTTTATCTGCAAACGCAAGGGCATCACAAAATCTTCAAACCCGAGATTTGTCATTAACCCTTCCTGATCTTTCTTTTACAGTATCATCATTTCAGCCATTTAAATCAAAATATAAACCTACTGCCGATACCTGGTATGAGAAAATAAGTGTGAATTATACCGGTTTGATGCAAAATATTGTAAATACCAAAGACACATTATTATTCAAAAACAGAAATACTGAAGACCTCAAAAAATACATTGATACAGCAATGAATAATGGAATACGTCATTCTATTTCAGTTCAAAATGGATTCAATTTGTTTAAATATTATACAATTTCAGTTGGTGGTGATTATAATGAAAACTGGACTTTTAAAACAAGGACTAAGGAATGGGATTCGACTAACAGAACTGTAAATTCATCTTTCGAAAGTGGTTTTGCCAGAGCCTATAGTTATTCTATGCGTGCCGGTATTAGCACTAGATGGTATGGTATGAAAGTGTTCAAAAAGGGGAAATTAATGGCTATCCGACATGTAATGAATCCTAATCTTGATTTTTCTTACTCACCCGATTTCAGTTCTGATAATTTTGGATTTTATAAATTTGTTCAAAATGATACAACCGGTATTAATTACCAAAAATACAGCAGATTTGAAGGAACGCTGTATGGCGGTCCGGGCTCAGGAAGACAAGGAAACATCAACTTTTCATTAGACAATAATTTAGAAATTAAATGGAGAACAGGAAAAGATACTTCTGTTAAAGAAAATAAAATCAAAATTATTGAAAGCTTTAGACTTGGTGGTTTTTACAATATTTTTGCTGACTCAATGAACTTAAGCATTATAAATGCTTCGGCCAGAACAACCCTGTTCAAAAACATTTCTCTTGTTGGTAATGCAAGTTACGATCCTTATGTAAATAATTTAATAGAAACTCCTACATCTAAATACTATACAAGAATTAATCAATTCAATATAAATAATGGAAAACTGGCTACATTATTAAATGCCAATGTTGGTGTTTCTGCAAGCTTAAGCCCTGATATGTTTAAACGCAAAGACCAAACCCGTGCTGATAAACTAAAAAAAGAAATGCAGAAATTGGGTTATAGTGAATTTAATATGCCTTGGAGTGTCATGTTAAATTATACCGTATCATATGATTACAGAAATAAACTAAACAGTTTCTTTCCTTCAGAGTATACTCAAACCTTGTCATTTTCCGGGAATTTAACTCCTACCAAAAATTGGTCATTTACTTTCAATTCCGGTTATGATTTTAGCTTGAATAAAATATCTCACCTGGGAATTGATTTAAGAAGAGACTTACATTGTTGGCAGTTTACCTTTAACTGGACACCTCTTTCTGCTTATGGAACTAAATATTTTATGTTTAATTTAAACGTGAAATCATCTGTTTTACAAGACTTAAAAATTCCAAAACGCAAAGATTGGTTTGACGATAGAAGGATTTAATGATAATAATTATAATGAATCTTTCAGCTTAGAATGATATTTTGCAGCAAATTTCGAATTACCAAACTATAAATTACCAAAAATGAAAACAGTTGCCCTCAACGATTTACATGTTTCCTTAGGAGCAAAAATGATTGAATTTGCAGGATATAATATGCCTGTGCTTTATAATAATTTAATTCAGGAACATTTAGCTGTTAGAAACAGTGTTGGTGTTTTTGATGTGAGTCACATGGGTGAATTTTTATTAAAAGGTGAAAAAGCTTTAGATTTAATTCAACTTGTTACTTCTAATGATGCATCAAAATTAACTGATGGTAAAGTACAATATTCTTGTTTGCCAAATAACGATGGTGGTATTGTTGATGACTTATTGGTTTATCGTTTAAATGCGAATGAATATTACTTAGTTGTTAATGCTTCCAATATTGAAAAAGACTGGAATTGGATTAGCTCACATAATTCATTTGGTGTTGAAATGACCAATTTGAGTGATGCTTATAGTTTATTAGCTGTTCAAGGTCCAAATGCTATTAAAGCCTTACAAAAACTAACTGAAGTTGATTTGTCTTCAATGGAGTATTATACCTTCAAAATGGGTTCACTCGCCGGAATCGAACATTGTATAATTAGCAATACTGGTTATACTGGTGCAGGTGGATTTGAATTGTATGTAAAAAATGAAGATGCGAAAAAACTTTGGGATGCAGTTTTTGAAGCAGGAAAAGAATTCAATATCATGCCAGCCGGCTTAGGTGCTCGTGATACATTAAGATTAGAAAAAGGATTTTGCTTATATGGCCATGATATCAACGATACAACTTCACCAATTGAAGCTGGTTTAGGATGGATAACTAAATTCACAAAACCCTTTATCAACCACGAACATCATCAGGCTTTAAAAACCAATGGTGTAAGTAAAAAATTGGTTGGTTTCGAAATGATTGATAGAGGAATTCCTAGACAATATTATCCAATTAAAGATGCAAGTGGTAATGTTATTGGAGAAGTAACTTCAGGAACTCAATCACCTTCATTAAACAAAGCAATTGGTATGGGTTATGTAAGTACAGAATTCTCAAAAGTTGATTCAGAAATCTATATTGAAATCAGAGATAAACAAATCAAAGCAAAGGTGGTAAAAATTCCATTTTTATAGGATAAAAACTCAATTTTAAAAAGCTGCGATTATAAAATCGCAGCTTTTTTTATTTTTATGAAAGTGCGAAATACAAAACCAATATTTGAGCGATAACAATCCTTGTAATTGTTACTAAAGGATAAACAGTTGCATAAGCTTGTAATGGCAAATCCGATTTATAATAATTGGTGCTAAAATCCAATGCAGCCGGATCTGTATATGACCCAGCGATTAATCCCAAAAGAGGCATAAAGTTCAACTTAAAAACATACCTAGCAATTATCAACATAACTAAAATTGGAGTAATAGTTATGATCAAACCATATAAAACCCATACCCAACCATTATAGGTTATAAATGTATGGTAAAAGGTTTCTCCTGCATGAATACCTATAGAAGCAAAAAACAAACTGATTCCAAAGTCTTTCATAAACAATAATGCACTTTGTTGTAAGTATGAATGTAAACTTGAAATTCCTCCAAACCTGCTAATTAAAATTGCAACTAATAAAGGACCAGCCGCCATTCCTAGTTTTACAGGAACCGATAATCCAGGCAGAAAAAAAGGAATTGAACCAACAAAAACTCCAAGAATAATTCCGAGAAAAATTGAAAGTAACTGAGGCTCTTGCAAGCGCTTTTCAGAGTTTCCAACAAGTTTTTCAATTTGAATTAAATCTTTTTCTGCTCCTACTACCCTTAATTTATCTCCATAATGAAGTACAAGTTCATCATTTGCCAATAATTCTAAACCTGTTCTATAAACTCTAGTGACTCTAGAATTAAATGCTCCTAAAAAATTAAGTTGACCAATTGTTTTATTAATCACCTCCGACCTTGTAACAATAAAAGATTTTGTTAAAGTAAAATCCTGCGATTCAATAAAATTATCTGTTGATTGGTAACCTAATAAATTAATCATTATATCTAAATCTTGCGGTAAACCAACCAGCATCAGCACATCTCTTTCCTTTAGAATATATTCACTATTTGGTGATTGCACCACTGTTGAACCAGAATGTTTAATTCTCGAAACGATAATTTTATTATCACCAATTGCATCTTTTAATGTCTTTCCAAAATAAGCGGAATTGGTTAACCTACACTTTTTAACTTCAGGAGCGGGATGTTTCTTTTTGATTTGTTCATTAAATAAAGTGATTTCATTTTTGACATCAATCTTGAATAAATGTTTTGCAAAAATCATCACTAAAATAATTCCAATAATTCCAAAAGGATAGGTAATTGCATATGCATTGGTTGGATCGTTCCAGATTTTATCTGGAGCCTGAATTGCGATGTCTTTAAGAGCAGCTTTTGCCGCACCCAAACTAGGCGTATTAGTAACTGCGCCTGCCATCATCCCAATCATATTATCCATGCCACTACCCGTAAAAACAAATAATAAATAGGTTACTAAAGCACCTAATAAAACTGTTCCAATGGCCAAAGAATTATATAATAAACCATCTTGTTTTAATCTACTAAAAAATGAAGGGCCAACCTGCATTCCAATTGCATAAACAAATAATATCAAACCAAAATCTCTGAGAAATTCCTGGGTTTCTGCATGAACTTTATAACCTAAATGACCACTTAAAATACCAACAAATACAATACCTGATATCCCTAAGGATACTTTCATGATTTTTAATTTTCCCAATAAAATACCAAGAAATAAAACCATAAAAATCAAAACCATTGAAGCTGCAATTCCAGGATGTTCCTGAGGCAGGAATATTTGTTCAACCCACTGTGGCATAAAGCAAAAATTTAGGGCACAAGTTAAGTTATTCTGAATTTATGCCTGATGAAATAAATCAATAAAAAATCATCTTTAAATTAGCCTTTAAATTATTATGATAAATCAACTTTAATTAAATTGAAATCATTGCCATTATTTAAAAATAATTCAAACCAAAATTTACACTTATTTAACATGAAAAATGATTTGATTTTTAAATAAAGAGATTATAAAATCAATTTATTTAGACCTCTTAGGTACATAAGTGTAAGTTTTACACTAAGAAAATTCGATACAATTGACTGATTTACAATTTTTTAAAATTAAATTGATAATTCTCAAAAAAAATTGAATTGCATTTTTGCTTCAAAACTATACCTTAGTGTAATTCATACACTTTAACACTTTTAATAAAAGTATAAAAAACATGCACCTAAACCAGGCATGTACATTTATTAAAAAGTTAAAAGCAGAACATATGACCACCACCAATAAAAAAATCATATATGCACAGAAAACTACTTACAATGTTGGTTTTCATGATGAGCTCGTTTGCAATGCTGGCTCAACAAATGGAAATCACAGGAAAAGTGTCGGATGCCAAAGACGGCTCAGACTTAATCGGAGTTAGAGTTACTTTAAAAGGCACCAAAAAAGAAACCGCTACCGACGCTAAAGGAAACTACAAATTATCTTACAATTCCGGAGAATCTAATATCCTTGTTTTTTCTTATATAGGATACAAAACGGAAGAAGTGAAAATTGATGGAAAAACTGTCATCAATTTTAGCCTAAAAGAATCAAATACAACATTAAATGATATTGTTGTAATTGGTTATGGAACTGCAAAAAGAAAAGAATTAACCGGAGTTAGCTCAAGAATTCAGGCTAAAGAAATTGCAACACTTCCTTCTTTAACTGCAACACAAGCTATTCAGGGTAAAGCTGCCGGCGTACAAATTATTGCACCGGGAGAACCAGGCGGAAAACCCAATGTTAGAATTAGAGGAACCGGTTCAATTTTAGGTGGTGTTGATCCACTTTATGTAGTTGACGGAATTCTAACTGATGATATATCTAATATTAATACAACAGATATCTTATCAATTGATGTATTAAAAGATGCGGCTGCTACAGCCATCTACGGTGTTCGTGGTTCAAATGGTGTAATTTTAGTAACTACCAAAAGTGGTACAAAAGGTAAATTACAAGTTAACTATGATGCTTATACAGGCATTAAAAGATTGGTCAATAAAGTTGATATGGCCGGACCAAACTTATTTGCTGTTTATTCAAATGAAGCTGCAGGAACTCAGGCTATCAAACCTACAGATATTACTGGTTCTGCCGATTGGATGGATGAAATTACACGCTTAGGTACAATCCAAAGTCATAATATTTCTATGAATGGTGGTGGTGATAAAAACACTTACTTCTTCTCAATAGGATATTTTAAAGAGGAAGGAATCTTAAAAGGAAACGATTACCAACGTATTTCAATCAGAGCCAATAACGATGTTAATATTACCAATAAATTAAAAGTTGGAAACACCATTTCTTACGCTTACAATTTTGGTAACAACAAACCTTTCAGTTTATTTACTGATGCTTATAATGCAGCACCAATTTATAATGCTAAAAATTCGGATGGTACATATGGCTCGACTACGACAAGTAATGTAGGTAATCCTTTAGCAAAACTTGAAACCACAAACGATCAATCGTGGGGACATCGTTTACAAGGTACTGTTTGGGGTGAATACAAAATCTGGAAAAATGTTTCATTCAAATCTTCTTTTGGTATCGATGGAGGTTTTAATAATAGTAGAAATTACTCTCCTGTTTACTTCGTTACCATTGCTCAAAGAAATGACAGAAGTCAATTGAATCTTTATCGTTCTGATAACTACCGTTGGGTTTGGGATAATTACTTTAATTATACTGAAACGTTTAAAGGCAAACATGATGTAAATGTAAGTTTAGGTCACACTGCTGAAAGACAAGATGGAAAATGGATGAGTGGTTCAAAAAAGGACATTCCTGCTCAAGAACAATACTGGGATTTTAGCTTTGGTGATCCAACCTCTATAATTTTAAATAGCGGTAATCAAGCCATTTATGGAAGAAGAGAATCATACTTTGCCAGGGGTATTTATACTTACGATGGCAAGTACCTTGTAAATGCAACAATTAGGAGAGACGGTGCCTCTAAATTTCCTGTAAAAAACAGATGGGGAACCTTTCCTTCTTTAGGATTAGGATGGGTAATTGATAAGGAAAAATTCATGGCCAATCAAAACATCTTTAATACTTTGAAAGCTAGAGCCAGCTGGGGTTTGATAGGAAACGACAATATCTCTCCAGGCCAGTTTGTAACTCAGTTTGGAACAGGTTTATCAGCAGCATTTGGTGCTAATATTGCTCCGGGTGCAATTCCTGATCAAATTATCGATCCAAACTTGAAATGGGAAACTACTGAACAAAGAAATTTAGGATTAGAATTCGGATTCTTTAATTCTAAACTTACAGGAGAAATTGACGTTTATCAAAAAATTACTTCTGATGCTTTATACCTAGTTGCACTTCCCGGTGTTGCAGGTGATAGAGATAATGTTTATACAACAAATGCAGCTAAAATTTCAAATACTGGTTTAGAGATTTCTTTGGGATGGAATTCAAGCATCAGCAAAGACTTTAACTATGCAATAAGAGGTAATGTTACTTTTAATAAAAATGAAGTAACCGATGTTGGTGAAGGAAAAGCATTGGATTATGGAAGTTTAGATAATGGTTATACTGCTACTAGAGTAATCAATGGACAACCAATTGGTGTATTCTGGGTTTACGAAACCAATGGCGTTTACAAAACAGAAGCTGAACTAAACAATTCTGCAACTTTAACAGGTGCTCAGGTTGGTGACAAAAAAATTATCGACCAGAATGGCGATGGAAAAATTGATAACAAAGACAGAATATATGCTGGTTCTTATCAACCTAAATTCTATTTTGGATTTAATACAAATTTCTATTACAAGGCATTTGACTTAAGCATGATTGTTCAGGGTAATGCAGGTAATGTGGTTTTTAATGGTAAAAAAACTGTTCGTTATGGAGGTAACTACAATGTTGAATATGATGTAGCCATGGAAAGATGGACTCCAAGTAATCCTAATACTGATAATCCAAGAGCTTATAATGGAGTTCCTGTGCCAAGTGATTATTTCATCGAATCAGGAACCTATGTTCGTTTAAACACCTTGGCATTAGGTTATACCATTCCAAGCAGAATTACAGATAAATGGCATATTGGAAAACTACGTGCTTATTTAAGTTCTCAAAATCTTTATACCTGGAAAAAATTCACAGGCTATTCTCCTGAATTACCTGGAGCTGCTTATGAATCAGGTATAGAAAAAAGTATTTACCCAACATCTGCTACTTATATGTTTGGCGTAAACGTTCAATTTTAATCACCATCACTTAACAAAATGCAAAAAATGAAAAAGTCAATTAATATACTATTGATGTTTGCAGTTGCCCTTCTGATGATGGTAACTGCTTGTAGAAAAAAATTCCTTGAAGAACCGGTTAGAAATCAAACTCCAAGCGACTTCTTCTCAAACCCTGATGCTCCAGCACAATTGGTAACTGCTGTTTACAACCAATTATACGAATGGCAACAACATTCATTCTCATGGATTGGCGTTACAAGTATTGCTGATGATGATGCCGAAAAAGGTTCAGACCCGGGTGATACTGGAACAGATAAAGACCAGTTGGATAAATATACATTTACATCATCAAGTTTATCTTTTAATGATATATGGGAATCAAACTTTAAAGGGATAGCAAGAGCGAACCAAGCATTGTATTATTTACCTCAATTTACTAATATTTCTGATGGACAAAGAGCAAGATACATTGCAGAAGTAAAGTTCTTAAGAGCCTATTACTATTGGAACTTAGTAAGATGTTTTGGAGGAGTTCCAAAAGTTAATAAAAACATAGAAACACAAGAAGACATTGCCAATGCAAACGTAAGAGCCAGTGCAGAAGAAATTTATTCCTTTATCAGACAGGATTTAACTGATGCAATGAGCGTACTTCCTGCTTCTTATGGCGCTGATGATTTAGGCAGACCTACAAGAGGAGCTGCAATGGGTTTGATGGCAAAAGTTGCTTTATACCAAAAAGATTGGGCTATTGCTAAAAATACAAGTAACCAATTAATTACTTCAGGCACTTATTCTTTGGTAAGTGATTATTCAAGTATTTGGAAAGAAAGTGGAGAATTCAACAGCGAATC
>JBMLOK010000235.1:0-15028 GCA_049243005.1 Bacteroidia bacterium | reverse complement strand
CGTTATAACTACAAATGTTATATCAGCAAAACAATGGAAACATTTAATGGAAACGATAATGAAACCAATAAAAACTTACGTGTTGTTCGTTTAGGTGAAATTTACTTAATCCATGCTGAAGCAGCTATCGAATTAGGAGATACTGCCTCTGCAAGAACTTCATTAAATATAATTAGAAACAGAGCCGGTTTAGCTAATACAACTGCTGTAACTGAAGCTGAATTAAAAGATGCTATTTACAGAGAAAGAAGAGTAGAAATGGCAATGGAACATGATAGAATGTTTGATTTACGCAGAACAGGAAGAGCAGGAACAGTATTAAGAGCTGCAGGCATTCCTTTTGTGGATGGAAAACACGAACTTTACCCAATCCCTCAAAGACAAATAGATTTGAGTGGAGGAAAATTGACCCAAAATCCCAATTATTAACATAAACCACTAAACAAAAAAACCTAACCGTTTTTATGAAAAAACAAATCACTAAAATGTTGATGTTCGCAACAGTTGCGGGTATCACAACTTTTACAGCATGTAAAGAAGACAAAAAAACAGACGTATCTCTTCCTGCCATTGGAGGTTACAACAGCTCAGATGATGTAGCTTCAGCTAACTTGATTTCGAAATGGAGCTTTGATGAAAATTTCAATGAGTCTAAACAAAACTTAGCCGGTGTTGCTACAAATGCTACTTTAGTTACAGGTAAAAAAGGTAAAGCTTACCAAGGTGCAACAGGCGGATTTGCTGCTTATAACAGCGCTGGTACTGCTCTTCCTGCTTTAAAAAGTTTTACAGTAGCTTTCTGGATGAAAACAGAAAAACACGAAGGTGGTGCTCAATCAATTTTCATGTTATCTAAAGACAGTGCTTTCTGGGGAAATTTCTTCTTCTTAGTTGAAGGAACAACTTCTGATTCAATGTTCTGTAAAGTACATTTTGAGAAAAATGATGCTCCTGAATGGAAAGAACAGTGGATTGAATTCAATGGTAACAACAAAATTCCTAATGCTTTTGGAAAATGGAACCACATAGTATTCTCATATGATGCAGCTAGTTCAAAATTTGCTATGTATGTAAACGGTGCTAAATTAATTGTACCTGCTAATGTTTCTGACAGATTTGGTAGTGATCCTGCTGCTGGTGGTGCTCCACTTGGTAACTTAAACTTTATCAAAGCAAACAAATTTGTTATTGGTGGATTCCAAAACAATTTAGGTGCGCCTTGGAGTGCTCCTGAAACTTGGATGTTAAACTATACCGGAGCTCTTGATGAATTCCGTGTATACAGCAAAGCCCTTGCTGATGCAGACGTTACTGCATTGTACAATTTAGAAAACGCTGGAAGATAATTTTCCAACGAAACCAATTAAACCACAGGCTTTCTTCATTTGAAAGTCTGTGGTTTTTAAACCAAACCAATGAAAAAAAACCAAGTATTACTTTATATAGTTATTCTAATTTTTAGTTTCTTTAGCAATTCTTGCAAGGAGAAAGTGAATACGCCAACTCCTGAACCTGAAACACCAAAAAGTTTTACTTGTTCCCTCGTTAATATCGAAGGCATTTTAAAAGCGCCTTATCGTGAAATTAAACTCAATCCTGTTATTCGATTAAGTTTTACTGATAAAATAGATACTAATACTTTAGCTACCGGAATTAATTTCCTGGATGATAAATCTGCTAAAGTTCCTTATACTTATTCTTTAGTTGAAGCTGATACTGTGTTAGAAATCAGACCTACAACATTAAAAACCTTTGCTAAATATACCATTTGTTTAATCTATAAATTGCAGTCGAAATCTGCCGTTGGAATGGGTAGCAACCTATGTTATGCTTTTACTACCCAGTTAGATACTACTGATAAATTCCCAAGAGTGAGTGATGATGAATTACTTGATATAGTTCAAAGAAGAACATTTAAATATTTTTGGGATTATGGACATCCTGTTTCAGGAATGTCGAGAGAAAGAAATTCTTCCGGAGATATAGTTACCTCAGGTGGCACCGGATTTGGAATTATGGCGATGGTTGTTGCCTCTTCCAGAAATTATATCAGCCGCAATGAAGCTGCTAACAAACTCGATATAATGTTAGACTTCATGACGAATAAATGTCAGAAATTTCATGGGGCATTTCCTCATTGGCTTAATGGAGCCACAGGAGTTGCCATACCTTTTAGCTCTAAAGATAATGGAGCTGATCTTGTAGAAACTTCCTATTTAATGCAAGGTCTGTTAACTGCACGTCAATACTTTGATGGAAATTCTACCCTTGAAACCGGAATTAGAAATAAAATAAATGCTTTATACCAAGGTGTTGAATGGAATTGGTTCAGAAAATCAAATGAACAGGTTTTATACTGGCATTGGAGTGCTAATCTTGGTTGGGCAATGAATATGAAAATCAGTGGTTGGAATGAATGTTTGATTACTTATATCATGGCAGCCTCCTCTCCTACTGATTCAATTCCTGCAAGTGTTTACCATGCTGGTTGGGCCAGAAATGGTGGGTTCAAAAATGGTAACGTTTATTATGGATTTAAACTTCCTTTAGGTCCTTCAAATGGTGGTCCACTTTTCTTTTCTCACTATTCATTTTTAGGCATCAATCCTAATCAGCTTAAAGACCAATACGCCGATTATTGGGAGCAGAATGTAAATCATACTTTAATTAACTATACCCATTGTGTTGTGAATCCTAAAAAGCATTTTGGTTATAGCAATCAATGCTGGGGTTTAACCGCTTCTGATAATAATTTAAGTGGATATGCTGCTCATGAACCTAATAATGACCCTGGTGTGATAAGTCCTACCGCAGCTTTAAGTGCCATGCCTTATACTCCCGAAAATTCTATGAGAGCACTTAAGTTTTTCTATTACAAACTTGGTGATAGAATGTTTAAAGAACAAGGTTTTGTTGATGCGATAAACCTGAACGACCAATGGTTTGCCAATTCATATTTAGCAATAGATCAAGGTCCAATAATTGTAATGATAGAAAACTATAGAACTGGATTATGTTGGAATTTATTTATGAGCTGCCCTGAAGTAAAAATAGGGATGAAAAAATGTGGTTTCAGTAGTCCGTTTTTAAACTAATGTTTGATGATAAAACAATTTAAATATATCAAAATATTCATCTTATCCATGTTCTTATGGGGAATCGCTTGTGCCCAGGAAAACAAGGCAATTTATCATGCGCCAATTAAATCAGATATCAAAAATGATTCGATTTTATTGGATGAAGTTCAAAAACAAAGCTTTAAATATTTTTGGGATTTTGCTCATCCAACAAGCGGTTTAGCAAGAGAAAGAAGCAATATTGCTTATGATTATGGCAATGAAGTTGTAACTACAGGTGGAACCGGTTTTGGTATCATGGCAACCATAGTTGCTGTTCAAAGAAACTGGATTGGCAGAGATACTGCTGTGAAGCACCTTTTGAAAATGGTTAAGTTCCTCGAAAAAGCAAATCATTACCATGGAATTTTCCCTCATTGGTTAAATGGTGAAACAGGAAAAACAATTCCTTTTAGCAGAAAAGATGATGGTGGTGATGTAGTTGAATCCGCTTATTTATTTGCAGGATTAATTGCTGCTAAAGAATATTTTGATGCCAATAATCCTAAAGAAAATGAACTAAGAAACAGAATTACATGGCTGTGGGATGCTGCTGAATGGAATTGGTATACCCAACAACAAGATGCATTGTATTGGCATTGGAGTCCAAATCATGGTTGGAGTATGAATTTTTCTATTCATGGTTGGAATGAATGTTTGATTGCTTTTGTCTTGGCTGCTTCTTCAAAAAACTATGCCATCAAACCAGAAGTTTACCACAAGGGTTGGGCAACAGGAAGTTTCTTTAAAAACGGAAAATCTTATTATGAAATTCCTTTACAATTAGGATTCCCTTATGGAGGTCCATTGTTCTTTTCTCATTATACATTTTTAGGTTTAGACCCAAGAGGATTAAAAGACCAATACGCTGATTACTGGTTACAAAATCTCAATCATACTTTGATTAACTACAAACACTGTGTAGTTAATCCTAATAAATTTAAAGGTTATGGTAAAACTTGCTGGGGCTTAACTGCAAGCGATAACCATGAAGGATATAATGCTCATTCTCCTGATAACGACTTAGGAGTGATTAGTCCAACTGCTGCACTATCTGCTTTTCCTTATACACCAAAAGAAAGTATGGCAGCTTTAAAACATTTTTATTTTGATAAAGGAAAAGACATCTGGGGTGAATATGGTTTTGTTGATGCTTTTAACGAAAGTAAAAACTGGACTGCCCAATCATATTTAGCTATTGACCAAGGACCAATAATTGTAATGATAGAAAATTATCGCTCTTCTTTAATCTGGAATGTTTTTATGAAAAACAAAGACATTCAAAGAGGATTAAAAAACCTTGGATTTGAATCACCTGCAATCACAAAATAACATGAAGATAAAAAATACTATACTCACCTTAATGATATTGCTATCGAGTTGCAATTTCATTTTCGCTCAAAACAAACCCGGAAAAAATCAAGACAAAGAATCATTCCTTAAAGAGTTAATTGGCAAAATGACTCTCGAAGAAAAATTAGGTCAATTAACTTTATATACTTCTGATATGTCGGTTACCGGACCGGTAATTCGTGATACCTATAAACAAGATATCATGGAAGGGAAATGTGGGAATATTTTCAACGCATATAGTCCAGAATACACTAGAAAATTGCAGGATTTAGCAATGAAGTCAAGATTGAAAATTCCTTTGTTATTTGGTTATGATGTAATTCATGGTCATAAAACCATCTTCCCACTTCCATTGGGTGAATCATGTGCATGGGATACAATTTTATCAGAAAAATCAGCAAGAATAGCTGCAGTTGAAGCTAGTGCTGATGGTTTACATTGGACATACTCTCCTATGGTTGATATATCGCGAGATCCACGTTGGGGAAGAGTTGCAGAAGGTTCAGGAGAAGATCCTTGTTTAGGTTCTGCAATAGCTAGAGCTAAAGTAAGAGGTTATCAGGGTACTGATTTAAAAAGTAAAGAAACTATTTTAAGCTGTGTTAAACATTTTGCTTTATATGGCGCACCAATAGCAGGAAGAGATTACAATACTGTTGATATGAGTATGCAAAGTATGTTTAACACATATCTTCCTCCTTATAAAGCAGCAATTGATGCAGGTGCTGCAACTGTTATGAGTTCATTCAATGAAGTTAACGGAGTACCTGCAACTGCAAATAAATGGTTGATGAATGATTTGTTGAGAAAACAATGGGGATTCAAAGGATTTGTAGTAACAGATTATACTTCTATCAACGAAATGGTTTACCATGGAAATGTAGCTGATGAATATGAAGCCGGCGTTGCTGCTATTAATGCTGGAATTGATATGGATATGCAAGGTTCTGTCTATTATACTTATTTGAAAAAAGCATTAGAAAACAAACATGTAAAAATTGAAGATATTGATATTGCTGTTTATAGAATTTTAGATGCAAAATGGCAATTAGGTTTGTTTGAAGATCCTTACAGATATTCAAATATCAAAACTGCAAAAACAGCTATCATGACACCTGCCAATTTGCAAACAGCTGAGGAAATCGCAAAAGCATCAATCGTATTATTAAAAAATGAAAACAATTTATTACCTCTTCAAGCAACAGGTAAAATTGCTTTTATTGGTCCGTTTGTAAAAAACAAAAGAGATTTAATTGGCAATTGGAGTGGTGCAGGAAACTGGATGCAATCTAAAAACTTATGGGATGCAGTAGTAGCAAGAACAGCCGGGAAAGCTGAATTACTATATGCTATGGGTGCTAATGTTACTGAGGATACTGTGTTAATCAAAAAAATGCATATTCAAGAATTCATCGACAAAAGAAGCAAGGAAGAATTAATCAATGAAGCCATTGAAGTTGCTGGAAGAGCAGATATCATCGTATTAACTTTAGGTGAATCTGAAGGAATGAGTGGAGAAGCTGCAAGTCGCTCTGATATTACAATTCCATCAAACCAACAAGAACTTTTAAGACGTATGCATGCATTAGGTAAACCAATTGTTTTATTATTAAGCAATGGCAGACCTTTAGCACTTTCATGGGAGGATAAAAACATTCCTGCCATTTTAGAAACATGGTTTTTAGGAACACAATCAGGACCTGCAATCAGTAGTGTTTTGTTTGGTGATTATAATCCATCAGGAAAAATTACCATGACATTTCCAAGAAGTGTTGGACAAGTTCCAATTTATTATGCTTCAAAAAATACAGGCCGCCCTTTTGATAACAATATTAAATACTCATCAAAATATTTAGATATTGAAAATACTCCTCTTTATCCTTTTGGATATGGCTTGAGTTATACCAATTATTCATATACTAACTTAAAGTTAAATAAAACTAACTTTACAGCTGATGAAACAATTGAAGCTTGTATTGAAATTAAAAATACTGGAAAAATGGATGGTTCAGAAATTGTTCAATTGTATGTGCAGGATTTAGTTGGTACAAGCACAAGACCATTAAAAGAACTAAAAAGGTTTAGTAAAATTTCTTTGAAAGCAGGAGAATCAAAACAGATTTGTTTCACCATTAACAAAGAAGATTTAATGTACTATAATGCCGATATGGAAAGAGTATTGGAGCCAGGTAAATTCAAACTATTTATTGGCAAAAACTCTAATGAAGTAGAAACAGCAGAATTCGAAATCAAATAAATTAAAAACACCAAATAAACACCTAAAAAAAAATCAATGAGAAAACTATTACTCTTGGCAGCAGGTGCAGCTTTGTTTATGTCTAACAGAGCAAATGCACAAACCATCATGAATTTTGAAGATGGGACCACAAATGGTCAAAACTTAAACGTTATGGCAAACGGAGACTGGGATGACCCAGGAAAACATGCTGTAACAGAAACCTTCAGCATCATTGACAATCCTGATAAATCAGGTATCAATTACAGTAACAAAGTAATGAAATTTACTCGCAGAGGAACAGCACAAGGTGGAATGCCTTGGGGTGGTTTCTGGAGTAACAGAGCAGACACTTTGGGTTCAGCGGATGTAACTAACGGAAAATACGTTCATATTAAAGTATGGAAATCACGTATTTCTCCAGTTAGATTTAAACTTGAAGGTGGTGCAGCCGGTACTTTAGAACAAGGCAGCACTAAACCTGTAACTCAATTAAATCAGTGGGTGGATGTTGTTTTTGATTTCACATCAAAAACAGGAAAATATCCAATCATTGCTTTTATGCCGGATTTTCAAGATCCATTAACGTTAACAGATTCAACTATTATCTATTTTGATGATATGAGAGTTAACAATGATTCAATGCCGGAGATGCCAATGCCAATTCCTACTATGGCTATGAATTTTGAGGATGGAACTACAAGTGGTTTCAACTTAAACGTTATGGGTAACGGAGATTGGGATGATAAAGGTAAACATGCTGTTGAAGAAACATTTATGGTAATCAACAATCCTGACAAATCTGGTATCAACAAATCAGACAAAGTATTACAATTTGTGCGCAGAGGTACATCTCAAGGTGGTATGCCTTGGGGTGGATTCTGGACAAACCGTGGAGATGGAAAACCTGCTTTCGATTTTACAGTAAACAAATACGTTCACGTAAAAGTATGGAAAGGAAGAACATCACCTGTTAAATTCAAAATTGAAGGTGGTACTACCGGAACAGTTGAAGTTGCAAGCATGAGCCCACAAACTGAAACAGGTAAATGGGTTGATATGGTATTCAATTACTCTAACAAAACAGGAACTTGTGCTACTATCGTTTGTATGCCTGATTTCGAAGATCCATTCACTAAAGCTGATTCTTCTATCATTTATATTGATGATATCAGAGTAAGTGCTGATTCAATGCCTGAAACTTTCAAACCTTTTGGTGATGGAATGTTATTGGATTGCGAAGATGGAACTACTAATGGTTTTAACATGAACGTAATGGGTAATGGCGAATGGGATGATCCTGCAAAACATGCTGTAAGTGAAACTTTCCAAATCATTAACAATCCTAGCAAAACCGGTATCAACCAATCTGAAAAAGTAATGAGATTCTTAAGAAGAGGTAAAAATCAAGGTGGAATGCCTTGGGGTGGTTTCTGGGCTAACAGAAGCGACGGTAATCCTTCTGCTGATGTAACTGTAAATAAATACGTTCACGTTAAAGTTTGGAAAGGAAGAATCTCTCCTATTAAATTAAAATTAGAAGGTGGTGCTGCTGGTACTTTAGAAGCTCCTAGTACTGCTGCTCAACCTGGTACAAATATGTGGGTTGATATGGTTTATGATTTCACTAGCAAAACAGGTACTTATCCTATTTTAGCTTTCATGCCTGATTTCGAAGATCCATTGACTCAAGATGATTCAGTTTATATCTATTTTGATGAAATCAGAGTAAATAACAATCCTAATCCTGAAATGCCTACTGGTATCAATGCTATCAGCAAAGAAGAAGTAAGTGTATTCCCTAACCCAACTACTGGTTTAGTTTATGTAAACGGAATCCAAACTTCTGCTTCAGTTAAAGTAATTAACTTAGTTGGAAAAGAAGTTATCAATACTGAAATCAATGCAAACGGAACTATCGATATGAGTTCAGTTCCTGCTGGTATTTACATGTTGGTTATTGAAAACGCTAATGGTGCAATCAGTACCAAAAAAGTAATCAAAAACTAATTTCATTTTTTAAACATAATTGCAGGTTCATTCCTGCAATTATGTTTTTTCTAATTTCAAATCCCTTCAATAAAAATATACATGCCAAAAAAAACATTACCTAAATTACATTCAGACTTTTCGGTGGATTGTGTGATTTTTGGCTTTGATGAAGGCGAATTGAAGGTGCTATTAATTGAAAGAAATGAAGAGCCGTTCAAATCATGGAAAGCAATTCCAGGAAACTTGGCTCAAGACAAAGAGAACTTAGATGATGCCGCTGCAAGGATTTTGTATGATTTAACCGGTTTGGAAAATGTTTTCATGGAGCAATTGCATGCTTTTGGGAAACCAGATAGACATCCCCAAGGAAGAGTAATAACAGTTGCATATTATGCGCTAATAAAAAGTACCACAAATGGAATTCATCCAGTAACAACTTTTGCAAGTAAAGCCCTTTGGTGGCCTGCTTATGATTTGCCAGAACTGGCTTTCGATCATAAAGAGATTATTGAAATGGCATTACGCCGATTAACAAATCGTATTAGATACATTCCTATTGGTTTCGAATTACTACCCGAAAAATTCAGTCTTACTCAATTACAACATATTTATGAAGTCATTCTTCGTAAAGACATCGACAAAAGGAATTTCAGAAAAAAAATATTGAGTTATGGATTCCTCACCGAGCTCAATCAAAAACAACAAGGAGTATCTCATAGAGCAGCTCGCTTGTATAAGTTTAATAAGAAAATCTATGAGGGATTAAAAGACAAGGGCTTTTATTTTGAGCCTTAGCTTGTCGTTTTATCGGATTTAATGAGGACTATTCCTCGAACAAAATTGATTAAGATCAAGAATTCTAATTAATTTTCTACTTCATAATCAAGCAAATAAAGCTTATTTTTGTGTTTTACCAACGATTTACTGCGCCCCAACGTACCAAGTAGTAATCAAGGAAACAACCATGAAAAAAATCTTTTACCTAAGTTTGATTTTAATTCTTTCAGGACTGAATAACAGTTTTGCTCAGAATTGTACGGCAGCATTTACATTTAGTATTAATGCCACCACCAGAACGGTAAGTTTTACAAATAACTCAAGTGCCGGAAACAATTTCTACTACTGGAATTTTGGTGATGGAACCAGCAGTTCACAAACTGCACCAACCAAAACATATTCAACTCCAGGTGCTTTCAGAGTTTGTCTTACAATGATTAAATCTGATAGCTCTTGTACTTCTTCGTTTTGTGATACTATTTTTATTCAAAACCAATCTACCGGATGTAATGCCAATTTTACGTTTACAAAAGATGCCACAAACGGCAAAAAATTCTATTTCACTTCAGCTTTAAATGATACCAATTTCAGATATATCTGGACCTTTGGAGACAATACAGGAAGTGATAATAGAACTCCTATTAAAACTTATTCTCAAACCGGTACATATAATGTTTGTTTAAGAGTCACTAAAAAAGATTCATCCTGCACAATTCAGGTTTGCAAATCAGTTACTGCAACTACATCAAATACAACAGCTTGCAATGCCAATTGGACAGCCACAAAAAATGCTACCAATAGCTTAAAATACCAATTTGAAGCTGCTTTGAATGATACAGCTTATAGATATAAATTTACTTTTGGTGATGGAACACAATCAGACTCAAGAGCACCTTTAAAAACATATACCACAACCGGTTTAAAATTAGTATGTTTAACTGTTACTAAAAAAGATTCATCGTGTACTCTAACTAAATGTGACAGTATTTTAGTTACTGCTCCAGATACTGCTTGTGATGCCAGTTTTAATATTGCAACAAATGCAACTAATCCTTTGAAAAAAGTATTCACCGCCTTAGCTAGTCCTAATTCTTATAATTACTATTTCTGGACATTTGGTGATGGAACATCTGCCCAAGGTAGAGTTGTAGAAAAAACTTATACCAGTGGCGGATTGAAAAATCTTTGTTTAACTGTTAGAAAAATTGACACCAGTTGTACCAAAACAATTTGTGTACAAATACTCTTACCAAATACCTCTTGCAGCTCTGCTTATACCATTCAAAAAGATCCTAACAACAGTAAAAAAGTATACTTCACTGCAAACCTAAATGATACCAACTACAAGTACTTCTGGTCGTATGGTGATGGAACTTCAGGTGATGGAAGGAATAGTTTTAGAACTTATGCAAATCATGGCAAATACAAAGTTTGTTTAACTGTTATGAAAAAAGATAGTTCTTGCACATCTACTTCTTGTGATAGCATTTCTGTAATGCCAACTATTGTTAATTGTAATGCTAACTGGAGTTTCCAAAAAGATGCAGTTAATCCCTTAAAAGTTTATTTCAATGCGGCTTTACAAGACACTGCATTCAAATACATTTGGAATTTTGGAAATGGAACAGCTTCTGATAGTAAAAATCCAATTAAAACTTATACAAATGCAGGTTGGTATAAAGTATGTTTAACTGTAAGTAAAAAAGATTCTTCATGCAGTGTAACAAAATGTGATAGTATATTCTTGGGTCAAAATACTCCTGTAAATTGTAATGCCAATTTCACTTTTGAAAAAGACCAAAGCAATCATTTAAAGGTATACTTTCATGCTACATTACAAGATACTAACTTTAGATATATATGGAATTTTGGAAACGGTACTTCATCTGATAGCAGAAACCCAATCAGAACATTTACCGCAAACGGCTGGTATAAAGTTTGTTTAACAGTTAAGAAAAAAGATTCTACTTGCATTGCTACAAAATGTGATAGTATCTTTTTGTCACCTGGATGTTCAGTTAATTTCTCTTTTAATAGAAATGTAAGTAATGGTAATCAATTTACTTTTGAAACAGCAAACGATACCAGCAGCAATTTCATCTGGATTTTTGGTGATGGTAGTTCAAGTAATGGAAGATTAGCTTCACACACTTATTTACTACCTGGAAATTATACTGTTTGTTTATATAAAGTTAAAAAAGATTCAAGTTGTGCTACTTCAATTTGCAAATTAGTAACTGCAATCGACTCTAGCGCACAAAGCTGTTTTGCCAGATTTGAAGCAACAAAATTTGATAGTTTAGGTATTCATTACGGAAACTTTATTAATCTCTCAACAGGTTCATATACACATCTTAGCTGGAACTTCGGTGCTTTAGGAACTGGTGCTGGTAGTCCATTTGTAAAAGCCTTTCCATCAAGTGGAATCTATCCAGTTTGTTTAAGTGTATTTAGAATAGTTAATGGTGATACTGTTTGTAGCAATACTACTTGTAAAAACTTCAATACAGCTCCTAATACCTCTACTTGCCATGCATCTTATTCTTATAGCAATCTTGGACAAAATACATTTAGCTTCACCAACCTTTCAACTGGAACACCATTGTTATATAGTTGGAAAGTGAATGGTACTGTAGTAAGTACTTCACAAAACTTTAATTACACCTTCCCTTCATCAGGATTATATAATGTTTGTTTAAGAGTAAGAAAAGCTGATAGTTCTTGTGCTGATGAAATTTGTCGTCCAGTTTTAGTTAACCAGTATGGAACATTATCTACCTGTAATGCCAATTTCTCTTACCAATCAAATCCTACTAAACCAGGCATGATAGGATTTACAAATAATTCTAGTTCATACGATTTATCTATCTGGGATTTTGGTGATGGAAGCAGTTCTCCGGATGCAAATCCTAATCATGTTTACACCAGCAACGGCACTTTTACTGTTTGTTTGAATATGATGCAAATGACAGATTCATGCTCAGCTATGAAATGTAAGGATATCGTAGTTGACCAGGCTACCGGCATTCGCTCTGAAGAAATGAGCTTCACTCAAGTTTATCCTAATCCTTTTGAAGGAACATTGTTCGCAGAAATTAATTCAACCATTAACTCAGAAATCGAATTAAATATTTTTGATTTAAGCGGAAGAAAATTGTGGTCGAACAAAGATTTCTTACATAAAGGAAATAATCTTTTGGAAATCAATACAAACAATATTCCTGAAGGTATTTGCTTATTGGAAGTGCATAGCAACAACCAACGAATCGTAAGAAAACTGATTAGCAAATAATCGATTTTTTATAACACATCAACCCGACAACAAATCTCAAATTGTTGTCGGGTTATTTTGCTTTATTCTTTGAAAAACAATATTCAGGACATTATCCGAGCTTGCATTAACAAAGAAAGCAAGGCAGAATATGCCTTGTACAGGTATTGTTTTGACCTTTTGATACCCATTTGTATGAGGTATAGTATTCAGGAAGAAGATGCTGTTGAGTTGTTAAATCTTGGTTTTTGTAAAATATTGTTCTCCATAGAAAAGTACAATGGACCGGAATTCAATCCCTGGGCAAAAACCATCATGGTGAATACAATCATTGATGAATTCAGAAAACGTCAAAAAGAAAAACAACTATTTTCTGAAAAAGACATTGAAGATTTAAGTCAGCAACAAATACCCTTTAACCTGAATGAAGCTGAAGATAAAATTCAAAAAGAAGAGCTTATAAAACTGATTAACAATTTACCTGAAATTCAAAAACTGGTTTTAAACCTTCATGTATTTGAAGGCTTATCGCATAAGGAAATTGCAGAACAATTGAGTTTAAATGAATCGAGTTCAAGATGGCATTTGATGAATGCACGAAATGAGTTAAAAAAGAAAATCAAATTCTTGTTTGGACAAGTTAAAATGATGTTGATATGAAGATGGAGAAAGATGAGCTAGACAGCTTATTAAAAAGCAAATTAGAGAACAATGGAATTCCATTTAAGGAATCTTATTGGATAGCTGCGCAACAAATTTTATTAGATAAAAGAAAGGCTTCGAAAAGAATCTATTGGTTCTTTCTGCCAAGTTTACTCGCACTGACAGGTATATTCATATATGCGGGAAACTATTTTACATCCTCTGTTGCTACTGCAAATACATCAAACAAACAAAGTGTAACCATCATTACTAATTCAACATCAAATGATATAAACCAAACCAATAATCTTCAACAGAAAAAGGATCAAAATACTGAAAATACAAGCATCAATAATTTAGCTGATAACTCTTCAAATCAAACAGAATCAATTTCAAAACAAGTTGAATCTAACATCAAACAAAAAGAAAATAAAATTGCTGTTTTAAGCGAGAATACAAATAAAACATCGCCTTTAACTACTTCAATAAATCAAAACATAAATGATATTGACGAGGAGGATTTACAAGTAGAACCTAATATTGAATCTTTATCAAATCAAACGCAAGAAAACTCAAAATTCCCTTTACTTATCAATTCCCTTCAGTTTACAGGATTTAAGATAAATTCAAATAAAAAACCAACATCTGAATTGCTAAGTATATCACCAAATAAAAAGAAAAAGGCTTTTATTTCATATACAAGTATCAATGCAGGAATACAATTGAACAATCAGCTTATTCCTAGTTATTATTTCAATGGATTCTGGCATGTTCTTGCCAATCATCAATTATCATTTTATACTGGAATTGGATTGTTTCAAACAACGCCTGAACTGGGTAAACGTACATATACCGAATCAACTTATGGTTTTGGAGAAAGCAATAAAAGCATCGTTATCAATACCCAAAAATTACTCTATTTAAATGTTCCAATTGGAGTTGACTTCAAAATTAAAGGCAGACATGAATTGAATCTAGGATTGTCTTATATGTATTTATTAAGCAGTAATGACCAATTTTATTATTATGAAAATGGTAAAATGTTTGATACAAAAAGCAAATCAGCTCATATCTCATTGTTTAATAATCAGGATGTATTAACTGAGATAAATTATGCTTATTGGTTGAATACAAAAAGCAAAATTTCAATAGGATATTTTAACGGTCTACTAAATATCAGTGATTCGAAATTATTTGAAAATTCAGATAAAAATAAAAATCGTGGTTTCAAATTAGGCATTCATTATCAATTGAACTGACATGAGAAAAATGAAATGGACAATTAGTTTTATTACATTGTTTTTTATAATGCTGACAGCTTGTAAAAAGCAGGCAGAACCTTTGTTGGTTGATGGAAATATTGTGTTCGTACTAAGTGGATTAATGAATGATGAAAGTAAACAAATTGAAGCCGGAAAAAACTCCTTTTACCTTTTTACATCATATGAAAAAAGTACTACACAAAGTTTAAAACTTAAAGCCAATTTAAAGAAAACTTGTACTGATTGTAAAGAAGCTTATGAGTTCATTTTTCATGAAGGATCTAACAACAATAGTCCGGCTGATTCATTACTTAAAGCCGGAAAATATTCATTTTATACAAACAGTACTGATACCACAATCAGTTATAAAGTAGCATTC
>JBMLOK010000234.1:0-1517 GCA_049243005.1 Bacteroidia bacterium | reverse complement strand
GTTTTCTTCATATTTTCTTAAATTAAGTTGTGTAAGTTACTGCCATGTAAGATATGATGCTTACTTTTATGCACCGTTTTTATAAACTGCCTCATTGATGGTTAAATGGTTAAAAAATGGGTTAACTGACAGAATGCTTGTTATAGGTTGATTTTGAGGAGAATTCGGCGCAATTATTATCCTCAGAAAACGTTTGCAACAAGCTTCAAAAAACAATTAATCACATTTTTTATTTTTTAAAAACAATTTTCAGTAGAATTGCGAAATCAAATTCTTTCATAACTGTAATTTAAAACTTAAAAATTTGAATCATGGCTGAGATTAAACCAAGTGCTACTGCACCAAAGGCTGCAACTTCTGTTCAACCCAAAAAAAGTAGCAACCTTATTTCTTTGATTGCACCAATCGCATGTATTGTGTTAGGTTATCTGATTTGGCGTTTTTGGATTGGCGCTGCCAGCAACTTCACTAAACCTGACTTAACTGGTGGTTTCTGGCCTAATCATGAAGGCCCAATTGGTGGTTTCCCTAAAATGTATTTAGGAGGTATTGTGGTTCCTGTGTTAATTGGTACCTTTTTAACAGCTATCACTTTCGTAGTAGAAAGATTTTTGACTGTAACAAAAGCAACTGGTAAAGGCAACAATGCTGAATTTATCAGAAAAGTACAATTCCATTTAGCTAATAAAGATGTTGATAAAGCTTTAGCTGAATGCGATAAACAACAAGGTAGTGTAGGTAATGTAATGAAGGCTGGCTTACGCAAGTACAAAGAAATGATTACTAATACCGAATTGGCTACTGAACAAAAAGTATTGAACATTCAAAAAGAAGTTGAAGAAGCAACTGCTTTAGAATTGCCAATGTTAGAGAAAAACTTAGTATTCTTATCAACTATCGCTTCTGTTGCAACCTTATTAGGTTTGTTTGGAACGGTATTAGGTATGATTCGTTCATTCTCTGCTTTAGGTGAAAATGGTGGTGGTGAAGCTGCTCAAGCACTTTCTCAAGGTATCTCTGAAGCATTATACAATACAGCTTTGGGTATTGGTACTTCTGCTGTGGCTATCATCATGTACAACGTATTTACTACTAAAATTGATGGTATCACATTTGGTATCGACGAGTCTGGATTTACATTAACTCAAAGCTTCGCAGCTAACTATAAATAAACTAACCAAAATAATTTTTGGTAGGTTTATGGAATTTGTAAATCTGGCGCATCTCAATTGTGAACATTTCAATAAATAAAATATGTCAAGACCTAAGTTGCCTCGTAAGAGTACGACGATAGATATGACGGCAATGTGCGATGTAGCTTTCTTGCTATTGAGTTTCTTTATCTTAACAACTAAGTTTAAAGGTGAAGAAGCAATTCCGGTAAACATCCCTAATTCAGTTGCTAGTAAAGTAGCTCCTGAAAAAGACATAGTGCTAGTTTCCATTACGAACGATGGCAAAGTGTTTTTAACAATGGATGATGAGGACAAAAAAGAAGCTATTGCCAATGCCATCAT
>JBMLOK010000233.1:0-1536 GCA_049243005.1 Bacteroidia bacterium | reverse complement strand
GTAAATCTGCAATCCCATATCCAATCAACCACCCCAAATTTCAACTATGAAAACATTTTTTTCAATCTTAGTATCTTGTAGATAGTTTATGGTTGCAAAAGCTCAACATTGAAAAGCCTAGAATCGGACTTCTTTGACTTATTGATTCATTAAAATTGCACAAGTTACTAAACCCCAAAAGCTATGAAAAAAACCATCTTCCAACTGATTAAATATGTTTTGCTACTGGGTTTAGTTGTGTTTTTGCTTGAAGTATTTATTCCGAGAACCTATAATGTCCCTCCTATTCATCAGCGAAAGGGAACTCAATATTGGGATTTACAAACGGGTTCAAAGATTGCCTATACATTGGTAGCAGCTAAAGGAATCAAAAAACCTTATCCCATTATTTTCTTACAAGGTGGACCGGGTGGATTTATTTCTGATAGAAATATTAAAATGATGGAACCTCTTTCTGAAGATGGCTTTGATATTTATTTATACGACCAGGTTGGAAGCGGTTTATCAGAAAGGTTATTAGACATTAATGAATATACAAGCGAGCGTCACAAAAAAGATTTAGAAGAAATAACAATGAAAATTGGCGCGAAAAAAGTCATTTTCATTGGTCAATCCTGGGGTGCTATTCTTGCTACTTTATTTATTGCCGATAATCCAAATAAAGTTGAGAAAGTAATTTTAACAGGAGCAGCTCCGATTCAACCCATGAACGAAGAATTAGTAAACATCATAATACCTGATAGTTTAAAGTTGAGAAAGCCAATTTATTCAAATGCAGAAGCCCAAGAGAAAACAAAAAACATCAGAATTAATGCTGCTTCCTTTTGTGCTAAAACTTTCGGCAAAAAATTAATCCCGGATCAGGAAGCTGATGCTTTTCAAACCTATCTGAATCAGGAATTAAATAAAGTTACAGTATGTGATACTTCAAAAGCTTTGAAAGCAGAAGGTGGAGGAGGTTTTTATGCTCAAGTAATGACAGTTCAAAGTTTCAAAGAAATTCAAGACATCAGACCCAAACTAAAAGGTTCACAGATTCCAATTTTATTGATGAAAGGCCAATGTGATAATCAAGCCTATGGATTTTTAAAAGAGTATTTAGAACTCTTTCCAAATCATCAATTAAAAATTATTCCGGATGCCGGTCACTCCATTTCTGTTGAGCAACCTGAACTCTATTTGAAAACCATTCGGGAGTTTTTGAATCAGTAGATAAACAGGAAAAGTGTTTATCAAAATCCTCGTAGTATTTACCAATCATTGGACATTCATGGGATTGGATATCAAACTGAATTAATTCTTTTACTTTTATCCGCTTCTTTACCTTAAATCAAATTTATAAAAACTTTGCAGCTGATTAATTTTAATAATTGATTATTTCATTTCTCCAAAGTAGATTTGAGTATATACACAGGCTCATCCTAAATATACAAAACCTTAATCGCCGATGCTAGAACGACCAAACAAACAATTGAAACAAGGATGAAATTAATACTTCAAATCATATTATTCTGTTTGGCATTACCTTGTTTAGCG
>JBMLOK010000232.1:0-1996 GCA_049243005.1 Bacteroidia bacterium | reverse complement strand
TATTTTGTTCAGCTATTCAAAAAATGAGATCAAAACAACTACTACTTATTCTATTCTTTTTTATTTTTAAAGAATCAATATCACAAACCTTTACCAGCAGTAATCTACCTATCATTATTGTTACTACTGATAACAATCCTTCAACGGGTAGACCTCGTGAAATTGTTGATTATGTGAAGGTGCTCGGAAACATGAAGGTGATTGAAAGACCTAATGGTGCACGCAATTTTGTGAACGACCAAAACAACCTCGATTACCTTTCTTATACAGGAAGAATTGGTATTGAATTAAGAGGTTCTTCTTCTCAGGACCTTCCTAAAAAACCTTATGCAATTACTACTTTGTTATCAGACAATGTAAGCAATAACAATACAAGTATCTTAGGCATGCCTCCCGAAAACGATTGGATTCTCAACTCACATGCTTTTGATTCTACTACCATGCGCGATTTTATTTCCTATGATGCTTATGGAGCCATGGGAAATTATTCTTCACGTGCACGTTACTGCGAACTCATTGTAAATGGCGATTTCAAAGGACTTTATATCTTTCAGGAAAAATTAAAAATCGATGATAACAGAGTAAACATTCGTGAACTGAGTCAGACTGATAATAACTTCCCTGATATTACCGGTGGTTACATGACCAAATGCGATAAAACTACAGGTGGTGATCCTGTTGCTTGGACCATGCAAAGTTACTTGGGTGGAACAGTTAATTTTATTCATGATAACCCAAGTCCGCAACTGATTACAACGCAACAAGCTGCTTATATTCAAAATTATTTTAAAGCTATTAATGTTAAAAATGAATCGATTTTAAATGGATATCCAAGTCTGCTTGATATACCCAGTTTTATTGATTTTATGCTGATTAATGAAATATCATCGAATGCAGATGCTTATCAATTAAGCACCTTTTTCCATATGGATAAAAACAGCAAATTAAGAGCAGGACCAGTTTGGGATTTAAACCTCACTTATGGAAACGATTTGTTTATGTGGGGCTTTGATAGAAGCTTTACTAATATTTGGCAGTTTAGTAATGGGAATGATAATGTAGGTGCACGTTTCTGGAAAGACCTCTACGACAATGAAACTTTCCGTTGTTATATGAGCAAACGTTGGAAAGAAATGATTGCTCCGGGAAAGCCACTAAATTATAATGTGATAGTTAACAAAATGGATTCACTGAGCTCTATGCTTGAAGAAGCAAGAGGCAGAGAACAAACAAGATGGAACAATATTGGGAACTATACCAAACATATCAATGCAATGAAATCTTGGTTACAAGCTAGATATACTTGGATGAACAGTAAACTCATACAAACACAAGTTTGTACTAATATCAATGTTCCAAAATTGGTTATCTCTAAAATCAATTACCATCCCCTACCCTTTGGGGCCGATTCAAGCAAAGATTTTGAGTTCATTGAAATTACCAATAATAGCAATCAGATTGTAAATACAACAGGATATTATTTTAGTGAATTAGGCATTAGTTATGTATTTCCACCTAACTCAAAAATTGGTGCTAACGATAAAATTTTTATTGTAGGTAAAGAAAATGTATTTGAGAATTTTTATAGAAAAGAAGCATTTGGAGAATTTGCTAGAAACCTTTCAAACAAATCACAAAGATTGGTTTTAAGTGATGCTTATGGAAATATTATTGATGAAGTTACTTATATGGACACCTTTCCATGGCCAGCAGATGCAGATGGGAAAGGTGGATATTTAGAACTCAAAGACATTAATTCCGACAATAGTTTAGCAGCTAACTGGAGAAGTTCAAAAACTCCTCTTTCTCTTGTTGGATTGAGTTTAGAGAATCAAAACATAGTGCTTTATCCTAATCCAACAAATAGCAAAATATATGTGAATGGATTCAATACCAATATAGAATATTTTGAAGTACTTGATATCATGGGAAGAACTGTTTTAAGTGGTAGTTCCACAAATGATGGAATTGATTTAACATCATTATCAAACAATAC
>JBMLOK010000231.1:0-1118 GCA_049243005.1 Bacteroidia bacterium | reverse complement strand
TAATAATTTCAAAAGCTTACCCTTAGAATTGAAAAATTTGAAGAATTTAAAATACCTGGACATTCATGATAATAAATCAAAATTTGATATTCAGGAATTACAAAAGCAAGGTTTTGGATTTAAGATAAATTTCTAAAATTAGAAATTAACATCCGTCTAATCTTCAATAATTTAACATTACATTTTTAGCTAGAAAATTCAATTTATTAAGTGTGCTTTTCAAATTAATAAATTAGTTTTACTTGAATACACTTGTATTAATCACCTTCTTAATTTTGAAGCTCAGTTAATATTTATTTACTTTACACCCTTAAATTTTATTTTATAAATGGCTTCAGGTTTTTTTGCAATTTTAGATGATATCGCGGCTTTAATGGATGATGTGGCTGTTAATGCCAAACTTGCTACAAAAAAAACAGCTGGAATTCTTGGTGATGATTTGGCTGTAAATGCTGAAAAATCGACGGGATTTGTTTCTTCCAGAGAAATTCCGGTTTTATGGGCTATCACCAAAGGGTCATTTTTAAACAAATTGATTATTGTTCCTATTGCATTATTGCTCAATGTATTCTTACCCGCTGCAATAAAAATTGTTCTCTTATTGGGTGGATTTTACCTGGCTTATGAAGGAATGGAAAAAATAGTTGAATACTTTTTTCATAAAAAGGAAGCTAATCCTAAAGAAAAGACTACAGAAGGTGTTGATGACAGAAATTTAGAAAAAGCAAAAATAAAATCAGCTATTACAACCGATTTTATCCTTTCTGTGGAAATTGTAATCATTGCTTTAAGTACTGTTTTGGATGAAAGTTTATATTCTCAAATTATAACCGTATGTATAGTTTCCATCTTAGCAACTGTTGGTGTTTATGGCTTCGTAGCACTAATTGTAAGAATGGATGATTTTGGTTTTATGTTAATGAGAAAATCTGGAGAAAAAGGATTACTTAATTCAATTGGTTTATTATTGGTAAAAACCTTACCATTGGTGATTCAATTCTTTGCGATTGTTGGTACCATAGCACTGATCCTAGTTTCCGGTGGAATCTTTTCTCACAATATTGATTACCTGCACCATTTTCAACCAACATGGCCAAGTATGCTCAAAGAAGCAATCT
>JBMLOK010000230.1:25319-27668 GCA_049243005.1 Bacteroidia bacterium | reverse complement strand
AATTTCATCTTTAGTGGTTTAGTTTGATTTAAACTAATAATAATCAGCCATAAAGTTTCGACATTCTTATTCTTAGGTAAAGAAGCGGATAATCATATTAATTTTTAATTCATTATTTTATAAAAGCAAAATTGTTTTATAAAAACTAAACTTAGTCAGTTGCCAGCGGCTATAAAAAAAACACTGGCTTCTAGCATCTAGCTGCTGGCCTACATTCGTTGTTAATTAGTAGTTTCTTCTTGTTAAAAGTTTGATTTTAAATTTATAGTTAATTAGAAAATTACTAATATTTAAAGATTAATTTTTAATTCATTATTTGATGAAAAGCAAAATAGTTTTATAAAAACTAAACTTAGTCAGTTGCCAGCTGCTTGAAAAAACACTTGCTTAGTATAAACGCAAGTTCTACTTACTCAAATCAAAAGCCAGTTGCCAGCGGCTAGATGCCAGAAGCCGTCTTTCAGCCGGCCGCCATTTTGTCAGCAATCTACCCCTTGGAATACTCTTTGTTAATCTTCATTCAAAAGCAAATCTTATGACAACAAAAGGCAATATTAGTGTTCACACCGAGAACATTTTTCCTATTATCAAGAAATTCCTTTACAGTGACCATGAAATTTTCTTAAGAGAATTGGTTTCCAATGCTGTAGATGCTACTCAGAAATTAAAAACCTTATCATCAAGTGGCGAAGCAAAAGGTGAATTAGGTGATTTAAAAATTCGTGTTAAATTAGATACTGAGGCCAAAACATTACATATTATTGATAGTGGTATTGGTATGACTGAAGAAGAAGTTGGTAAATACATTAACCAATTGGCTTTTAGTTCGGCAGAAGAGTTTTTAGATAAATACAAAGACAAAGGTGCTCAGGTTATAGGACATTTTGGCTTAGGATTTTATTCAGCTTTTATGGTTGCTCATCAGGTTGAAATCATCACTAAATCTTATAAAGAAGATGCTCCTGCTGTTCAATGGTCGTGTGATGGTAGCACCAGCTATGAAATTTCGGCCCATGATAAAACAGAAAGGGGTACTGAAGTAATTTTGCATTTTGCAGAAGATTCTTTGGAGTTTAATGATAGTTTCAGAATCAAAGGCATTTTAGAAAAGTACTGTAAATTCCTTCCTGTAGAAATTGAATACGAAGAAAAAGTAATCAATAATCCTGCTCCATTATGGACAAAAGCTCCTTCAGAATGTACTAAAGAGGATTATGAAAACTTCTATAAAGAATTGTATCCATTTAGCGAAACTCCTTTATTCTGGATTCATTTGAATGTTGATTACCCTTTCAAATTAACGGGTATCCTGTATTTTCCTAAAATCAAAAACGATTTTGAACCTCAGAAAAACAAAATTCAATTATACAGCAACCAGGTTTTTGTAACTGATAGTGTACAAGAAATTGTTCCTGAATTTTTAATGTTATTACAAGGTGTGATTGATTCACCGGATATTCCTTTGAACGTAAGTCGCAGTTATTTACAAAGTGATTCTAATGTAAAAAAAATCAATTCACATATCACGAAAAAAGTAGCTGATAAATTAGAAGAAATTTTCAAAGCAGATAGAACCGAATTCAATAACAAATGGGAAAGCATTGGTTTATTTGTGAAATACGGAATGATTACGGATGAGAAATTCTATGACCGTGCAAGTAAGTTCTGTTTGTTACAAAACAAAGCCAAGGAATTATTTACTTTAGAAGAGTACAAAGAAAAGGTAAGCGCTACTCAAACAGATAAAGACAACAAGATTGTTTATTTATATACCAACGACTTAAAAGCACATGATAGCTTCTGTCAGACAGCTGAAAAGAGGGGATATGATGTGATTTTAATGGATGGTCCTTTGGATAACCATTTCATATCAAACATCGAACACAAATTGGAAAATACAACATGGAAACGTGTTGACAGTGAAAGTATCGATAAACTGATTGACAAAGACATCAAAAAAGAAAGTGTATTAAGTGAAGCTGAGCAAAGCAGTTTGAAAGAATCATTTGAAAAACAATTTGGTGCAGCAGGTAAGTTCAAATTCGAAACAGAAGCATTGGCTCCAGACGATCACTTCCTTACATTGATTAAACCAGAGTGGGAGAGACGTATGGCTGATATGCAAAAAATGCAGGGAATGTCGATGTTTGGTGCTTTTCCTGAATCATGGAATGTAGTGTTAAATACCAATCATGATTTGGCAAGAAAACTGGTTAAATTAGATGAAGCTGAACAAACTCCAGTATTACAACAAGCTTTTGATTTGGCTAAGCTATCTCAAAACTTGTTACATGGTGAAGAGCTTACCAATTTCATTCAAAGAAATTACGACAAATTGAAATAAGAATT
>JBMLOK010000230.1:5601-25219 GCA_049243005.1 Bacteroidia bacterium | reverse complement strand
GTGAAGAGCTTACCAATTTCATTCAAAGAAATTACGACAAATTGAAATAAGAATTCTTAATCAAATCAAACAAAAAAACTCAGTCTGATTGGCTGAGTTTTTTTGTTTTAGGGTTTTAGGAAATAAGTCTATTTAGAACTGAAGTTTGTAAATTACATTAGGGAAAAATCCTAATTGATAGGTCGTATTAATACTTTGTTCTCTATCATTATAACTTTGTGAAAATACATTGTCGTGATCAGTAATATTTTGTAAATCCAATGAAATTGTTTGAGAGATTTTTCTTTTTCTTCCATTTAGTGTCAATGATACTTTTAGGTCTATTCGATAATAATTAGAATAGTAAGTAGAATTTACATTACTTGATAATTGTTCTCTTCCTAATGTATTTGAAGCCGTTAAGTCAATTGGAGTATAAGCTCTTCCTCCGGCATTGGTGAACTTCAGGTCTGATGAAAATTTGTTTCTTTTCTCTTTTCCGATTTTCCATTCTTTGCCGGTTAAAATATTAAAAACATATCTACCATTAAAGGCAGTATTTCTTTCAATACCATCACTTCCTTTGTATTTCGAACTATATAAAGAAGAAGTAAACAAGCCATAATAACCTTTACTGAAGAATTTCTCAATAGTTAATTCAATACCGTAATTGGTTCCAGTTCCATTATTTACTAAACTATCCTCCAAATCTGTTTTAAAAGAAGAACCTGTGTTTAACATTGAATAACTACTTGAAAATGAATTTACCGGTACATTATAAATTGATTGATAATAAATTTCAGTTTTAATTCTCCAATCGTTAAATGGTTGAATATTGTAGCCTAAAACTAAGTGATGACTTTTTGTAAAATCTAAGTTTTTATTGTTATATAAAGTGTTCCCTGAAGCATCTGTACTTTGTAAGAAATACATATTAATGGGTTGCATTTGAGAATGTAATCCATAACCCAAATTGAAGCTGCTATTATTATTTAGATTATAAACCAATCCCATACGAGGTTCAATTGAGGTAGAACTATTTAAGAAAAATTTTTGCCCATGTAATCCGGCATTCATAGTAAGTTTTTCGCTTAAACTATATTTTAAAAGAGCATAAAAATGAGCGAGATTTGTAAAACTGCTATAGTCCCAAATTTGATAGTATTCATCCAAAATCATGTTTTTGGTTTTGTAATTTAAATCTAAACCAATGATTTCATCTTGTATTCCTAATTTTAAAAATAACCTGGAATTGATTTTGGAATTATATGAACTACTGATTGAATAACTCGTTTTAGCAACATTATTTACTTCTTTTATAAATGAAGTATTACTCGGCCTGTCATATGAATAGCCGGTTTGATCTGTACTGGAATAATTAACACCAATACCTGAATTCATGTATGATTTTTTATTTATTTGTTTGAAATGATTTAAACCAACAATTCCAATTTTACTTGCAAAATCAACCTGATTTCCATTTCCATATAAAGTATTAGAGCTACCACCACCGATTTCAATAGTGCTGCTAGCTAAAATTCCATACATTGAAAACTTCCCGAACTTGTTAGTACCACTACTGAATTTAAATGATAAATCCTGATAGGAGGGTGTTGCCGTTGTTCCAATATCGATTCCAACTTTTTGTGCAACACCGGCTAGGGCATAACGATAACCGATTAAATAAGAAGCATCACTTTTTTTACTAAATGGACCCTCTGTAGTAAGTTCCATTCCTGTGATTACACCCATTTGAAATGTAGTTTCTCTTTTTTTATTGTTACCATTTCTTAATCCCAAATCAAATATTCCTGCTACAGCATTTCCATATTCAGCAGGAAATGCAGATGTAAAGAAATCAGAACTTTTTAATAAATTGGTGTTTAAGGCACTTACCGCTCCTCCTGTAGTTCCTACCGAGGCAAAATGATTTGGATTGGTGACATTCATGCCATCAATTCTCCATAAAACACCAACAGGCGAATTACCTCGAATGACTATATCATTTCTACTGTCATCAGGAGCGCTTACTCCAGCAAAATTTGCAACAAGTCTGGCAGGATCACTTCTTCCACCTGCGTATCTATTAACTTCTTCCATGGAGAAAGTTCTTGCACTTACACTAGCAAATTGGTTTAAAGTTCCACCTTTATTACCCGCTTTAATTACAACTTCATTTAAATTAGTTAAATTTTCTTCCATTGAAATATCCAGAATAAATTCTTTACCTGAGCTTATAACTACATTGGGAATATTGATTGTTTTATAACCAATATATGTTAATTTGATTTCATACCTGTCTGGTGGAATATTGGTTAATGTATAATTACCTAAAGAATCTGTTGCTGTTCCTTTTTGTAAAGAATTGATTTGAACAACCACTCCTGTTAAAGGAATTTGAGAAAGTTTATCTGTTACATTCCCTCTAATAGTTTGTGTATTATTTTGAGAATAGGATAATGTTGGAATGAGAAGTAACCATAAAAAAAGACGATTCATTAAACTGATATAAGTTGAAGTGTTAGCAAAATTACCTCCACCATCTTATAGACGAGTTTTATTTTGTATTCCTTTCCTAAGAATAAAATTATTTCAATATCCGCATGTTTACCTATAATTTATTTTAGAAAGACTCAAGGTATTTTAAATTTAATTCATGACTTTAATTCAAAGCAAGATGAATTAAATATAGAATATAGTTTCTTATGCAAATTCCCAAAATCCCATTGGGATGACATTATATTAGTAAATCAAAATTGCGAATTATTCCCACCTCCAAACGGACGCTAACCGCAGGTTCGCGTCCGTTTGGAGGTGGTTTGCGGATGTTATTAGCTTTTAATAGTATAGTTACAGAAATTCGTTTTTATTAAAACAGAATCCTTTAAAATAAAATAAAAAAGAGGCTAATTGTTAAACTAGCCTCTTCATAAATTTAAAACACTTATTTAATTTTTAGTTTGAAATACTTTTCGTCTTTCTTTTAAAAAGGAAATAAAAAATACCTAATAGTAGAACTAGCAATGAAATGCTTGAGAGTATTATAAGGATTAATGAGTTTGCTTTTTTTGAAACAATCAATTCTCCGTTTTGAACTTCTAAATTTACCTCATGTTTATTTTCATTACTTAGAATAATCTGTTTTTGCTTAATATTCTTTAACATGATAATTAACTCGCATTGATTATTTGGCATGTCTTTAAAAACAGTATTGCTTATATCCAGTGAACTTAAGTTTTTAGGGAAATTAAGTAATTCAACAAACAAAGTACTTTCATGGCCAAGTTGAACCTGTGGTTTTTCAAACCTAATGCTATCATTATTTGCTATTACAAAACAATTGCTTCTAAAATGTTGAATGACTAATTCCGTAAATTCTTCGGGTGTTTTATAAGCACCTTTTTTGAAGTGATAATCAACTTCACCTTCAAAAGCAGTTAAGGAACTCTTTATTACCAAATAGGTTTTTCCTTCCTGTTCATAAATCAATAGGCTTGCTAAGTCTGGACTATGAGCCAATGAGACTTTGCTATAGAAACATCCTATTAATAATATAAGCAATAGGATGATTTTCTTTTTGAATCTACTTTGCATAAGCACCTGCAAGGCTATTGATGAAATTATTTGCACCTGCCTTGTCAACATGGTAATGGTAACCTCTTACAGAATCATAATGTCCACGACTAACATCCAAATCGGTATATTCAGTTCCTGCTGCACTTAATCTTTCATACAATCCATATCCATCCAAAGCATATCCAATCATAGCAGCATGACCATCAGCTTGCGTAATTTTAGTTGATTTTCCTGTTGCAGCATGATAATGGTAACCGGCACCCATGTTAATATGGCCACCTGCATCATCAAAAGGAGCCAAAGTATAAGCTCCTAAAATTGCATTTACAGGAGCCGGAGCATCAAATATAACGCCATTAAAAGCGATACCTCTGGTTGATGGTCCTGATGAATTTGGTCCAGCACCAAAGCTCGTTGGAGAACTTAATTTTACAGGTGTAACAGGGATATAAATAGTTTTTGTTAGTGTCGATACATAAGATGGTAAACATTCAACGCAGTAATTTTTGTATTGAACACCCACATTTGGATTTGCAGCTGCCTGACAATCTGCCTGAGTTAAAGTTTTAGTAATCTCACCTGTTGTGGTATTATACATTTGCCAGGTAGTATTGCTGTAAAAAGTAGCAAGGTTTTTAATAAATGCTCCATCAACATCGTATACATTTCCATTTTCCAACCAGATTCCACCTTTTGAAGCATCATCAGAAATATTGGTTGGGCACCAAGGTCCTTGAACATGATCTGTTGGAGTACTTTTGGTAACAATTTTGAAACATTCAGCAGTTGAACCATTCGAAAGGGTGCGTGTTTCAATCGAAATTGGTTCGGCTAAGCCACCTGATAGGAAATTTCCGGCTAATACTTTAATTACAATAGAATCTTGTGTTGCAGCAGTAGTATTTGTAGCTGCTTCATCTTTACGACAAGAAACCAGGGCACAAATCAGTGCTAAACTTACTAAATATTTATATTTCATTTTGTGGGTTTAATGCATTAGACGTTTTAAAAATCAAACTCCTTCGATAAACTAGTATATTTTATAATTTTAGAATTTGGGAATTTGAAAAGCTTTTATTCCTATCATAATGTTTTAAATCCGAAATAAGAATTTGAGGTACTTTTATTGACCAAAATGCCTTATAAATTTGACCAAAACTCAAATTCTTTTGAAGACTTTATTATTTCAATTTGTGTTATACATGAAACTGAAACTTAGTTTTTATTTGCTTATCACTAATTCTTCAAAAACGTAACTTTTGTATAGAATTCCTTTATTAAATTAGTAATTTTTCGCTGATTAATAGCAATTACTTTTCATTTAAGCGCCATACAAAAACATCCCTCGTCCCAATTATTGATACTTTTGTCCCTTTTTTTCTTATTGAACTTTCAGCCCCAATTATGTTTGATAAAAAAAATATGGAGGATAACTACAAATCAAATTTTTCAGGAACTTTTTTAAATGGCTTAATGATTTATGTGGTTTTATTTTTTTTAAACCCATATAGTTTAAAGGCTCAGGATGAAACATCAAAAGGGAGAAAGTTAAAACTGAATGGTAATTTTTCTTTTTCTCATGATATGTTTAGTTATAGCAGTAATGATGCAACATTTACTGCCTATAGGCCACAATCTTCATCAAGATTTATGGCTAGTACTTCTATTTCGTATGGAAGATTTTCATTGCCTTTCTCTTTTTCATATGCACTTCAACAAGGTACTTATGGATATAATTCGCCCATTCCATCTGAATTCAGGCTAAAAGACTTAATGAGTTTTTATAATCAACTTAGTTTTAGTCCAACTTATAAAAGTTTTCAGGCTTATATAGGCACACAAGTTCCAAAGTTTTCAGAACTAACAAGTGGTGATTTACCTGTATTTGGAGGAGGATTCGATTGGAAGCCCAAAAAAATAAGGATATCTGCATTTTATGGAATTGCACAAAGAGGAATTAATTCAGATAGTTTGCTAAAAGTTCAAGGGGCTTATAAAAGAACTTCATTTGGGGCCAAGATTGGATTGGGTAAAGAAGAAGGAACACATTTATATTTAATTGGACTTAGACATCAGGATGACCCAAATTCAGCAGTTATTACCAATTATGAAATAAAACCTCAGGATAATACAGTTATAAGTGTTGACCAAAATTTAGTTATAGCTAAAAAGTTCTTTATAAAAAATGAAATTGCTTTATCAGCTTATTCAAAAGATATAAATGAATCTACTTTAGAATCTGATTCATTCAAATTAAACATACATCCTTTTATTAGAGAATTATATACACCTCGTTTCTCAAGCAGTTATGGAGCTGCTGCAAATAGTTCTGTTGGTTTTAATGGAACAAATTGGAGTTTAAAATTTGTAAACAGAATATTTAGTCCGGATTATAGAACTCTAAGTTTTCCTTTTTTACAGACTGATAGATTAGAATATACAATTGATCCTGCATTTTCAATATTTAAAGGTAGATTTAACTTTCAAGGTTCATATGGCCAGCGAACAGACAATTTATTAAACAATAAAATAGCTAAAGCGACTTCAACTTTATTATCTATTAATATTAATGGAAGGTTTACCAATAATTGGACATATAACTTTACTCATTCAAATTTTGGTATTCAAAATACAATGGCGAACGATACTTTAAGACTTAATAATATCAATCAAAATTATAGTGTTGGAAGCACCTTAGTTTTTCCAAGAAAAAAAATAAACCATATTGTAAGCATCATGTGGTCACAATCTGCCTTTGAAGATTATAATATCGTTAGTGGTGCTCAATCTGATAATGAAACACAAACCTATATGTTTATGTATTCAGCAAGTTTAGTTAAAGTGCCATTAACTATTTCTATAACGGGAACACATTTACGAAATAAGTTATTTTTAGGTGATTTGGCTATGCAGATTATTTCACTTAATGAAAATTATTCAATTGGTAAAAAGCAAAATCTTAGTTTGATTTTTTCACAGAATTATCAGATGACTTCCCTTTTCAATTTTAGTCCGGATAAGTCAATTAATTTAGGTGTTGGTATTAATTACCAATTTGGTAAAGGATTTAGTTTAGGCGCAAATGGAAACATGAATATTTTTCAATATGGTTCTGCCAGACCGGGAATTCAAAACACTGAAAATATGTTACGTATGTTAACTTCTTACTCATTTTAATAATTAAATATTATGTTGTTTAATTTTTACAAAAAAAATAGGTATTTAAAACTTTGGATTATAAGTATAGCTTTATTTTTCATTCCTTTTTCAGAGTTGTATTCTCAAGTAACGATGAGTGTTTTATTAGCTCCAAATCCACCACCTGCCAGACCAACTGAATGGCTAAATGCCCCTTATCCGTTAAGATTAACAATTATAAATAACGGATTAGTTATTACGAATGCTAGAATTAAAGCAACTTTAAAAAATACAATCACTAATAAAACAATAATTGGAACAAGTCAATCAAATTCCAGATTAATCACTGTAAATAAGGGAATTAATAATTTTAACTCAAATTCATTATTTTCATCATTTGAAGGTGCTTCATTAAGTGATTTTAACTTAACAAATGGAGGTTCTTTGGTACCGGGTAATTACCAGATTTGCTTGGAATTGTATAATTCACAAAATATACAAATTGGTTCAGCTGCTTGTCAGCAGTTTACAATTACCGGAGTTCAACCACCTGTATTAACAATTCCATCAAATAATGAAGTTATCAGTGTATCACAAGCTTTAGCAAAAGTATTTCAATGGCAAGCTGTTACACCTTCAACAAATGTTGATTATAAAATTGAAATCTTTGAAATAAACAATAATCAAAACCTTATAGGAGCAATTGCAAATGGTCCAATAGAAACACAAATTATTAAAGGCAGTACTCAATTTATTTGGATAAATGCACAACAAAAAATAAATCAAAGAAGGAATACAAATAGAAATATCACCACCTTCAAATATTTTTGGCGAGTACAAGCTGTAAATTCTGTTGACCAAACTCCGGTAGGTGCGAATAATGGTCTTTCAGAATATAGGTATTTTACAGTAACAACTTCAGGGAACACACAAGCAGTAGTAACACCTACACGTACAACTGTTAGTCCAACTAATCCAACCACACCTGTAAATCCGGAAAACAGAACTCCAGTTCTTCAGTCTAATCCAGTAAGCAATAGACCTCCAGTTGGTAACCAACAAACGCCTGTTACATCAACTAACACTAGCTATAATGAACCTGTTTTAAGATTACCTGCTAAAAATTCAATTATAATAGATTTAGTTCAATCTGACAATGAAGTTAAATTTACTTGGGATTCCGTAACACCTCAGATTTTTGGTGTAAAATATGCATTGTATGTCTATCAATTAAATAAGGGACAAAAAAAATCTGATTATAAAAATAATACACCAATTCTTAAAAAAGAAAATTTGGGTACTTTAAGTTATACCTGGCGCCCAGAGGGAAATTATGATGATGATGTTACATTTGTTTGGAATGTGAAAGCTTACAAAGGTTCTGTTCCAAATGGAATTGGTAAAAAGACAGGATTGGAAAAAGGCTTTTCTGATGAACAAGTATTTATTATTAAAGGAAAACCAAAAGTTCTGGCAAAAGAAGCAGAACCGATAGTACCAAAGGAAGATGCTACATTAACTTTTGAAAATTTAAAAGATGGTTATACTTTTAAATGGGATTCTGGTACAACTTTTAACAACGAACCAGGTATAAATTATGAATTAGAAATATTTGAAAAAAGAAGTGGAAAGGCTGATACATTAATTTCTAATATTGATAAATTAACTAAAACCGAATTTAAATGGACTTTTGTTCCTAAATATGATGCTCTTTATACATGGAGAGTAAAAACGAAGGATAAAAATAGTAATTTAATTGGTGCTAAGGACAAAAATAAAAAAGGAATTTCTGATAAAAAAATGTTTTTAGTGGAATCGAAAGTTATTGAAGATAGTATTGTAATAACAGATTGTGATGGCAATAAAAAGGTTGTTAAATTTAATGCAAAAAATTCCAGTGGTGAAATAAATTTCGTTGATAAATACATTAAAGTAAATAATTTTAATATGCTTGTTACAAGCATTTCACGAAGTGAAAACAAAAATGGAATTTATGGGCTATCTGGGAAAGGTTCAATTGTTGTTCCTTGGCTTTTTACTCCTATCCATGTAGAGTTTGAATATATTAAAGTAAATGGTTCGAATAAAACAATGACTGAAGGTACAATTTATGCCTTGCAAGATGAATCTATTGGTCAAATTCCTGCTTTTTTAAAGACAAATTCAACCTTAAATATAACAAAAAACCAAGCAAAAAAACTTAATGAGAATTTAGAGCTACAGAAAGAAAAGAAAATTGTTTCAAATACAAACTTGGATAAGAATTTACTTAATGCCAGCAATAATATTCCAAAACTACCTTTGGGAATTAGTAATGTTATGGGATATACGCTTGCAATTACTGAAATGAGTTTTGGTGTAACAGAAAATAAAAACAAATTAGTTTGTATTGCAACTTTACCTTATTCTAAAGAAACTACTAAAGATATATTAGCATTTGCAGCTGTTGATATTCAATTCGACCAAAGTTCACCTTCGAAGTCCGGAGGGAAATTAGTTTTATTAGAAGATTTTAATATTGTAGACCCCGCAGAGGAAAGTTATGGTATTACAATTGTTTCAAAATATTCAAAGTCTTTTTCTACTTATATAGAATGGGATTGTAAAGGATTCAAGAATTTAAAAGCAGCTGTAGAAGTAAGCCTACCAAGGAAGTGGCTTGTTCCAACTATTTCCGATGAAAATGTTACGCCTGATACAACTGCTAAAGTGGTAGCAAGTGCATTAGTTGATATTAATAATTTAAATGATTGGCTACTTACACTCAAATTAAATTCTTGTGAAATTGTTGGTCTTGAAGGTTCAGAGTTAAAAATTGATGCTATAACTTTTGATAATTCTGATAAAAGAAATCCCCCTGAAATAAAATTTCCAAAAGGGTTTACAGGTGCAAAAGATGAAAAATTCAGAGGATTTTATATTCAAAAAGCCGATTTAGTTTTGCCTAAATTTTTTAATAAGGCAACTGACAATACAGGTATTGCAATATCAGTTGACAATTTTATAATTAGCAGAACAGGTTTATCAGGCTCCATTGCTGTAGGTACAAAAGAAAACCCAATTATAAACTTGGCTTCAGGAACATTAGGTGATTTTCAGGCAAGTTTAGAAAAAGTTGAAATAGAAATATTAAATAAATCTATTACGAAAGCAGAAGTTACTGGAAGATTAATGTTACCAATTTGTCAAGCAGGAACTTCTGACGCCAATGCTCTCGCATATACTGCCAGATGGAATGATGGTACAAAGAAAAAAGGTTCAAGTGTATTATTAGCAATAAACCCAAGTGGTGAAAAAGGTTTAAGTGCAGATTTATTTGGAGGGGCTGTTTTAAATTTAAGTAATAACTCTGTGATATCTATGGAATACACCAAAGGGAAATCTAAAAACTCTAAAGGTACTGTGCAGGCAAAAGTTAATTTAAATGGGGATATATCGATAAATAAAAGACTCTTAGATAAGATTGATGCTAATTTGTCTATGACTTTTGAGAATTTAGGTTTTAATTATGATAATTCAAATCCTAAAGTAAAGAATTTTACATTTAACAAAGCAAGTTTTAATTTTGCTAGTCCACAAAAAAAAGTTGGTGGTTTTGATGTTACATTATCAAGTGTTGAAATATCTGACTTTCCTACCAACCCCAATCATATAGCAAATGCAAAATTAAGTTTTGGAATAAATGTTTCATTAGGTTCTAAATTTAAAGGAAAGACTAATTTGTCTTTAATTGGTGGTATTAAAAAAGTAAATGGTCAATTTAAACCTGTTTTTATTGATGCTCAAATTGATACAATTGCTATTGAAGGAACAGTTGCAGCAGTTTCTTTAAAAGGCTCTCTAGTATTTTATAGTAATGACCCTGTCTACGGGCAAGGTTTTAAAGGTGAAGCAGCCGCTGTTTTTGAAAAGGTTGGAGCGGTAACAGCAACTGTACAATTTGGTAGTGTTCTTTCAGCAACCACCAATCAAAATTATAATTATTGGTTTGCTGAAGCGAAACTTATTTTGAGGACGCCAATTCCAATTGTAAATCCAATTGGTCTAAAAGGAGCTGGTATTGGTGCTTGGTATCATATGTCAACTTCGGGTGCTAGTCCTGTTAGTTTGCAAGATGCAGATAAAGCAGAAGATGTAAAGACTTCTAAATCTGGAATGGAATTTAAACCTGATGATAAAAATTTATTTGGATTTAGAATTTCAGGGGTATTTGTAAATACAAAATCGGAAAGGGGTTTTAATGGGGATTTAACTTTTTCTGCATCATTTACAAAAAGTGAGGGAATTGAAAAATTATCATTAACAGGTGAAGGTTATGTGGGATGTTCATTAAAGGACCGTGATAAGGCTTTGTTAAAAGGAACCTTAGATGCTAGTTATGATTTTACAAAAGACTATTTAAATGTGAAGGTTACTGTTAATTTGCGCTATCCACCTGCAAGCGTATCTCCGGTTGCAATGATTAAAACGGTTGGAGATGCTGAATTTATAATGACTGTAGATGGGCAGAAAAAGATTAATGGTGAACCGGCATGGTCAATAACAATGGGAACACCTGTTAAACCCAATAATATTTTATATTATAATGTATTTAATCTTTGGTTTTATATGAGAATGGGAAATGATTTAGAACCTATTCAGTTTAATCAAAAAACGATAAATGGTTTAGCAAGGGTTAGCCCAACTCTAAAGCCTGAAAAATTATCAGAGGCTGCTACAAATGGAAAAGGATTTGATTTTGGATTTGGATTTGATCAGTCGGGTAGTGTCAATTTTGGCCCATTTAGCGGAAGTTATGCAGTAGGGGGTGAAATGAATTTAGCATTGATAAAGTATGATGCAAATAACGGATGTGTAACTGATAAAATGGATTATTGGTATGCAAGAGGTGGTGCCGCTGCCTATGCGGCTGCTAATGTAAAATTTATGGGTGTTGGATTTGATTTGGCAGCAGGTGCATTAATGCAAGGTGGCGCACCTGATCCACTTTGGGTGAAAGGAAGAGTTGCAGGTAGAGTTTCGGTTAAGATATTTATTATAACAATAGGTTTTAATGCCAATGTTGGTTTTACATATGGAACTCCTTGCAGACCAACGAAAAATTTGTCAGCCTCAGGTGCAGCTGGTCAATTGGAATATGAGAGTATAGATGATTTGGAAATAGGTGGATTAATAGAACCCATAGATTTTTTATATCATTCATCTGGACAGGTTGATAAATTAACTCCAATTCGATTTGTATCTTTATTTGATGTAAGTTTTGCAAAAGATGATGCATCTATTCACAAAACCTTTTCAATTGATGTAATGGAAGGTGAAGTTAAAGTTACAAAAACCTATAAAGTATTAGTTGAATGGCGCAGAAAGGGTTGTGATAATTCGAAAATTGATTCAACTCATAAACAGTCTATTTTCAATTATAAAAAATTAACAAGTGGCAATCAAACTTGGTATGAAATTGGTTATTCTTGGTACAATGGAGAGGTCCGAAATTTATTTGCAAACAGCGAATGTGTACAGACACAATTAAAGGCAACATTATGGGTGTTACAAGGCAATGTTTGGGTTGTGGCAAAAAACTCAAAAGGTGTTGAAATTTCAAGAACAACGGATTCTGAATCTTTTACAACTCATAGTAAATAATTGGTGATTAAATCTACTAAAACATTAAGAAATAGAATAATGAGAACAAAATATTTAATATGTTTAACTATACTTTACTTCTTGTTTACAAGTGCAATTGTTGCACAAAGAAACAATAAGAACAAGGAATTGCCAAAGCTGGCATTGATTAATAGAAATGGAACAGACAGTATTATTCTTCGTTGGGTAATCGAGGACAGACAATTATTTTTGAAAGGAATTGAAAATGGATACAGAATTTTAAGAGCTGATTTTGATGGAACTAGGACAGGTAAATACACAGAGGTTTCTATAGTCAAGCCCTGGTCTAAAGATAAATGGCAGAAAGCACTTAAATCGTTTAAAGATACAACTGAAAAGTCTTATAAGTATCTCAATCTTGGTTATGAATTAATATATAATAATCAAAAATACCTCCCAAAAGGCTTATCGAATATGGAGGAAATTATTGCTGCTAAATCACAGAATGAACTTACTTATTTATTTATCATAATTGGTTCATGTATGGATAATCAAACGGCTGAAGCAATGGGATTACGTTGGGTGGATAAAAATATCACCAAAGGCTATAAATACAAGTATAAAATAGAACCTGCCAATATTGCCAAAAATCAAGAATTTCAAGGTTCTGAAGTGGTGGCTGAAGCAAGCATGTTTAATAGAGATATCAATTCATTAATCAGTCCTATAGAAAACGAAAAAAGTATAATTTTGAATTGGAAATTTCCTAATGAACCTTTTATAGGTTATAGTCTGGAACGTTCAAAAAACAAGGGTTTGACTTATCAAAGACTCAACAAGGATTTAATTCTTTTAAACGATAATATTGATTCAAACCAGCAAAATAGTGGGGTAATTATTGATACTACTGTTGTAATGTATGAACCTTATGTTTACAGATTAATTGGTCATTCTTTATTTGGTGATGAAGTAACAATTGGTAATTGTAATGCCATGGCAAAAGACAGAACGCCTGTAACTTGTATTTTTGTTCCCAATCCGGAATCTACTGCAGGTAAAAAAGCAATATTGAAGTGGGATTTAAATTGTATCCCTGCAGATTTACTTGGATTTGCAATTAGACGATCTACAAATATAAATGGTCCATTTACAAAATTGTTAACACCTCGAATGTTAAATCCAGGAGCAAGGTCATTTACAGATTCACTTGTAGATTTAAATAATGAAAATTTTTATATAGTTCAAACTTATGATACTGCCGGGAATATATTTTCTTCTAGTCCGGCTTATTTGTTAAGAACAGATACAATTCCACCAGATGCTCCTGTTTGGCTTTCGGCTAAAGCAGATTCAAATGGTTTGGTTACTTTAAAGTTATTGCCAAATTCTGAAAGTGATTTTATGGGTTTTAGAATTATGCAGGCAAATCAGGAAGACCATGAATTTACAACAATTATTGAGAATTTTAGTAAAGATTCAAGTTTTAAAATAAATAGATTTGATACCTGTTTTCATGACACTATAACTTTAAATTCTTTAACACCATATGTTTATTACAGAGCATTTGCTTTAGACAAAAATTACAATACCTCAAAATCATCAAAGATTATTAAAGTATTGAGACCAGATACTATTGCACCTGTAACCCCAGTATTGAGAGCTGTCATACCTACAGATTCATGTTTGATTTTATCTATCATCCCAAGTTCCAGTAAAGATGTAGTTGGTATGCATTTGTATAGAATGGCAGATAAGGAATCAAAATTTGAATTCATTGAAAGGTTAAATCCAAAAGACACGATTTTTTATGATAAATATTTAATTCAGGAGGAAACTTATTATTATTCTCTTGTTGCATGTGATTCATTTAATAACTTTTCTGACTTTAGTTTTATTCAAAAAGGAAAAACATATGATTCCGGAATAAGAAAAGGTGTTAGTTCCTTAAAAGCTGAATATGATTCTGACTCAAAAGAAATTGTTGTATCCTGGGATTATAATGAGATTGAAACAAGTAAAGAAGAAATTTTCTTTCAGGTTTATTGTTCAATCGGGGTAAATCCATTAGAAAGATGTGAAGTAATTCCATATAAAAAGGGTATTTTTATGTATAGCCAGATTAAACCAAAGCCTAATGAAATTTATAACTATGCTGTAAGAGTTGTAACAAGTAAAGGGGCTGAATCGCCTATGAGTGTAACCAAGTCAGTTAAAATGTTAGCTAAATAGAACTTATTTTAAATCAAATCAAATACGATATGAAAACATTCTTATTAAATACAATAAAATTGTCAATACTACTTTTTTTAACATCAGGTTGTGAGCCAATTGATACATTGGGAACAATTAATATTGATAGAATATTGAGCACACCTGTAAAGGTAAATTCACTTAACTCAGGAGAAACATTTGATTCAAGTTATACATTAATCATGAGTGATCTTAAAAAGCAAGTTGAAGAAAAAGGTGGTTCTAATATCAATATACAGAATATTCAAATTTCTAAACTAGAATTGTTTATCAATGATACTTTAAATATTAATTTTGAGGATTTTGAAAATGTAGAAATGTTTATGGATACTGCATTATCTTTAGGTTCTTTACCTATTGATTCAAAAGGAAAATATATAAATTTAGCTATACCAGGGGCAAATATTCAAAATAAATTAAAGGAGTATTACCTCAATAGTACTAACATTCCATTGCGTTGTAAAGGAAAGGCTAAAAATGCCATACCCACAGGTGAAATTTTCAACATTTTTGTAACTTTTAGAGTTTTAGCAGACGTTAAAATTTAATAGAAGTTGATTTTGGATTTTGAGAAATATGAAATACCTGAATAAAACTAATTTTTTATTTCATTCTAATTTGATTATGAATATATTTTATTATCATTATTGATGAGAGTATTTTTTTTGTTTTTCATATTAATTATCTGTTTAAATTCAAATGCACAGAAGATCGCAAGTTTAGATGATTTTATTAAACTAAAAGAACCAGATGAGCAAATAGATTATTTAGAATCTTTTACAGATTCTAAATTTTTAAGTTATCAAACTTTTTTATCATTTTATCCGATCATTGAAAACTCTAAAAATGAAAGAGTTTTATTTTATTGGCATTATAAGCATATTACTAACATTTGGTATGAATATATACCATTTGAACAATTGGATTATGAAACAAATAAGATGATAGAATTGTCAGATAAAATTGGCCTTTCTGTAGAAAAAGGTGTTGCACTTTTTTATCAATCAATATTTAAATATTCCTATAAACTTATTTCAGAACAAAATCTGTATTATAATTATTTACAGTGTTTTCATCTCTTAAAAAATAAAGATATATCGAATTATAAAAGATATGGAATTGATGCAATGACAACTGAAATTGGCAGAAATTTTTATGATGTTGGTGATTATGAAAATGCTTTGGATTGTTTGTTATTAGGGTATTATCAAATGCTTGAAAAGTCAAAATTTAAAAACATTAATCTAAACCTTATTGAGTCAATTTATGCAGAAAAAAAAGATTTTTTAAATGCCAGAAAATATGCTCAGCTTTCATTAAAATTTAATAAAAATCTTGAAAATTCGGATTCATCTTCAATCGAATATCATAAATATTGGCAATGCCTTTTAGGTTTTAATTTAGCTTATTATAATTTGATGTTAGGTGATACCATAAAATGCAGAGTTAATTTAAATGAAGCTTTTAATAAATATATTCCAAATTTGGATTATAAAAACTATGTTAAAGTAACTGCAGAGTTTGATGTTTTACAAAAATTGGTTAGAAACAAACAATTATTGGGTGAGATTAGCGAGACAGGTAAATATTTGAAAAGAGCATTGTTTCTAAAAGATTTACTTGATATCGATTATCAAAGAGATCGTTTTAGACCAATTGAATTGTATAAAAGATTAAGCATTTATTATAATTTTAATAAGGAGTATGATAAGGCCTATAAGTATTTAATATTAAGTAATGAATTACAAGACAGCCTCAATTTAGTTAATGATAAAAGAAAAATTTGGCAGGTAGAATCGCGTTTAAAAGCAGAAGAATTTGAAGATGCAGTTACAAAAATTGAATCAGATAATCTAAATCAAAATAAAATAAAAAATACGGTTCTCTTTATAATTGTTCTTGTATTATTAGTTCTTGTTTTAGTGTTTTTCAATATTAGAAAGAAGAATATTGTTATTGTAAAACAAAAAGATGAGTTAGAAAAATCATTAAAAGAAAAAGAACTGCTGTTTCGTGAAGTTCATCATAGAGTAAAAAATAATCTTCAAATTGTTTCAAGTTTATTATTAAGGGAAATTAGAAAAAACTCAAACCCTTTGTTTAAAAGTTTAATGTCAGATGCTCACGCAAGAATAGATAGTATGGCTTTGGTATATGATAATTTATACCAAAACCGTGAAATCTCATCAATTAATATGAAGAGTTATATAAAAGAACTCGTAATTAATAGCAAAATCATCAATAAGCGGGATGATCTGGATGTTGAAATAAGGTCTGAAATTGATAAAATAAATCTGAATATTAATACAGCCGGTTCTTTGGGACTAATCATAACTGAACTTATAATAAACATATACAAACACGCTTTTATTGAAAGGAACAAAGGTGAAGTAATTATCAAATTGAAATTAATTGATAATCTAGTTAAACTAGAATTGATAGATAATGGAGTAGGGTTTAATACAATTGAGGTTAATTCAAGAAATGAAAAATCAACAGGCTTATTACTTATTAATGGTTTAGTACGTCAATTAGATGGAAAACACTGGTTTGAGCCGAAATCAAATGGAACTCATTTTGTTTTAGAGTTTCAATTACAAGCTACTAAACCAATTTTAGATTAATATAAACCAATTGAAAATGGAAAATCACACAAAGTTAAGAATATTAATTGTTGAAGATGAATTTGTTACCATAGATCTATTAAGAAATATTATTCAGGATTTAGGTCATGAAGTTTCAGGAGATGCAATGAGTGCAGATGAAGCATTATCAATTTTAGAATTGAAAAATACAGACCTGGTTTTGTTGGATATCAATTTAAAAGGAGACCATGATGGTGTTTGGTTGTCGAAAGTCATAAATAAAAATTATGGATTACCCTTCTTATTTATAACGGCATACAGTGATAGTAAAACGATTAATAAAGCAATAGATTCTAATCCTTTTGGATATTTAGTTAAGCCAATCAGACAAAATGAACTATATATAGCTATATCACTTATAATAAAAAGTTTAAAAACAAATAAGAAATCTTACTTAGCAAATACTAAACTAGAAAATGAAGAGGACCTGATTGAAAAGCAAACTCATATTTTTGTCAAATCAGGTTTCAGTTTTTGTAAAATCCCTTTTGATCAAATAATTTATATTCAATCCTTTAAAAACTACCTGGAAATTAATCATGGTAACAGTAAAACTTTAGTTCGAAAAAAACTAGGAGAGTTTCTCAGTTCTTTGCCCAATGATAATTTTTTGCAGGTTCATCGGTCATACGTTATCAACCTAAATTATGTTGAAGAAATTTCTGATTCAGATGTTACGGTAAAATCAATAATTATACCCCTTAGTAAACAATTTAAGCAGGACCTTAAACTTAAATTGTTAAAATAAAGGGTATAAGAATTTTATTATTACCACTTCAATTCTTCATGTTTGTCCCAGATTCCCCAATGGGCGCCTACTTCACCTTCAGGACCAACCTTCCAGCTTTCATCAAATGATGAGAAATAGAATGTTTCAATCTGGTTATTTTTTGCCCAGTAATGGGTATTAACAAAATACTTCAATGCATTTATTTCTGAAGGTATCGCTTCTCTTAATCCTTCACCATGACTTGGCCATCCGGTTTCAGTAACAATCACTTTTTTGCCATTACCAGCAGCCATTGCTTGGTGATACATGCTGTTCATATGTCCCAATGAATATTCAAACGGACAAGCTTCCCAGTAAGGATAACAGTTACATAAAATCACATCACAGGCTTCTGTTATTCTTGGTTTGATGCTAAATTCATAATAGGCATCTACATATCCAACAGGAATATTTGTTGGTATAGCTTCCTTCACTCTTTTGATATAATCTAGAAGCTGATCTTCGCTTAAATCTTTTCTGTATAAAACTTCATTTCCAACAGCTGCAATATCAACCATGCCGTCTTTGGCTAATTGAATCAATGCTTCAATTTCTAATTCATTTTTTTCTAAATCGTTGCCAAGCCAAGCACCAACCAAAGTTTTCATGCCCATTTCTTTAGCAACAACTGGCACAAATTCATTTCCTTCAATACATGAAAAAGAACGTACCCATTTGCAATGTGGATTCAATATTTCCAATCTGCGTTTTACCTGTTCTCTGCTGATATGATCTCCCGGTCTTTGTCCATCTTCATACATACTGAAACAAAAGCCGTGAACTCCATTTGATAAGATATCATGAAAAGCTTTTTTTAATTCATCTTCTTTTTCAGGAACACTAAACTCAATTGAAGTTTCATAATTTACTATTTGTGTTTCATGATTCAATATTTGAGCTTCATACTGTTCCTGATTAAACAAATGCTCTTTTCTGTACGACATAATATTATCTTTAATTAAAATTTAAAATTTTCATTTACATCCCAAAGTCCCCAAGAGGTTCCTGCGCCACCTTCAAAACGAATTTTCCATGTTTCATCAAACGACGAAAAGTAGAATAATTGAACATTTGCTGCTTTTGCCCAAGCTTGTGCTTCAATAAAATAAATCATTAAATTATCAGAAGAAGGAATGGCTTCTCCAATAACCTGACCTTTACTTGGCCAACCTGTTTCTGTTACAATAATCTCTTTTCCTTTGGCAATTTTGTTAATCTTTTGATACATCTCCTGAAGATAAACAGATGCATGTTCAATGTTTGAACCTTCCCAAAACGGATAACAATTAATCAGAATTTTATCACTCACTTCAATTAATTGCTGATTATCGATATATTCATTATAAATACCAACATAAGAAACCGAAATGTTTTTGGTATTTTGTTTAACCTGATTGATATAAGAAATTAAGGTTTGAACATCCTGATCACCTCTGAACAAAACTTCGTTTCCAACAGAAAGCATATCGATATTTCCTTCAGCTGCAAGTTTGATTAAAGATTGAACTTCTCTTTCGTTTTCATCTTTATCAGTTCCAATCCATGCGCCCATTAATACTTTTAGGCCCATTTCTTTAGCTAATCTAGGAAGGTTCTCATATCCATTTGTACAAGAGAATACACGAATCCATTCTGTATGGTTTTTAAGGATATTTAA
>JBMLOK010000230.1:0-5501 GCA_049243005.1 Bacteroidia bacterium | reverse complement strand
GCTTTGTTTTCATCCACATCATAATCCCACATCACCCAAATAGCTGTTAATGTTCCTAACAATGGAATAGCTGAGAAGAATAATCTCAAGCTAAACATGGTTTCATAGGTTTGAGTTGGAGCACCTGAATTAAAATCAATAATGGTTAAAATTAATCCACTTAAAAGACCTGCAATTGCCAATCCAAACTTTACCATCCACCAGTAAATGGCACCAAAAATACCTTCTCTTCTTTTACCTGTATTTAATTCATCGATATCAATCACATCTGAAGTCATCGACATCATTAATGTAAATAAACTTCCAATTCCAAAAGAAATAAAGGGTAATGCAAACAGAAACAAATAAGGTTTGCCCGGTACAAACAAAAACAACAAGGATACATAACCAATAATTGAAATTCCCTGTGACCAAACAAAAGCCATCTTTTTACCCATTTTTTTCGACATCATCGAAACAATAGGTATGATTAAAACAGTGGTGAATACAGCCGCAACACAACCAAATAGAGTAGGCCATAAGCCCATGCCGGTGCCATTAAATAAATAGTATTTGATAATGAAATAAGAGAATCCAGCTGTTGTATTAAATGCATTAAAAATCAAAAATGTTGCAATACATAGTTTCTTAAATGGAATAATTAATAAAGCTTCTTTAAAACCTTGAATAATTAAATCAAAACTTCTGCTAGCATTTTTTAAAGTTAATGGTTCATAATTTTCATTCAAACTCGATTTACTATCAATAAAAATTCCGGGGATAGCAGCCAAAATTGTACATCCAATTGCTACATAAATTGCTAATGTTCGGGTTGCAATTTCACCTGATGTGAAAAAATTATACTCCGGATTCATAATCACCCATAACCAAGGCGCTAGTACCCATGCCAACTGACCAATTAATTGAGCGGTTGCCATAATATTGGTTCTTTCATGGAAATCATCACTCATCTCATAACCCATTGCCACATAAGGCACACTAAATATGGTTATCCCTAAGTAAAATACCAATGACCAAATTAGAAAATAGTAAAAATTATAGTTAACTGAATTGCTCGAATACAATTGCCACATAAATCCAAAAGCAACTCCTGTCATGATAGCACCTATAATTACATACTGACGTCTTCTTCCCCATTTCGATTTGGTATTATCTGAAATATAACCCATAATCGGGTCGGTAATTGCATCAAATAATTTAGGTACAAAATAAATAATACCCAGCATCCAACCCGGAAATCCTAGGTTTTCAACAAGGATTACAATAAAAATTCCCAAGGTTGCCGGAAACATTTGATTGGCTAACATACCTAATCCAAAAGCTAGTTTTTGGGTAAATGGTACTTTGCCTGATTTTACTATGTGGTTCATTTTGTTGGTTTATAGGTTTGTTTGGCTTACTTAATCAGAACTGTTTGTATGGCTTCTCCATTTAAATTGGTTTGAAGCTTTTTATCTTTTAGATTGATATTGATGCTCTTTGCATTGGTTGTAGGATTAAATAATACCACTACAATTGAGCCATCTTTGTTTTCCAGTGCTGTACACATGATGTCTTTATCTTCCATTTTCCATGCTATTCTTTTTGCACCCGGACGAATGAATTTACTGAAATGTTTCATGGTATAATACAAGGGAGTAAAATATACTTCGTCTGATGTCGTATCAACAATAATAGGTGCAATACACCAGTTTTTAAACCAGTTTGGACCACCTTGTTTATCTAATACCATGTTCCAGTCAACCCAGCCATCAACACCATGATTTAAACAACCAATGATATCAGTTGCATATCTGTGAACAGGAGCATATTTAGGATGTAAATGTTTATCAGCATCACTTGCCCAATCCCAGCCCCAATCTGTAGCTTCTTTTTTCCAATACCATTCGTCTTCATTCCAATGTGGCACTTCAGAATCAATACAAGCTTCTGTTTGTATTAAATGTTTCTGTGGAGTTTTGGTATAAGCATAATCCAAAGCTTTTGGGAAATAGTCATAAGTGCTTTCATACCAGTGAATGGCTGTTCCTGCATAATATTGGCTTGATTTTTCATTCCTGTACATTTCATCAACCCATTCTTTTAATCCGGCTCTGTTTTGGTCGTAACCCAATATTTTTACACCACTAAATTCTGTTTTTTCTAATTTGGGTCCTAAATGAAACTCAACAAAATCGGTCATTTCTTTTGGTGAAAAATGAGTGCTTTCCCAATTGTTTCCATTGCCATGTGGTTCATTAATTATTGTAATTCCCCAAATGTTGATGCCTTCTTTTTTATAAGCCTCTAAATATTTTTCAAAGTACAAAGCAAAAGTCGGGTAGTGCTCAGGAAGTAATTTACCTCCAACATATTTTTTATTGTCTTTCATCCATGGCGGACAAGTCCATGGTGATGCAATGATTTGAAAATGATTACCTGAAATTTTTTGAGCTTCTTTTATAATTGGAAGGATATCTTTTTGGTCATGTTCAATGGTGAAATGCTCCAATTTTAAATCATTCTCAACAGGCGCATACGTATAATTATTCAAAGAAAAGTCGCAAGATGCAATAGTGGTTCTGCTTAAAGAATAGTTTGCTTCATTTTCACTAAAATAGGCATTTAGAACTTTGGTTTTATTTGAATCTCCAAGTTGATTCAGTAAAAAACAACTGGCTTCAGTAAACGAACCTCCAAATCCTGTAATGGTTTGAAACTTTTCATCAGCGTTTAATTCAATAGTAATGTCTGATTTTTCATTTGAACCGGGTTCTACCTTTTCAAAATGTTTTCCGGCTTTTGAAGTTTCATAAATTTCTACATTCATCTTTTTTGAATTACAACTGCTTGTTAAAACCAATATTAATAAAAGTAAGTGAATATTGTTTATTTTAAAAACACTATTGGAACTATTCATAAGTAAACTTTTTAATTTTTGAATTTAGGTATTTTAACTTCCTCAAGTAAACTATTCAAATTACCCTCATAACTTTTAGTGATGGTATTTCCATCTCTTTTTAGGTTTTTGAAGGTTCCTTTATCTACTTCATTCCATAACATATACTTGGCTTTCCCATCAATTGTAAAGAGTCCGAAATGATTTTCTGAGCCAAATGGATTGCCTTGGTCTTTCCAGTTTTCATCAAATGCTTCGAAATAAAAACAGGCAATTTTTTCTTCATTTGTCCATTCTCTCATCATTTTATAGAAAATAGAGGACTTGTATTCATCACATGCTTTTGAACCATTATCTCCATATAAATCTTTCGACATACTAGCCCAGCCTGTTTCGCCTATATGAATAGGTTTATCAATACCCAATGATTTCATGTAGTTTTTAACACTTCTATATTGATTCTTTGAATAATCTCGGGCTCTTAACATTAATGAGTCGATTTGTTCCTGAATTTTTAATGATGATTCATGTGGCATAACTCCCCAGAATACAGGATTATAATGCGTATCGTGCATTGGATAAGTATGCATGGAGATATAATCCACAGCTTTGTACAATTTTTCTAAATCAGGAATGTGATAGGAATTATCTCCGCCTCCCCATGATGCAAAATTGTCTGAAGAAGTTATCCAAATATCAGGGTTTAACTTATTTTCCTTTTTTAGATTTTGTAAGTAATTAACCCATTTTAAAATGATATCAGGTGTTACAAAATAATTGGTTGCCCACTTTACCATGGCTTCGTTTCCAACCGAAATTACTTTTATAATATCAGGATATTGATTAGCTAAACGAACGGTTTCCGCCATTTCTACTTCATTTCTGCTGCTTTCCTCATTGTGAATCGGAGTTTGACCTGTCCATGCATTTTTGCAATCTATCCAAGCTCCTAACATCACATACATTTCAAAATTCGGATTCTCTTTTTTCATGTCGGTAATAACCTGTAAGAGGTTTTTTACTTCATCATAATGAACATTGTAAGTTCTGATAAACTTAATGTTCATGGCCGAAAGAATCATCATATCCTCCTTTATTTGAGCTAAAGTAGGTTGAATATCTCTATTGCTTTTTCTATAGCCTCCATAACAAATGGCTTGATAATTAGGATCGCCTAAAATTTGTTTGGCAGTTTTAGTCTTGGTTTTTGTAGAATTCATTAGGTGTTGATTACATGAAACAACTAAAATTGATAAGATTCCAAATAATAATGTTTTGAATAAGAATTTTATTTTCATAATGTTAGTTGTACTTTAATGCTTATAATTTCATTCCTTCTTTGGAAAATCAAATCAGAAATTTCTTTACTTAACTCCAAATCATTGATGGTTTCATTGTTGTTCTTAAAATGAATTTCAATTTTATTTTCGCCACCTAATTCATAAATAACCGGAACCTGACAAACGGTAAATGCCATTGAGTTTTTATTCAGTGATAAACTTTTTACTTCACCATTTACATTTACATATTCAATGTTTTTTGCTTCTGAAAGAAACTCTTCCTTTTGAAGTATTTGCGGAGTAAATTTCAACTTTCCATCATTTACTTTCACACCTAATTCTCCAAAACGAGTAAGAATATCTTCCTTAACCTGACCTGTCATACCGGGCTGTTGAGCACCTTTATGGTAAGGAGTGTGAGAGTATGGGTCAGTAGGGAAAGCACCATAAACTTCAGGTGTTTTATGAACCCCAATTCCTGCAGCTATATCATTAAAATGTTTTTGTAATCCCGCAAGAGTTGATGCATCAGTATTGACTTCATAAGCTTTTTCAATCACTTCATAAACCGCCAAATGCAATTTCGAAACCATATGCCAGTATATAGAACCCAATCCTTCAAAAGCAAAGAAGGTTCCTGAGCGACCGGTAAATGCTTTGTGATTAAACACTTCTTCAAAAATGTCTAAAATTAAAGCCTCTTCATTTTTAATCAAATCAAGGTATTCACCTTTTTCTTTTAAATTATCGAGGGCTTTTTTAACATCATTAGCATTATTGAAGTTACCATTAAAATGATAATTACCTTTAATGTCTTTATTTAGAATGCTTGTATTTCCTGATGCTACCAGTGATTTTAATAAGCTTGATTTGTTTACTAAGTTTTCTGAAAGTGTGTTTTTCTCCAAAAACTTAGGCAATTCCTTGTTAGGATATAATATATAACTGCTCTGGTCTTTTCTATATAAAGAACTATTTCTTAATGCATCTAAAACCTCTAAACTTTCTTTGGCGGTTAATTTACCTGAGCTTAAAACTGCAACCTGTCCTTCTAACATTTCACTTAAGTATGAAATATGAACTTCGTTACCTTTAACACTCATTAAATTATAAGCATGGTACAATTTATCTTCTCTTTGATTGGCAGCTATTGAATGCTCAATAAAATCAAGGCAAACCTGGGTGAAAGCTTTAAGTCCATCAACAGCAAGTTTTTGTTTAGTACCTTTAAATCCGTTTTTGTAAATCTGATTTCTATAATTCGAAGCTGCACTTCCCAAGGCATCTAAAACCTTTTTGCGGTCTGTATCAGAAATTTTATTGTTTAATAATGGTTTTAACTG
>JBMLOK010000229.1:0-1279 GCA_049243005.1 Bacteroidia bacterium | reverse complement strand
TTGTTGTTTATATTGGTTTTCTGATTAAAAATTTAGGTAAAAAAGAAAATGAAATTGAGTCTTAGAAATTCATTGTATTTATTTAGTTTGAGTCCGGCGCTGGTTTGTATTTATGGAAACCTACATGGCGAATGGTGGAGTTTTGCCAACCTTGTTTATTCATTAGGGATTTTGGCTTTGTTCGAATGGATTGGTCCGGCTTTTACCTCCAATGAACATTCATCTAAAAACGACTGGATTCCTGATTTCATTTTATTGTTACATATTCCTTTTCAAATTGCAGTATTAGCAAGTTTGGTTTGGGGATATATGAATGGAATTTTATCTCCATTGTTTGTCATTCCGGCTGCTTTAAGTACTGGCATTAATTCAGGTTCATCGGCTATTGTTGTTGCACATGAATTGATTCATCGTAAAAATAAATTCATGCAGGCAATGGGTAAATTCTTACTCTTTAGTGCAGGAAATACTTACTTTTTTGTAGAACATTTAAGGGTGCATCATAAATGGGTTGCTACCGACAGAGATCCTGCTACAGCTAAAAAGGATGAATCATTGTATACATTTTTTGGGCGTTCTGTTTCCGGACAATTTACAGGTGCTATTCAATTGGAACATGAAAGATTAAACAAGGAAGGAAAGAGATTGAATTTGTTGAACCATTATGTTTACAGACAATTGATTTTGCATGTTTTGTTATTGATTTTCTTTTTTGTGATTGGTGGAGAATGGCTTGTTTTAGCTTGGATAGTTCAATGTTTTACAGCCAATTTTTTATTGGAGTATACCAACTATATCGAACATTACGGAATGAGTAGGGAAGAGAATACAAGGGTAACAGAAATTCACAGTTGGGATTCAGATTTATTTGTAAGCAGGTTTGTATTAGTTGATTTAAGTCGCCATGCCGACCATCATTTTTACGCGTCAAAACCTTATCATACCTTACAGAATTATCCGACTTCACATAAATTGCCAAGTGGTTATGCAGGATTGTTCTTTTTGGCTGCCATTCCACCAATCTGGTTTAAAGTAATGAACCCGAGAATTCCGAAATAAGAATTCCATGAGATAATTTAATTGATTAGAAATCAACTTTGAAAAGCATTTCATATTGATTTTATGAAGTGAACTGTCTTTGTTGTTTCATTTGAAAACAGTAATGTTTTTTCTTTACAATCTTTATATCTTCGCCCCATGCTTGATAAATTTGGAATTGCAAAAAGAATAGCCAAAGAATTAAAAGATGGTTATTATGTAAATTTAGGAATTGGTATCC
>JBMLOK010000228.1:2221-7715 GCA_049243005.1 Bacteroidia bacterium | reverse complement strand
GACAAATTCTTTAATTGTTCTGCTGAATTTAATTCAATCTGTTCTACAATTATGTTAAAGTCATTTACAGCTTTTACTTTATTCTTTAATTCTGATTTTATGATTTGAGTTTTTTCAGATTCCAGAATTTCTAGTTTTCTCAGCAATTCTGATTTATCATTCATCAAATCTTCCAGAGCTTTTTGAAGATCTTTGGTTTTAAGTACCTCTCTTAAACTTTTTAAGCTCGATTCCATTTCAGAAACATACTTTTCACTAGCAAGAGAACTGATTGCTTCAACCCTTCTCACACCTGCAGCTACAGCCGATTCAGATGTAATTTTAAACATCCCAATTTTGCCTGTAGATTTAACATGAGTTCCACCACATAATTCTCTTGAGTACTTTTCATCAAAAGTTATCACGCGAACTGAATCACCATATTTTTCACCAAACAACATCATTGCACCCATTTTTTCTGCTTCTGCAATTGGAACATTTCTTCTTTCATCTAAAGAAATATTCTCTCTGATTTTTTGATTGACAATTTGTTCAACTTTAGCAATTTCTACATCTGTCATTGCTGAAAAATGAGAGAAGTCGAAACGTAAATAATCTGAATTTACCAATGAGCCTTTTTGAGCAACATGTTTACCTAAAACTTGTCGTAATGCAGCATGCAATAAGTGAGTTGCACTATGATTATTTTCAGTTAAAGAGCGTTTTTCAGCATCAACTTCAGCAATAAAAATTGCTTCTGGATTTGTAGGAATACTTTCTACAAGATGAATAATCATATTATTCTCTCTCAATGTATTGGTAATTTGAATTTTCTCATTTGCATTTGAGATAAATCCTGTATCACCAATCTGTCCACCACCTTCTGGATAAAATGGAGTTTGATTAAATACCAATTGGAAATATTCTTTTCCTTTTGCTTTTACCTTTCTGAATTTCATGATTTTAACTTCAGATTCAAGCAAATCATATCCTAAGAATTTACTCGCTTCCTCTGGTAATAAAACCTGCCAATCATCAGTATTAATTTCTGTAGCTTTTCTTGAACGTGCCTTTTGTTCTTCTAATGCTATTTTGAAACCGGCTTCATCAATTCCAAAACCTTTTTCTCTAGCTAAAAGTGATGTTAAATCAACAGGAAAACCAAATGTATCATTTAGTTCAAAAACAATTCTTCCATCAATTACTTCACCTTGTTTTAGGTTAGAAATAATTTGGTCTAAACGTCTTAATCCGTTCTCTAAAGTTCTTAAAAAACTCACTTCTTCTTCACGAATTACTTTTGCAACAAATTCACGCTGGCTATACAATTCAGGGAAAATATCTTTGAAATGTTCAGCAATTTGGCCACTCAATTTTTCTAAAAATGGCTCCTTAAAGTTCAGGAACTGAAAACCATATCTAACAGCTCTTCTTAAAATTCTTCTGATTACATAACCGGCGCCATTATTAGAAGGCAGTTGACCATCAGCTATACAAAAAGAAATTGCTCTGATATGGTCTGAAATTACTCTCATGGAAATATCAGAAATTGAGTCGCTGAAATTGTATTTTATTCCACTATGAGCCTCAATAAATTTAATGCTTGGCACAAAAACATCAGTATCATAATTTGAAGATTTACCTTCAATAGCTCTTACCAATCTTTCGAAACCCATTCCAGTATCAACATGTTGTGCCGGTAGTTTTTCTAATTTCCCATCAGCTTTTCTGTTGAATTCCATAAACACATTGTTCCAGATTTCAATTACCTGAGGATGATCGTTATTAACCAATGTGCTTCCATCAACTGCTTTTCTTTCAGCATCAGAACGTAAATCAACATGAATTTCAGAGCAAGGACCACAAGGACCGGTATCACCCATTTCCCAGAAGTTATCCTTTTTATTACCCATTAAAATTCGCTCAGGAGCAATCCACTTTTTCCATTCATCAAAAGCTTCCTGATCAAAAGCAAGTCCTTCTTTTTCATCACCTTCAAAAACGGTAACATATAAACGGTCTTTGTCTAATTTGTAAACATTGGTCAATAAATCCCAGGCCCATTCAATTGCTTCTGTTTTGAAATAATCTCCAAAACTCCAATTTCCCAACATCTCAAACATGGTATGATGGTAAGTATCAACCCCAACTTCTTCTAAATCATTATGTTTCCCGCTAACACGTAAACATTTTTGAGTATCAGCAACCCTTTTATATTTGGGTTCTTCGTTTCCTAAAAACCAATCTTTAAACTGATTCATACCCGCATTTGTAAACATGAGTGTAGGATCATTTTTAACCACAATTGGAGCAGAAGGAACGATTTGGTGACCTTTACTTTGAAAATATTCTAGGAACTGTTTACGTATTTCGTTGGCAGTCATTGCTTTATATTTTAATTTTAATATTAATTTCAGGCCTGAATTTGCAGAAAAATATTTAATTTTGCATCCCCAATTGTCTACAATATATTGGGGAAATAAAAAACGGGGGGAAAATGGCGAAGAATAAGTACTTTTATAATCCACATAAATTAGATTTCGAGAAAGTGAGAACAAGTTTAACGACTGTTGTTTTCAGGGTTTTCGGATTTCTTTCAGCATCGGTTGTGGCTGGGGCAATGATGGTTTTAGCAATTTATAGTTTTATTGATTCTCCTAAAGAAAAGACTCTAAAACGTGAAAACGAGCAATATCAAGCACAAATTAAGGTATTAAACAAAAAAATTGAAGAACTTGGAGGTGTTTTAGCTGAACTACAAGATAGAGATGCAAATATTTACCGAGCAATATTTGAGGCAGATCCAATTGATATTAGTATTAGAAAAGCCGGGACCGGAGGCATTGAAAAATATAAAATGCTAAATGGTTTTGAGAACTCTGATGAATTAATTGCCTTAAACGAAAAAGTTGATGAATTAGCGGCAAAGGTTTATGTTCAATCAAAATCATTTGATGAATTAGGAAAATTAGCCGCAAATAAAACTGTATTTCTTTCTAGTATCCCTGCAATTCAGCCAATATCAAATAAAGATTTAAAAAGAATTGCATCAGGATTTGGATATAGAATTCATCCTATTTTCAAAACACATAAATTCCATTCGGGTATAGATTTTACAGCTCCTCACGGAACTCCTATTTATGCCACAGGAAATGGTAAAATTGAAACTGCAGAAAACGGAAATGGATATGGAAACCATGTTATCATCAATCATGGATTTGGTTATCGTTCATTATACGCACACATGAGCAAAATGAAAGTAAAACCTGGCCAAAAAATTCAAAGAGGCGAATTACTTGGTTATGTTGGAAGTACCGGAACATCTACAGCACCGCATGTTCATTACGAGATTATTAAAGGAGAAAACAAAATCAATCCTATTAATTACTTCTTCAATGATTTAACAGAAGAAGAATACCAGGCCATCAGAGAGATTGCTAACCGCGAAGGTCAATCATTCGACTAAACCCATTTTTGCTTTTGAATCATAATCAGGACGAAATAGAAAAATTATATTTCACAATTGGTGAAGTTTCTGACCTATTAAAATTAAACCCATCCTTAATTAGGTTTTGGGAAAAAGAATTTAATGAACTTAGTCCTAGAAAAACCTCAAAAGGCACTAGAAAATTTAGCTTAGAAGATATTGAAACCATCAAAATAATTTATCAATTGGTAAAAATTGAAGGTCATACTTTACCTGGTGCTAAAGAAAAATTAAAAATCAAAAACAAATTGGCAGATAAATCTGCTATAACCGATAAGCTTTTAAACTTAAAGCAATTTCTTACCGAACTTAAAGAACAACTTGATTAAAATGGAAAATAACCAAGAGAAAAAAACTCCTGAAATTGTAAAAACATCTCAAATTAGAATAGACGTTCATTTAGATGAAACCAATATGCCTGCTCATATTGAGTGGGATGCTGATGATGCCGACTTTGAAGGCAAAGAACCTGCGAAAGCAATGATGTTAAGCTTGTATGATGGCTTACAACAAAATGCCATGAGAATTGATTTATGGACATCAGAAATGAAAGTTGATGAAATGAATTTATTCATGTTTCAAACACTTGCAACACTTTGTGATACCTATGAAAGAGCTACCAATAACAAAGAATTGGCAGATGAAATGAGAGATTTCGTGCACCATTTTGGGCACAAAGCTGAAGTTTTTGGTGATGACCACGTTCATTAATCAATAGTGAAAGCAGAAGATTATATAAAAGAACTAAACCTCCTTCAACACGTTGAAGGAGGTGCTTTTAAAGAAGATTTTAGAAGCACAATTAGTCTAAAAAAAGAACACCTTCCCGCTGGTTTTGGCGGCGATAGAAGTTTAAGTACACATATTTATTTCTTATTAAAAAATGGCCAGTTTTCAGCCCTTCATCGAATTGCTGCCGAAGAACACTGGCATTTTTATGATGGAGATTCGCTTTCAGTTTATTCAATTGACTCTGATGGAAAACTAAACCACATTAAATTGGGTAGAAATATTAGTAATGGCGAAGTTTTACATGCTGTCATTCCTGCCGGTATTTGGTTCGGATCTAGATGTGAAGTAAAAAATGGCTTTAGTTTAGTAGGTTGTACTGTTGCTCCTGGATTTGATTTTGAGGATTTTGAATTGGCAAATCAGTCTGAATTATGTCAACTTTATCCCCAACACTCCCACCTTATCAAAGAATTAACATAGCTCAAAAGCCAAGTATTAAAGGCATTTCCGGCTTAATTCAAAATCTAAATTCACAGCTGTGAACAAAATATTGGTGTAAGTTTTATTGAGGTTCACGTTCTTGAATAAAGAACGACCTGAATATGGCTAAGAAAATTGCAATAAAAAAAGTTGTTAAAAAGACAGCTCCTAAAAAAACTTCTTCAAAAAAAGTTATTCTAAAAAAAGAACAAGAACCTAGAAAAATCTTTGTTTTAGATACATCGGTTATCTTATACGACCATAATGCCATCAAGAATTTTCAGGAGCATGATGTTGCCATTCCAATTACAGTTTTGGAAGAACTCGATAATTTCAAAAAAGGAAATGATACCATCAATTTTGAAGCACGGGAATTTATTAGGTATTTAGATAAACTATCGAGCGAACATATAATAAGTGAATGGATTCCGATTAATGGTCCAACCAGAGGTCGTTTTAAAGTTATTATGTTGGAAAAAGCCAGCATGGATGCCCAGGTTATTTTTGGAGAAAGAAAAGCTGATCACAGGATTTTAAATGCTGCAATGGCTATGCGTGATCAAAATCCAGGCCGACCTGTTATTCTTGTAACTAAAGATGTAAATCTTCGACTTAAAGGTAAATCTTTAGGTATAGTTGCTGAGGATTATGAAACCGGAAAGATTAAAAATGTTGATACACTTTATACAGGTAATACAATTATCGAAAAAGTTAAAGCAAGTGTAATTGATGAAATTTATGTAAAAGGTTTTGTGCATTATGAATTGGTTTTAAAATACAAACCCAATGCCAATCATTATTTAATTTTAAAGAATG
>JBMLOK010000228.1:0-2121 GCA_049243005.1 Bacteroidia bacterium | reverse complement strand
AAATCAAAAATCAATCCTTATATGGAACCTCTTTGGGATAATTTGAAGTTGATTCAAAACCAATGGAAAGAAACAGATAAGGAATACCAGAAAATTACGGATATGGTTAATCAGGAAAAACTATTGGTTACTCCGTTGGCTTATATTAGAGGAAGAAGTTTATCGAATATTATTTTTATAGTTGATGAAGCTCAAAACCTCACTCCGCTTGAAGTAAAAACAATTATAACAAGAGCCGGTGAAGGAACTAAAATTGTTTTTACAGGTGATATTTACCAGATTGACACTCCATATTTGGATTCTCAATCAAATGGACTCTCCTACCTCATCGACAGGATAAGAAACAATCCAATGTATGCTCATATTACTTTAGAAAAAGGAGAAAGATCAGAGTTAGCAAATTTGGCGAATGACTTATTGTAAATGATTAATTCAGGAAATAAAATGGTGATTTGGCTTTGATAGCCATATACCATGTGATGATGGCTAAAAAAGCATAAACAATCGATACATAGATTGTTAAGGTAGAATTTTTAAAGAAGTAATAAGCCAAAATTGGAATGACTTGTAATGCATGCATGCCTATAAAATGTGCAATTCTTAAGTCGCCAGCATTGATGCTCCAATTTAAAAACGGAATGCCTTTTCCTCCATCTAATGCGCCAATGGTATGTGTCAATTTCGAACCCATGGCAAAGCCTTGAAATGAAAAGATTACAAATATCCAAATGCCACTATGTAAGGCAATTTGGTAGTATTCAGGCAAATTGGAATTGTCTTGTTTAAGAAATAAAATACCAACATAAGCTGTAATTAATGTTACTCCTGAAGCGGCCATCGCCATTAAACCATATAACATTGAATAAACAGGTGTGCTTAAATTAAAGTGACTCAATTGTCCTTTAGCAGCTTGAAAAGCAATATAAATTATTTCAAAACCCAACAATACTATAATCGACCAATTCATCCAGTTTAAGTTGGTATCTTTAAGATAAAACATATACCATGCCATTGTCCATGAATAGATTGCAATTGATAAAGCAAACTTTATTGGTTTGATAAAAGCATGAATACCCAATACTTTTATTTGAATAAAGGGAATTAGAATTACAAGTATGGCTGCAATAAAAAAATTAAAAAATCCAAACCAATATAATTCAGGATTCCTTAATTGAAGTTCATTTATAAAGTTTATCATAAATCAAAAATGCCGATTTGATAACGGCAATTCGAGTAAAAAAAACTAAAACAACCAATTTGCTAGATGAACTTGAGATTTAAATGACCAAAACAGTTAAAATCAAAAAATAGGGTTTTGTGAAATTCTCTTTAAATTGAACTTTAATAAAGAATTTCTCCAAAATGATTAACTCTGAAATTGTAAAATACAATGCACAATTCGAAACAGGATTTAAGCTGTTATGCGAGGAATTATCTGCAATAATTGAAAATGAACTAAATAATTCTGAGTCAAAAATCTGGCATTCTCACCCTGTTTGGTTTTTGGAAGGAAACCCAATTGTTGGCTATAGTAAACAAAAAGCTGGTATCAGATTGATGTTTTGGAGTGGCGCTGATTTTGAAGAAGAAGGTTTAAGTGTTGTAGGTAAAAAATTCAAAGATGCGTCAGTATTTTATAATGATATCAATGAAATAATCCATGAAGATTTAAAAAGATGGCTTCAAAAATCCATAAATATTCAATGGGATTATAAGAACATTGTGAAACGAAAAGGTAAATTGGAAAAACTGTAATTGATAAATCAAACAAATGAAAAGCACGAGTCACCATGATGAGAAAATTGCCAAAATGAGTTTTAGTTCTGTTTACCCTCATTATGTTACAAAAGTTGAGAAAAAAGGTAGAACAATTTCCGAATTACATGAAGTAATTGAATGGTTATGTGGATTTAATGAAAGTCAGCTAAATGAAATGATTCAAGATAAAATCAATTTTGAGGAATTCTTCTCTAAAGCTAATTTGAACACAAACTCTCATTTAATTACAGGAAATATTTGTGGTTATAAAGTTGAAGAGATTCAAAATCCATTAACTCAAAAAGTTAGGTATTTAGACAAATTAGTTGATGAATTAGCGAAGGGTAGAAAAATGGAGAAGAT
>JBMLOK010000227.1:0-2417 GCA_049243005.1 Bacteroidia bacterium | reverse complement strand
AACATAAATATGGTCCTTTTAAACCTATCAAAAAGAAAAAGGACGAAAACAAAAAACAAGCTTAATTTTTAGAAATGAAAAATATAATACGTTTGATTTTAGCAGTCATGTTAATTGTTGCTAGTCAACAAACTTTTGCTCAATCAAAATCAAAAGATAAAAAAGAACACAAACACAAAAAGTCGGTAATAAAACACCGAATCGTCATGCAATTAACCTCAGGTGATGCAATGGTTCATAAAGGTTTAATCAAACAATTAAACAACCTTAAAAATGGTTGGGGAGATACAGTTGCTATCGAAGTAGTTTGTCATGGACCCGGCGTTGATTTTTTAAATGCTGAAAAAACAGGATTTAAAACTGAAATTTATGCATTAAAAGAAAGAGGAATTGTATTTGTGGTATGTGAAAATACTTTGAGAGAAAGAGAAATTCCGAAAGAAGCAATTTTACCTGATATGGCTTATGTAAAAATGGGTATTGGTGAAATTGTTGTGAAACAAGAAGAGGGTTGGGTTTATATAAAAGCAGGTAACTAGTGAAAACTTTTCGTTATTTATTTTTATTGATTTTTTTTGGTTCAGGATTTCAGGTTTTTGCTCAAAATGGACCTTATGTACACCATACCGAAAGGGGCAGAGATGCTGAAGATACCTTGAATTTTCAGCATTTTTTCAGACAAGGAACATTTTTTGGTCATGCCAGATACTATTTTATGGCAACCGATAATGAAGGTGATTTGAGTGATTATTATGCCAATGCATTTGGAATGGGAATTGGTTATGAAACCGGTAATTTTAAGAATTTTCAAATTGGTATTAGTGGTTATTTTATTTACAATCTTAAATCGTCTGACTTAGCTGCAAAAGACCCAATTGTAAAGCAAAGCAGCAGGTATGAAATTGGTTTGTTTGATATTGAAAACCCCGATAATCATTCTGATTTAGATAGGTTGGAGGATTTATACATCAAATACAATTTCAAAAAATCGAACCTTAAATTTGGTAAACAACATATTAAAACTCCATTTATTAATCCTCAGGATGGTAGAATGAGACCAACTTTAGTTGATGGAATGATTTTGAGTTTGAATGATATAAAAAATACCAAATTTGAAGCAGGTTATTTGTTTTCAATTTCACCAAGAAGTACTGTAAAATGGTATGATATTGGCGAGTCTATTGGGGTTTATCCAAGTGGATTAAATCCAAATGGAACAAAGTCTTCGTATAATGGTAAAATCAGAAGTGATTATATTTTGTACCTTGGACTTTCTCATAAAATTGCAGAAACACATAAAATAGAGGTTTGGGATATGTTGGTTGAAAATGTATTTCATAATACACTTCTTCAATATACCGGAGATATTAAAACGAGTAAGAAACAAAAACTACTACTTGGTGCTCAGTTTATAGCTAGCCAAGCTGTAAACAATGGGGGCAACGAAAACCAATCTGAAACCTACATGAATAAAGGCGCTAAGTCTTATACATTTGGTTCAAGAATTGGTTATGCTCAACAAGATTTAGGTATACTAACTTTTAACTACAATAGAATTACATCACATGGGCGTTATTTAATGCCAAGGGAATGGGGAAGAGATCCGTTTTTTACCTTTATGCCTCGTGAAAGAAATGAGGGTTTTGGAGATGTGCATGCTTTTAATGTAGTTGCAAGTAAATACTTTGAAAAAAAGCATTTAAAAACCGATTTTAGTTATGGTCATTTTTATTTACCAAGTGTAACCAATGCCAACTTGAATAAATATGGAATGCCTTCTTATTGGCAATTAAATGCAGATATAAAATACATGGCAAGTGGTTTTTTAAAAGGATTTGAATTCGAATTACTATATGTTTATAAAGGTCAATTAAATACCAATTTTCATCATGTTGATTATGTGATGAACAAGGTTGATATGAGCCTTTTTAACTTATTGGTTAACTACCATTTTTAAAATAATATTATGAAAGATACATCTACAAATACAAAACAAAGAAGAGATTTTCTTAAGAACTTAGGCCGATTAGGAATGGGTGTTGCCGTTATTCCTTCTATAAGTACAGAGCTTGATGCTGCTGATTCAGAAACATTTTTGAATGTAGAAAATGCAGAAGCTGAAAAAGAAAAAACAATTCAAATTCTACAAACTACTGATGTGCATTGTCAGGTGTATCCTCATGATGAATTATTCTGGGAAAACGATCAGCTAACTTTTAGAAAAGCCGGTGGATACGCGCATTTAGCGACCTATTTTAAAAATGCAAAAAAGAAGAATCCAAATACATTTATTCTTGATACTGGTGATATGTTTCAGGGAAGTGAATTGGCTGTAAAAACAACAGGTAAAGCATTGGTTCCCATTTTAAATTCTTTGGGTTACCAATTGTATTTGCCAGGAAACTGGGAAGTGGTTT
>JBMLOK010000226.1:7355-8596 GCA_049243005.1 Bacteroidia bacterium | reverse complement strand
TTGTGTAATAATTTGATTTGTATGAATAAGACAATTACATTTTCTAAAGTAATAAGAGCCGGATTTTTGGCTGGATTAATTTCAGCTGCCATTAATACCATTTGGAATCAATTGGGGATTTTATTTATGAATATTTCAGGTTTACCTAAAGGTTTTTCGGTAGCAGTTGTAATGTCATCAATATTGCCTGTTTTATTAGCATCAATCATTTACTTTTTATTGATTAGAAATTTTACCAGAGGTTATTTATTATACATGTTTTTAGGAGTTTCTTTTATGTTGTTAAGCAATTTTCCTGCATTTGAAACAACACTGCCTGATGGAACTCCAACTCCTGCAAACTTTGCTCTTTTAGTTATACCAATGCATTTTGTAGCAGGGTTATCAGCTTTGTATTTAATTCCTTTAAAAACCAGAAATACCAATAAAACTAATATTGAAATTTAATGGACAATACAGTTAATCATTCAATTCATCATTTAATTGAAAATAGAAAAAGTATCAGAGGATTTGCAACTTATCAGATTTCAGAAGAGGAGTTAAATTCATTGTTTGAAGCTGCCAGATGGAGTTTTAGCGCTGTAAATGAGCAGCCATGGAATTATGTTTATGCAACTTCAGAAAATGAAAATTCATTCCAACAATTGCTTTCCGTTTTGGCACCTACAAATCAAGCATGGGCAAAAAAATCATCGGTTTTAATAGCAGTTTTGGCTAAGCTAAATTATACCAAAAACAATGCTCCTAATCTTATGCGTTTGCATGATGTTGGTGCTGCAAATATGGCTATGGCATTACAAGCAGTTGATTTGGGTTTACAATTACATCCAATGGGTGGATTTGATAAGGAAAAGCTAAAATCAGTTATAAGTATTTCCGAAGATTATGAACCGATATTAATGATGGCAATTGGGAAAAAAGGTGAAAATCCTGATTTACTACCACATCAGGTAGATTCTGAGAATAATCGCGGTACAAGATTTTCTATAGAAGAATTTGCTAAAAAAATGTAATTTGAGATTTATTTTATCCTATGGAAAATATTATCAAAACATATGAAACAGAAGAAATTTCTGTAACATGGAAACCTTCTCTTTGTTCACATTCAACAAAGTGCTGGAATGGTTTAAGTGAAGTTTTCAATCCTCGTCTTAAACCATGGGTTGACTTATCAAAAGCAGATGCAGATAAAATCATGAAACAAATTGATTTGTGTCCGAGTGCTGCTTTATCTTATGTTA
>JBMLOK010000226.1:0-7255 GCA_049243005.1 Bacteroidia bacterium | reverse complement strand
GATAAAATCATGAAACAAATTGATTTGTGTCCGAGTGCTGCTTTATCTTATGTTAGAAAAGGAAACCAGGTAAGCGCAACAAATCAAACAGAAAGTACAGAAGAAACCATTGTTGAAATCGTTCCAAATGGTCCTGTTTTAGTGTATGGAAATATTACAGTTAAAGATACTGCCGGGAATCTAACTAGTAAAAATAAAGTAAGTGCATTTTGTCGCTGTGGTGCTTCTTCAAACAAACCTTATTGTGATGGAACCCATCGTAAAATTGATTTCAAAGATCCCCAATGAGGAAGTTTTTAATCATTAGTTTTTTCATTTTAATTCACTTATCAATGAGCGCAAAACCTCAGATTATTTATGTTTTCGATCCTATGTGTGGTTGGTGTTATGGCTTTTCAAACACAATAAAAGAGGCAGAAAAGCAATATGGAACAGATTTCGATTTCAAAATCATAAGTGGTGGAATGGTATTGGGTGAAAGGGAAGGTCCTATTGGTGATTTTGCCGACTATATCCTGTCTGCATATCCAAGAGTTGAGGAATATTCGGGAATGAAATTTGGTCAGCCTTATATCGATCAATTAAAAACGAAATCATTGCATACTTCATCCATGTTGCCTTCAATTGCATTGGCTATTGTAAAAAGTATGGACAGTACAAAAGCCATTCAATTTGCTTCTGCAATTCAACAGGCACATTTTCAAGAAGGCAAAAACCTTAGCGATTCAAGTTCGTATGAAAAGGTTTTAATTGATTTGAATTTAAACAAAGAGGAATTTTATCTCAAGTTAAAATCAGGTGAATTTGAAACCAAAGCGAAGGAAGGTTTTGAAGAATCACATTATTTAGGTGTAAATGGATATCCAGCTATTTTGGCTTTAGTTAATGGGAAATATTATTCTGTAGCCAAAGGGTTTATTGATAAAAAGAATCTCTTCGAAATCCTGGAAAAAGTAAAAGCAATTAAAGATTAAGAAAAGGATATTTCATTTTGATTTCCTTTTCTTTTTCTGATAATTTATTGATGAATTGTTGATGTTCATTTGTTCCTTCATGTAAAATCCTGTGATTTTTTAACATGAAAAACTGATTCAATTCCTTGATTGCTTCTTTGGAGTTTTGGTCGAAATAATTTTGGACGAATTTTTCCCAAACATATAAAATGGCTCGTTCACTTGGATGTGCCATATCGTTTCCATAAAACCTGTAATCTCTAAGTTCATCCTGTACGATTTCAAATGCAGGGAAATAAGTGCACTTTTCAATTTTACATAATTCATTTACCGCCAGAAGTAAGGTTGATTTACTAAGGTTATTCTCGTGAATTCCATCTTTTAAATATTTAACCGGACTAACAGTAAAAATGATATTTAAATCAGGGTTTAATGTTTGAATTTGTTGAATGCAATTTTTCCATTCAGTTACAATTTCGTTGATGCTTAATAATCTTTTTTGAAATGATTTTGCCGGTATCTTGTGGCAATTCGCAACTATTTGATTTGTTTCAATGAGTTCATAAGCAAATGCTGTTCCAAAGGATATGATTAGATTATTAGCATCTTTAAGACTTTGGTATTGCTTTTTATTCTTGTCACTGATGAACTTGATGAGTTCTTGTTTGTCTTTTTTGTAAACAGAACCATGGTGATTCCATGAAAGGTAAATTCCATTTGTTTCCAAGATTTGAGAATCTGTAGGAATCTCCTGGTTTAATATTTGTTGAAATGCTTTACAAAGACTAATTGGATTAAATAAAATACCGTGATAAAGAAACTCCTGATTCAACATTAAATCTTGCATTTTGGAAGCCATATTTTCTGCAAAGCAGGAGCCTGCGAAAAAAAAGCTGCTATCAAAACGAAGCAGTGAATCAGGAGCTTTTATTGGGAATTCAATTTTGAAATCCATTTTTATTTAATCAATTTAAGTCCGCCTAATGAAGATTCATCTCCAGGGTTAGTTAATAAGCAACGGTTAAACAACATTTTTGCTTCTCTTGTATTACCCGATAAATATTGTGCCCATGCTAATAAGTTCAAACCATCATAAGAGAACGGATACAAATTTACAACCTTTTGTAAATACGGAATAGCTTTTGGATATTCTTTTCTGTTATAATAAATCAATCCAATTCTATAGTTTACCAATGTGTTTGATGGATCTATTTTTAATATACCAATATATTGATTGAGAACTTCATCCCAATTGCCTAAAGCAGATAATGGATAAACCAAACCGAATTTTGGTTCAATTGCATAAGGCATTAATGCAGCAGCTTTTTTGTACATTTTTATTGATTCTAAATGCTGTCCATCATTGTACAATAACCAACCTAAACGAAGGTTTAATTCATAAGAACCTTCTGAATAAACAGCTAATAATTCCTTAGCAGCTTTGTTGAATTCACTGGTTTTTTCGAATGCATAACTGGTTTTAAATGCCAATTCCATTTTGGAGGATTGTGCAGAAAGATTCATGGTAAATAAACCAAGAACAAACAAAAGGATAATTGAATTTTTCATATTTTAATTGATTAGAATTTTAATGCATAACCCAAAATGAGGTTTCTGAATTCATAGGGTTTTGGTGGTTTGTTTTCAGGGTCAACTTCTTTTCTTTCATATTGTCCAACTAAAAACAACTCGTTTCTAAAGTTTAATTTATAGTTTAATAATAAGGTTGATTTATCAAATGTTTTATCAGGATTATTGTTGGAAATAAATGCATCCTGTTCAACAAAATTGTTTGTATGAGCATATAGGTATTCTCCTTTTAACCAACAATTCTTGAATAATTTAACTGTTACTGATGGATTTAAAATAGGACTTAAAACACTATCCTGGTATTGTGCATTAACATGCATTCTTAATTGCAAAAGGTCATTTCCAAATACAAAATATGCCAAGCCAATTCCTGATTGAAACTGCTCTTCTTCATTTAAATAACTATAACCTGCATTTAGTGAAATATCGAATTTTTTATAATGTTTTAGAACACTTAAACCCATGATATAATTGTACTCATTATATACAGAGTCGTTCGTGTTTAGTTGAATATTTGCCAGCAGTATTGAATAGTTCCCATTTATTTGCCAATTAACAGATGGCTTATATGCCAGATGCGTATAATATTGATGCTGCCTTACATTTAACGGCAATGTGTTTTGGTATGCAAAAGCATAGGATTGATAACTTGTAAATTTCGAGCCAAGTGCAAATTGCATTCCATAATGACCAAAATAAGTATGACCTACAGTATCATTAAAAGTACTGAATTTTGTTCCGGATTCTGCATATATCATCTTTAAAAAGCCAACAGGGATATCCATTTTTTTCTTGGTATATCTGTCAAGGTTTTCCATTCCCAAAGCCAAGGCACAATCTCTGATATAAGGAATAGTTTCTGTTCCTGAATGGTTAAGTTTTCTTGCTTTATTTAAATGATATATTGCGTTTTTATAATCACCTAATCCTAAATAAGCAATGCCTAATCTCAATCGTAAATAGTAATAATCCATACCTTGAGAAATAGCAAAATTAACCAGCTTTATTTGTTGCTCATGAGATGAACTCAGGTACAAATTGTAACTTGAATCTTCTAGGGCTTTGGAACTGATTGTTTGCGAATTTCCTTTTCCCAAATAAATGAAGAAGACCAACATTGTTAAAATTATTCTACGATACATGTGGCCTCCAAAATTGATTTGTTCTCTTTTATAATGATTTGATGGAGTTGGTGTTTTTCGAATTTAATATCGAATTCCTTCGTAGCTAAATGAATGCCAAATCTCTTCGACTTAATACTACCTTTTAGTAATATACTACTATCACTGATATCATTATCGAAATGGGTATAGTTGATATGAAAATCCGATTGTAAAAACATGTAAAATGGAGCAACCCAATCTTGTAAAAATCTTTCAGCCCAATTAAAAATATGTGTAATTTCAACCTGATTTGTTAGTTGTAAATCTTTATAGAATGATAAAAGCACTTGTTGAGTACACAGGTAAAAACTGAATAAAAAGCTCTTTTTGTCTCCATAAAAAGTTCTGTTTTCATACAAATTTCCATTGTTGTAGAAAAACAAGGTCGACTTACTTTTGGCATCGTAAAAATAAGTTTGATTATAAGCATCAGTATAAATTTCCCAGGTTTCTGTTAAGGTAGTTGAACCTTTTTTGATAGTCCAGTTTAGTTTTTTACCCGGTGTAAAATTGAATGATTCCCAAAGTAATGAATTAACTACAGGATTGCTTACTTGTTCATTTAAACTAGGAACCCCCGATTGTATGAATTTATGTTCTTTTCCTTTTGAACTGATATAGGTGCTCAAAGGATAATTTAATGTCTTTGAACCTACATGAGGAGTGGTCTGTAATTGAAAATGCAAATGTGGTTCAGGTGAACGTCCCGAATTTCCAATATGCCCGATTAATTGTCCTTTAGCTAACCATTCACCTTCATAAACTTTAATGGTTCCTGATTTAAGGTGACTTAATTTACTAAACAAAAACTGACTATGTTGAACAACAACAGAATTTCCCCAATTGTCTTTTAAGTTGACTTTATTGATGTCATTGTCTTTGATTCCATCAACAACTTTAACCACCTGACCAGCTGCAGGAGCAAAAACAGGTAAGTTGAAACAATAGAAATCTTCCGGTGCAAAACCAGGCAAACGATAGGTTCTTGATTCTTCATCTATTAGGTCGAAATCCCATGCATATTGCCATTCGCCTTTATGTGTAATTTCACCTGTATGACCTTGAGAAATTCTCCATGTTCCTAGAACAGGTAAACTTATTTTGAAATAAAGTTCATTGGCAAATCTTCCTATTTGATTTAAATAACGGTATAAATTCTTTTCAGGTGATGCAAACTGCACCAATGTAAGAATCAATTTTTCTGATTTAAGTCTAAAGAATAAAAAGTATAAAAACAGAATTACAGATATATTAAATGGTAATGAAAGTATAGGTAAGTTAAATGGTGCCAATAGTTTTTCGAAGCCAACACCAAGTATAGCAATGACAGGTGTTATAACGATAACAAGTATATAAGTCCAAACATTTGGAATTAAAAAGAATCCTCCTAAAGCAATGGCACTTAGAATAAAGTTGAATCCAATAAATCCATAATTCAAATCATTAAGATTGGCACCAATAATGATGTAAAAAATATACCCTGTTAAGAATCCAATGATTGATAAACTGAAGGCAATTCTTGAATGAATAAGTAGTGCAATTGCTACTAAAATTCCGGGTAATAAACTGAATTGAAATAGTACCGCTCCCAAAGATTTAAAGTACACTTTTACTATCAGAGGAACTGCTAATCCTTCTAGAAATTCATAGGATTTAAGCAGGTTTTCACCACCAACTCTGTAAATATGATTAAAGACAAATATCTGAGTACTATTAGGATCAAGACTATTAAATCCTTCAGTTGAAAGTTTTAAAATCCATACACTTAATAAAAATGGAATGCTTAAAAATGGTAGTTTTTTTGCTCCTAATATTCCATCAAAAACCACTGTTAACATCAAACATAAAAAACTACCTGCAAATATGATGAGCAATAAATAATAGCTGATATTATAGGAGTATCCTAAAAATAATCCGGTCAGAAGTCCATTAAAAGCAAATGTTCCCGACTTTATTTTCTCTTTATCAAGATGAAATAAAAACGCAATTACATTGGTAAAAAAGGCCATTAATAATCCAGCCAAGCCTGCTATTGGGTCAGTAAATGATGCTAAACCAATCAATATTCCTGCAACAGGATTTGCAGATAGAAACAACTGAGCGTAACTATTTGCTAATCCTGTAGTGGAAGTTGAAAGTAAATCTTTACTTAACCTAATCATTCTTAAATACTAAATTCCTTTAAATAAGCCGGCATTACTTCTTTATCATTTAAATCAGAAAGTGTTTCTCTGTTTCTAATTAAGTGATGTTTGCCTTCCATATCAATCATAACAACATTCGGACGCATGGCAATAAACTGCATCCATTGTGTCATGTTATAAGCACCAACAGAATGTACCACTACATTGTCTCCTTTTTTCATTGGAGGTAAGGTGATGCTTTCTCTAATAACATCTATATTCATGCATAATGGTCCATAGATAACACCATCTTCTGTATAATGACTGAATTCCTGAGCAGGAGAAACTTTGTGGTCGTACCAGAATGAAGTGAATAAAATATTTACACCAAAATCCATGATAGTAGCACGTCTGCCATCACTTAAACGTTTGTTGGCAAGCACAGTTCCACATAAACTTCCGGCCTCATCAATTAAAGCTCTTCCTGTTTCCAGAATTAAAATTGGAAGTTCTTGTTTACTGTATTCTGCATTTAATAAAGCACTACAAATCGCTTCTGCATAATCATCAAAACTTGGTGAACTAACATTGCCCGGCAGGTATGAACCTTTCAAATTATTCTTTGAAGCAAATCCTCCTCCCATATCAATATAAGTGATTTTTTTATTGAATTTTGAATGGATATGAAATGCCAAATCAGCCAATTTTGAAGCTGCAATTGCATAGGCACTAGCAGATAACATAAATGTACCAATATGACAATGTAAACCAACTAAATCCATTTGGTCGTTTAGGATAATTTTGTTGATTGCATCCCAAGCCTGTCCGCTTTCATAATTGAAACCAAAACGATCCCACATAGGATAAACTCCTGTATCCATGTTAACGCGAATAGCAACACGTGGACGTTTATTTATTTCTTTGGTGATTTCAATTAAGCGATATAATTCATCAAGATGATCGATATGAATTAAAGAATTATTTTCAATGGCAAGATTTAAATCGTCATCGGTTTTATCAGGACCATTAAAAATGATTTTATTACCCGGAACACCGTTTAATAAAGCTTTATTGTATTCAAAACCTGAAACAACTTCAGCCCATGAACCCTCTTGGTGAAATACATTACAAACGGCATTGATATAATTTGTTTTATAACTCCAGGCCATTTGAACTTTAGGATAGCGATTGGTAAAAGCACGTTTACAATCTTTGTAAGTTTGTCTGATGGTTCTTTCTGAAATAGCGAAAACCGGAGAGCCATAAGTGCTGATGAGTTCCTTCACCGAAACGCCATCAATATGGGTAACAGGATTGTATTCGGTACGAGTCCCGAATTTATTCATCATGCCGGTATTTAGTTTTTTTACAACCGGTCTTTCATATCTTAACTTTTCCATGTTCAATTTTTTCTATTAAAGTTCTC
>JBMLOK010000225.1:3137-6055 GCA_049243005.1 Bacteroidia bacterium | reverse complement strand
TCATGATAATTTAAAGTGATGGTTTAAAATATCATGATAATTTAAAGTAGAAAGTGTTTAAGTTGCTGTAAATTAAATAAATATGTTTTTTGTATGTTTTATTCAATTCGGTTAATTCATTAAAATTGAATTTAACCTTTAAAAGTAATTGAGAACATAATTTTGTTATATTCAAAACATCTTTTAAATGAAATCTATGCTTTTATAATTCGTGTTGCTATTCAAATTTTATTTTGGTAGTAAAATTTAAGTGATTGGAGATTCTAATAGTTAACTCACAATTTTAATTCTATCTGCTTTTGCTTATGAAAACTTCATGATTTCTCATTTCCTTGCGGTCCCTTGAGTCCTTAGCCTTGCATTAAAAAAACTACTTCAACTCTCCCAAAGCTTCTTTAGCCAACTCATATTGCGGGTCTTGTTCTAATGCCATTTCGTAATTTAATCGGGCTTCCTTTTTACTTCCTAAAATTTGGTAAGTAAGTCCTTTCATATAATAAGCCTGAGGATAAAAATTGTTCATTCTAGTAGCAATATCCCAGTTCCTGATGGCTTCTTTGTAATCTCCTGTTTCAAAATTCATATAACCAACATTGTAATACGATTTATAATGTTCAGGGTCGATATCAATAATCTTTTTATAATCTAACAATGCCTGTTTTTTGAAATTCATTTTCTGAGCAAAAACAGCTCTACCAAACAATGCATCAACACTTTTAGGTCTGATTTTTAAAGCTGAATTAAAATATTCCATGGCCAATGGATTTCTCTGTGCAGCATACAAATTGCCAATGTAAATAATCGACTCAATATCTTTGGGGTCGTTTTCTACAGCAGTTTGGAAATTATAAATCGCACGTGCAGTATCACCCATTTCTTTATAATTTAGACCTAAAGTATGATAAATTACTGCATTTCCCGGATCTTGTTTCATCGCATTGGTTAGAAGGTCAATCGATTTTTTATGCTCTTTTACTACAAAATATAAATCTGCTAGTTTCAATTTTGCCTCCATGTAATCGGCTTTAAACTGAATTGCTTTTTCATAAGACAAAGCAGCTTTTTTTGTTTGATTGGTAGCATATTGAATTCTTCCTTGAAAAAATAAATACAGCGCATTACTTGAATCAGATTTTAAAGCTGTTTCCATATCTAATTCTGCTCTGCTTAAATAACCCTGATTATAATATATATTCGCTCTCCTGTATAAAAGCTCTGCATTTTCAGGATCTGATTCAATTTCTTTACTAATTTCCTTAACAGCTTCAATTTGTGCCAAAGAATCTTGTGGAATTTCTATCGACTTTGCCTTTTTTTCGCCACAAGATGACCATAACAACCCAATTGTGGTGACATATATCAGTTTTTTGAAAATTGACTTGAAATAAATTTGCATCTTGAAAATTATTTTAAATAATTGTGGAAATAAGAAATTACTTTCTAATAAGTCACAAAAAAAACCAAATTTGTTCGATAGATATCTAAATTCCTTAAAAATCAATATAAAACCCTAATAATCATATGCCTTTTTACCATCGCCAAGGCCAAATTCCAGCAAAACGCCACACCCAGTTTCGAAAACCGGATGGTACTTTGTATTCAGAAGAACTCGTTTCTACAGAAGGTTTCAGTAGTATTTATTCTTTGGTTTACCATTGTCACCCTCCAACTCTTGTAAAAGGAATAGGAGAAGCTTACAATGTTGCACCCGAGGCTGCATTGCCAAAAAATCTTCAAAATAGAAGTTTTTTAACTTTTAAAACCGCTCCTAAAGATGATTATCTGGAGTCGAGAACTGTTATGCTTTTTAACAGAGATTTATACATGAGTTCAGCTGCACCTAAAAAAAGTATGGAATCTTACTTTTATAAAAATGCAGATGCCGATGAAATCATTTTTATACATGAAGGTTCCGGTACTTTAAAAACGCTTTACGGTAATATCAATTTTGAATATGGTGATTATTTGGTGGTTCCAAGAGGAATTATTTACCAAATTCACTTCAATACTCCTGAAAACAGATTGATGATTATTGAAAGTTTTTCGCCGATTCGTGCTCCTAAACGTTATTTAAATTCTTACGGACAATTTTTAGAACATTCACCTTTTTGTGAGCGTGATATTAAACTTCCGGAAAACCTTGAAACCCACGATGAACATGGTGATTTCAAAGTTCTTATCAAAAAACAGGATTTAATTTATCCTTATACTTATGCAACACATCCTTTTGATGCAATAGGTTGGGATGGTTACCAGTTTCCTTATGGTTTTAGCATCCATAATTATGAACCAATAACAGGAAGGGTTCATATGCCACCTCCAATTCATCAAACTTTTGAAGGACATAATTTCGTGGTATGTTCATTTGTTCCTAGATTATACGATTATCATCCACAATCTATACCAGCTCCATACAACCATAGTAATGTTGACAGTGATGAAGTATTGTATTATGTAGATGGTGATTTTATGAGCAGAAAACATGTGGAAAGAGGAATGATTAGTTTGCATCCAAAAGGAATTCCTCACGGACCACACCCAGGCACTGTTGAAAAATCGATAGGTAAAACCGAAACCAAGGAATTAGCAGTAATGATTGATCCTTTTTATCCATTACAAATTACTGCAGCAGCAATGTCTGTTGAAGATCCGGCTTATTATTTAAGCTGGGTTCAGTAAACTGATATTATAAAACTTCAAAAAGGGCAGATTTTACTAAAACTAAAATCTGTCCTTTTTTTATAGACGTTCCTCATTAGCTTTAGGTTTTGTTATGATTTTAGGATACAAATCCCATTTTTAATTACAATTCCCAATTTGAAAGCCATTTCAAATTGTAGATTTTTATTCAAATTAGAAAAAAATCTAATTAAATAGAATTTACATCAGCCTTTTGGTAAATTCTATTTAAGTAATTT
>JBMLOK010000225.1:0-3037 GCA_049243005.1 Bacteroidia bacterium | reverse complement strand
AGTAATTTTAAAAAGCTTTAATTATGCATTTCAAAAAGTTAGACGCTTTAAGAGGATTTGCGGCTTTATATGTCGCTATTGGGCACTGGACTCACACAAATGATTATACCCCTGCGTTAATAAAAGAGATTTTCAGATTTGGTCAGCAAGCAGTTATTTTATTCTTTTTGTTAAGTGGATTTGTAATTAAATAGCCACTTCATCACCAAGAAGACAGTCTTTCAAAGAATACTTTATTAAAAGATTCAGAAGAATTTATCCTATTCTAATACTTGCTTTCATTCTAAGTGTTGTTGTTGCTTTAATAGATGGAATGTTTATTAAACGATTTGATTGGTCATCGTTTATAGGCACAAGTTTAATGTTGCAGGATTACGGAACGGAGAAACCCGGAGTCTGGTTTTATTACTTTATGGGTAATTCTCCTTTATGGTCTTTATCTTACGAATGGTGGTTCTACATGTTGTATTTTGTTTTTTATAAATACCTCAATCACCTGAGTTCAAGAACCATGATTGCTTATGTAATTTCATTGGTTTCAATGATTTCCTATATCATTTTTCCAAATCATGCTTCATTGGTTTTTGGATATTTTATAATTTGGTTTAGTGGATATGAGGTAGCACATGTTTATTTCAGAGATAAAACATTCACATTCAAAAACATATTTAATATTTTGTAGATGAATGGAAGTATTTTGGCTATCATTTTAGTTTATAATTTTACAAAGAGTTTTTGGGTGAATTATGGTATTGAAGCCATTCCTGTTAATAAACTTATCATTCATTTTGGTACTACAGTTTTGGTTTTAGGAACAGGATTAATTTGGTGGAAAATGAAATTAATTGGTTTCGATTTATTACTTGGAATTTTCACAAAAATGGCACCAATTTCTTATGCATTATATGTTTTTCATTTTCCAATTTTAGCACAGTGGGATTTATATCAATATGTTGATTATAATATCAATACAGTAAATATTATTTGGATTAATGTAGTTAGATTAATTGCGCTTGTAGGATTGTCGTATTGGGCTGAAATCAAACTTCAACCAATCATTAATAAATTGATTACAACAAAATAAGGATTTCTAGATTTTTGGTAATAAGCCCTACTTTTCAAATGAATTGTAGGGCTTATCTGTTAAAAATCTATATTTTTGCCAAAAACTCCCATCAATGGAATCACAGAATTCAGATTTTTTGCCGTTAAATGGCACCGATTACATCGAATTGTATGTAGGTAACGCTAAACAAGCTGCTCATTTTTATAAAACAGCTTTTGGTTTTCAATCTTTGGCTTATGCCGGACCAGAAACAGGTGTTAAAGACAGAGCATCTTATGTTTTGGTTCAGAATAAAATGAGGTTAATGTTAACTACTCCATTGCATTCAGATAGCCCAATTGCTGAACATCACAAAAAACATGGTGATGGTGTTAAAGTTATTGCTTTAATGGTTGATGATGCTTACGATGCTTTCGAACAAACAACCAAAAGAGGTGGAATCGCAAGCTTAGAACCTAAAACTTTAAGTGATGCCAATGGTGAAGTAAGAATGTCGGGTATTAAAACCTATGGTGAAGTTGAACATGTTTTCATCGAAAGAAAAAATTATACAGGTGTATTTTTACCTGGTTTTAAACAGTGGAAATCAGATTACAATCCAGAACCAACAGGTTTATTATATGTAGATCATTGTGTTGGTAATGTAGGTTGGAACCAAATGAATCCTTGGGTTTCGTTTTACGAAAATGTAATGGGTTTTAAAAATATCCTTTCATTCGACGACAACGATATTTCTACAGAATACTCAGCTTTAATGAGTAAAGTAATGAGTAATGGAAACGGTTATGTGAAGTTTCCGATTAATGAACCTGCTGAGGGTAAAAAGAAATCTCAGGTTGAAGAATACCTTGAATTTTATGAAGGTGAAGGAACTCAACATATTGCAATTGCTACCAATGATATCGTTTCAACAGTGAAACAATTAATGGCAAGAGGAGTTGAGTTTTTGAAAGTACCTAGCACTTATTACGATGATTTATTAGATAGAGTAGGGCCAATTGAAGAAGATTTAGCTCCTTTAAGTGAATTGGGAATTTTAGTTGATAGAGACGATGAAGGTTATTTACTTCAATTGTTTACTAAACCGGTTGAAGACAGACCAACCATGTTTTATGAAATCATCCAAAGAAAAGGCGCTAAGTCTTTTGGTAAAGGAAATTTCAAAGCCTTATTTGAAGCCATCGAAAGAGAGCAAGAATTAAGAGGAAATTTATAATACTAGGAAATTCAGGTTTCGAAGTCTTAACATAAATCAGACGAAACTTTAGATATTTAGAAAAACTACTTATAATTGGGATTGTTTAAAAAGCAATCCCAATTTTGTTTATGGAAGAAACCAATTTCGCCTCTAAAAGAGAAAAATACGCTCATTCTGAAAGAAGATTTTTAGAAGGTCCACGCTCAAGAACCAGAGAATTAACTTTCTCTTTTAAAGTTTTGTTCGAATTCATAAAAGGATTCAGAGCTTTACATTTTGTTGGTCCCTGTGTTACTGTTTTTGGAAGCGCCCGCTTTAAAGAAGACCATGAATTTTACATCAAAGCCAGAGAAATTGGAGCAGGTTTAAGTAAATTAGGTTTTGCTGTTATGACCGGTGGTGGTCCCGGAATTATGGAAGCAGCCAACCGAGGCGCATTCGAAGCCAATGGGAAAAGCATTGGTTGTAATATTGTTTTACCTCACGAACAAAAAGAAAATCCATATTTACATACCTGGGTTGATTTCAGGTACTTTTTTGTACGTAAAACCTTACTCATAAAATATTCTTATGCATTTGTTATTATGCCGGGTGGTTGGGGCACTATGGATGAAATGTTTGAAGCATTAACCTTAATCCAAACCGGAAAAATAAACGAGTTTCCAGTTGTACTTTTTGGTAAGGATTATTGGAAGAATTTAATCGAATTGATTGATGATATGGTAAAATACCAAACCATTTCTCCTGCTGAATTAAAAGATTACTTTTTTATA
>JBMLOK010000224.1:0-3479 GCA_049243005.1 Bacteroidia bacterium | reverse complement strand
CGCGGAGCTATGGAGATGGTCTTTACTCATGTAGGATTGTTTTGATAGATTAATTGCCTGGTGGTTTTCGCCACTGTGGACATTGATACATTAACTTGCTTGGTGGCTTTCGCCACGTTTTATGATTGTTTTAAACGATGGTATATTTTTTTAGGATGATGTTTTTATTCCATCTCCTTATCTCCGGGCTGAAGCCGCGGAGCTATGGAGATGGTCTTTACTCATGTAGGATTGTTATGATAGATAAATTTCTTTTTGGTCTTCGCCTCTATAATTTGATATGTTTATAGCCTGTCGGTTTAGCCCCAGGTAAAAGGGTTTTGAATTTATATTGATTTATTCCATAGGAATAATTAATGATTTCGAAGCCCCAAATCATTATTTCATTTTAGGAATTGCAGCATAAAAAAGGCGCCTCAATTGAAGCGCCTTTCTTTTTATAATAGGTATGATTATCTATATAATACTTCTTTTACAGTTTTAACTGTTTTTTCTACACTTGGAAGGAATGCTTGCACAAAAGTTGGAGCATATCCTAATGGAACATCTTGTGTATTGATTCTTCTGATAGGTGCATCTAAATAATCGAATGCATTTTTCTGAACCATATAAGTAATTTCAGTAGAAATACTTGCTAATGGCCAAGCTTCTTCAATTATTACCAATCTGTTTGTTTTCTTTACAGACTCAATTACAGTATCGTAATCAATTGGTCTAACTGTTCTTAAATCGATTACTTCACAGCTAATTCCTTCTTTTGCTAATTCTTCAGCAGCTAATAAAACCACCTTCATGATTTTTCCAAATGAAACTAAGGTTACATCTGTTCCGGCTCTTTTGATATCAGCAACACCAATAGGAATTAAATATTCTTCTTCTGGAACTTCACCTTTATCGCCATACATCTGCTCACTTTCCATGAAAATAACAGGATCGTTGTCACGAATAGCAGTTTTTAATAAACCTTTTGCATCGTAAGGATTAGAAGGAACTACAACTTTTAAACCCGGACAGTTTGCGTACCAGTTTTCAAAAGCTTGTGAGTGTTGAGCTCCTAATTGTCCGGCGCTACCTGTAGGACCACGGAACACCATAGGAATATGAAACTGTCCGCCACTCATAGAATACATTTTAGCAGCAGCGTTTATTACCTGGTCGATTGCAACCAATGAAAAGTTAAAAGTCATGAATTCAATAACAGGACGTAAACCATTCATGGCAGCACCAACGCCAATTCCGGCAAAACCTAATTCGGCAATAGGCGTATCAATTATCCTTTTTGCACCGAATTCATCTAACATGCCTTGGCTTACTTTATAAGCACCATTGTACTCAGCTACTTCTTCACCCATCAGGAATACATCGGCATCTCTGCGCATTTCTTCTGATAGTGCCTCTCTGAGGGCTTCGCGAAATTGAATAGATCTCATAGTTTTTTAAAGAATTGCAAAAATACATTCTCAATCAGTATATCAAAGTTTTTCCTTTGAATTTGACATGATTTCTTAAAATTTATCTGATTTTGGTCAATGTTACCAAATAGTTAAATAATTGCATATTAATTATTACCTTTGATGTTAAGTAATTAAAGTTCAAACAAATACTAATGTCTAAAAAAGTAGAATTTATGCTTTTCGCTCTATTATCATTCCTTGCTTTCACACAGCAGGCTAGGGGTGAAGTGAATAGAGTGGGCTTGGATTTGTATGGACATAAACTATTTATATCAGCTGATTTTCCTGTTATTTCAAATTCAAACATCATTAACAAAGAAGAAATTAGAACTGATTTAGAGAAATTTACTCAGGAGTTTGATGTGAATTTGTTACTTGATTTAAACAGATATTCAGAAGAATTTGGAATGGATGATATGGCTTTTTTGATGATGTCGAGGAAATTGGCAGCAGGAGTTTATCAAACAGAATACCAAAGAAATGTGTTTTTATATCATTTGTTAAAACTTAAACATTATGATGTAATTTTAGGATTTTCTACTAATCAAACTACAGTTTATGGTCAGTTGGGTTTTAAAGTTTTTAATGTAATAGATGTTCAAATAGAAAATAAAACATTTACGGACTTATCATTTTCTCAAAAACGTAATCCGCAAACTGAAGAGATATTTGAGGAACAAGAGAAAGTAGCAAGAGCTATTTTAATCAATGAAAGTCGTCCTCCATTATTCAATGCAAAATCAAAAAAATACAAATTGTATTTCGAGTTTGAGCAGTTTCCTTATTATTTTACAGGTAAGTTAAATGAGTCTTTGGTAGCCTATTACAATGAATTACCTGATATTATGTTTTCTGATATTTATTTGAATTACCAAGTATCTGAAACTGTTAAATCATCATTATTAAAAGAGCTTTCTGCTGCAATTTCCGGAATGAGTGATGAGAAAAAATTGGCCTTTTTACTAAAATTTTCTCAGGATGCAATACCTTATCAGGATGATATGATTTCTCAAGGAAAAGAAAAATTTTCTTTCCCAGAAGAATCATTGGCTAACCCTTATGGTGATTGCGAAGACAAATCTATTTTGTTTGCTTATTTAGCAAAAGAATTACTCAATAAAACTTCATTGGCCTTGGTTTATTTCCAGCAACATCACTTAAATGTAGCTATTGAATCAGAAGGAAAGGAAGATTATAATTTCAGTTTTAAAGACAAACGTTATTTGGTTTGTGAACCATCAGGAACCGGTTTCAAACCCGGAGATAATACTTATGATGTAAACAAAGCCAGCATTGTTAGTTGGTAGGTTTTGGTCCTTTAGGTTGAAGTGGTCTGATTTCTAAATTCACTGTATGGAAATTATCAGGCATTTCTAAAGCAACAACTAAATTATAAGCAACATCTTCAGGCATCAACATAAAATCGTGTGGTTTAATACCCGGACTATTTCTGAAAAAATCTGTTTTGGTTGAACCAGGATATACACAAGTAACCTTAATTCTATGGTCTCTTAATTCTCTAAAAAGACTTTCACTTAAACCCTTAACGGCCCACTTGGTAGCACAATAAGCACTTACTTGTGGCATCCCTTCTAAAGCTGCAGTAGAAGCGATATTAATGATATGTCCGTACTGAGCTTTTTTCATTTGAGGAATCACCTGTTTGCAGCAATAAAACATGCCTGAAACATTGGTGTCAAACATCTCATCCCAAATTTCGTAGGAAATGTCTTCAAGAAATCCGAAATAACCTAAACCGGCATTGTTAACTAAAACATGAATTTGGTTTTCACGACTCAAAATGTTGGCAAAAGCAGCTTCAACCTCATTTTTATTTCTGATATCACAAGGAATAAAATGGAACAAATCAGATAACAAAGCATCATTTGAGTTTCTTCCCAAACCATAAACCTTACATTCTTTTTGAATCAACTGTTTAGCTAGTTCAAATCCAATTCCTTTGCTGATACCGGTAATAACCGCCACTTTGTTTTTTAAATCCATGTAGCAAATATATTGAAGGAA
>JBMLOK010000223.1:0-2068 GCA_049243005.1 Bacteroidia bacterium | reverse complement strand
CGGTATTTTTATTATGAAAATCCCAATAAAGATTTACCATTACTAGTTCTTATTCATGGAGCACCGGGCTCATCATCTGCACTTTTAAATTTTCTGGAAAACAAATTGATAACAGAGAATTATTCGGTTCTGATATTAGACCGAATGGGTTATGGTTACTCTAATTATGGTGAATTTGCAAGCATTCAAAAGCAGTCTGAACTGATTATTTCTTTAGTTAAAGGATTGGTACAAAAGAATCAGGCCGTTTTCATAGCAGGCCATTCTTATGGTGGAACTGTTGCTGCTTGTATAAGTGCTATGCAGCCTTCGTTTTTAAAAGCCACTGCACTTATGGCTCCGGCATTAGATCCAAATAATGAGAAGTACTTTTGGTTTGGTAAAATTGCCTATTGGAAAGCAACTAGGTGGATGGTTTCTGCTGCATTGCGTGTTTCTGCAGACGAAAAATACACACATGCAGAAGAATTAAAACAAATAGAACCCAACTGGGAAAAGATTAATAGTCCAATTTTACATATTCATGGCGATAAAGACAATATCGTTCCTTTTATAAACTTGAATTATACCCAATCAAAATTCCCTAAAGCTTATTATAATCAATATGTTTGGAAAGATATGAATCACTTTTTTCCATTTACTTCTACTCAACAAACCAGTGAAATTTTACATCAATTTTTTTATCAATTTAAGGATGATAAAAAATGATGAATTTAAATTAATTACGAATATCCGCATCTGTACCAATCTTCTATTTTAGTAATAGTGAATTGGCATAAGTTTTATTTCTCAAAACAATTCGTTCAAATTATTCTTTTTATAGGTATTAAATAAAATCAAAATGAATAAAATTTATCTTTCTATCTTATTTGTATTTAGTGTGGCTATCAGCTTTGGACAAAATACAAAAAGTCCTAAAATGACAGCCGAAACAAAAAATGTTAAAGTAACTTACGGTCAACCATCTAAAAAAGGGCGTGTAATCTTTGGAGACCTGGTTTCTTATGGAGAAGTTTGGAGAACAGGTGCTAATGAAGCTACGGAAATTACTTTTAGCAGTGATGTAGTAATATCAGGTAAAACTATAAAAGCGGGTACTTATACCTTGTTTACCATTCCTCAGAAAAATACATGGACCATTATTCTAAACCCTGAACTAAAACAATGGGGTTCTTATGGCTACTCAAAAATTAAAGCAAAAAATGTATTGAGTGTTGAAGTAAATGTAGAATCAATTAAAGAACAAGAGAAATTGAGCTTTAGCTTTACCGACAATTCAAAAGGAACCACATTAAACATTATGTGGGACAATGTAAAAGTTAGTTTACCTATTCAGTTCTAAAAAAAAATAGAAACTTAAGGAATCATCAAAACTCTTTTAAAGTATCAAAGCCATTATTTAAAGTTTAAATCTTTTTAGACTTTAATTAATGGCTTTTTTATTTTGGTTTGATTCTTGATTTGAGTGCTTCATTTTTTACTATTGAAAATTTTCTGATGACCTTAAATAATTCACATCCTTATTAGAAACAACTCATATTTATTTAATAATTTACAGCTTTAATTTTCAAAAATAAGATGAGTTATTTTATGGTTGATATTGAATCAGACGGACCAATACCCGGTGATTATTCAATGATTTCGAATGGAGCTGTTTTGGTTGATGAACATTTGGATAAAACATTTTATGCCTGTTTAAAACCCATTTCCCCAAAATGGATTCCGGAAGCTTTGGCTGTTTCTGGTTTTAACAGAGAAGAAACTTTGTTATTTGAGGAGCCTATAAAAGTAATGAAGGATTTTGCAGATTGGATAAAGCAACATTCAACAGGACAAGCTGTTTTTATTAGCGATAATAATGGATTTGACTGGATGTTTATTTGTTGGTATTTTCATCATTTTATCGAAAGAAATCCATTTGGACATAGTTCTCAAAACTTAGGTAGTTTGTACAAAGGAATGGTTAAAGACATGTTTCAAAACTTTAAACATTTGCGTAAAACAAAACATACACACAATCCTGTTGATGATGCAAAAGGCAATGCAGAAGCCTTACTCACACTTAAAA
>JBMLOK010000222.1:0-1523 GCA_049243005.1 Bacteroidia bacterium | reverse complement strand
ACATATTTGTTGCCCGAAAACATTTGTAAATAAACCAATTTTTCACTTGCCTGAAACCAGGCTACTTCATCGATATTAATTGAAATAAGACGGCTTCCGCTTTTAACAAGAAAACGTTCTTTGTATTCCAGTTTTGAATCCAGTTTTAAAGCTTGCAATAATGAATCAATTTGTTGCAATCCATTTTCTTTATTCAAAAAGAGTTTTTTGTATTTATCAAAAGCTGTCCTTAATTCGTTTTCATCAACAGGCTTTAGTAAATAATCAATGCTATTTACCTTAAATGCTTTCATTGCAAATTCATCGTAAGCAGTAGTAAATATGACAGGGAACTCCACTTTAATTTGCTTGAAGATTTCGAAACTTTGTCCATCTGCCAATTCTATATCCATTAATGCCAGATTGATGTCTTTATTGGCTTCAATAAAGTTCACAGCAGATTCAATACTATCTGCAGTTCCAATAATTTCAATATCCATCTTTAACTCATTTACCAATTTGGTAATGCGGTTTAAAGCAGGAATTTCATCTTCTATAATTAATAATTTCAACATCTGACTAATCAATTAATGGTACACTTACTTCGAAATAATTATTTGAACTCGATACAATCACTTCTTCTTTACTTAAGTATTTATATCTGCTGATGATATTACTTAAACCAATACCATTACTTTCAGCATGGATTTTTTTTGCCTGTAAATTATTCTTTACATAAATCCTTGAATTCTTAATGCCTATCTCAATCGACAATGGTTTATCCTTACTAACAACATTATGTTTTATCGCATTTTCCATAAGTAATTGAAGGGTTAATGTGGCAATTTGAGATTGTCTTAAACTTTCATCAACCAGAATTTCTACTTTTAGGTTTTCTCCAAATCTTATTTTATTCAAATACACATATGATTCAATGAAATTCAACTCTTCATGTAAAGTCACTGTTTCCTTATCTCTTTGCGCTAAAACATATCGATATACACTCGATAATTTCTGAACAAACTGTGTTGCTGTTTTAGGTTCTTCCTCAATAATGCTGCTTAATGTGTTCAAAGAATTAAACAAAAAATGCGGATTAACCTGGTTCTTCAAACTTTCAAATTCAGCAGTGATATTGTCTCTTTTTAAAGCTTCTCTTTCTGTTAAACTCTTCTTCCAGAACTCAAAAAATTCTATGCTTAACATGATTGCATTGATCAATAATGTGATAACAACCGATATTACCAAAAACATAATATTATCGCTGCCACTTAATTCACAAGGCCTTTGATACAACCATTCAAATAGAATTTTATTAAAAAATAAATTGACAGCTATAGGTAAAAAAACAGCTATAGAACCGCAAATAATTAATTTTTTAACAGGGCTTCTCTCCCAACTAGAATAGGGCTCAACCAATGCTAATAATATCAAATTAAGATTCCATAATAATGTTACAAAAATGAAATTTCCAAGAATGGCAAATAGCATCGATTCCTGTGATTGCATCACATCTGAATTGCCGCTTTTAAAGGTTAATATAA
>JBMLOK010000221.1:0-1101 GCA_049243005.1 Bacteroidia bacterium | reverse complement strand
TGGGATTAATTTGAAGGATAATCTCTGAAATTATAGAAGCAAAATTAACGCTTTCAACATTAACCTTAATACCTTGCTCCATTCCAACCTTGGCCCAACTCATGATGTTTTCAAATGTACCTGAAAGACCATGAATTGACTTATTTATATCTTTACAGAAAAGCATAAACTCTTCATCACTCAAAGCTTTGTCTGCATGCAAATCTATTAAGTTTCTTAAGTTAGCAAACGGACTTCTCATATCGTGTGCTACTACAGAAAATAACTTAGATTTTTGTGCATTTAATTCTTGTAGAACTTTTGCCTGTTCTTCAATTTGGCTATTCTTTTCTTTTAATCGCTGATTGAATTTTCTTTGATTAATAAGAGTTATAATCAACCATAAAACAATGATGATGATGAAAAATATAATGTACTTTCGCCTATTCGATTTATCCTCAAGCTCAGAAATCTTACTTACATTTTCCTCAAAAGCAAAACGTTTACTATTTAAATTAGAAGTTAAAAACAATTTATTCTTATATCTAATTTTTAATGCGGAATATGCTTTCTGCATGTTTTCAAGCGCCTCAATTTTATTTCCTTTTAACAACTGAAGCGCGCCTAGTTTACTTGTTTTTTCGATAACATAGTAGCTTTTTTCTTCTTCATTATTTGTTGAATATGCATTAATTAATGAATCTGCTTGATTTAAATAAATTTCGGCTTCATTCACATTATTTTGAGACAATTTTATATCGACTAAAGCTAAAATAGCATTGATTGCACTGGTAATTTGGTTTGAAAGGATTGATTCATTTTTATCAATAATTAGTAATTTTTCTGCCGTTTCAAAATCGCCTTTGCTAGCCAAAATACTTCCTAAATTTCCTGAGATGATTCCTGTCCAAATTCTATTATTTGTTGTTTTAGCTCTATATAATCCAATTCGAAAATACTTCTCTGCTGAGTCTAATTGTTCCTCGTTTTTAAATAGTAAACCAAATGAATTGGCCAATTGAATGGATTCATAATCATCAAAATTTTTCAATCCAGACATTTCCAAATCACTTAGTAGTTTTTCATTTTCATAATAATGTTTCTTTGCTTCTTTAACTTGAT
>JBMLOK010000220.1:0-7154 GCA_049243005.1 Bacteroidia bacterium | reverse complement strand
AAATTTTATCTAAACGGTTTTCTAATCCGCCAGCTGGCGGACGAAGGTTCGAGTCATTAATTGACTTCTATAAAACACTCCAAATGAATCGCTCTTTGATTTCCAAATATGCGTTTCTCAATTAAAAACATTTAAAATTCAATTTCCCATCCCTCATTTTCGCCCCTTCATCCATACAATTTTCCGATTCATCCAAAATTGTTGCTGAATTATTGAAAGATTTCAAATCTTGCAGCCATGATTATAGCCATTTCAATTATATATGTTGCTTTAGTAATTTTCTGGGCAGGAAAAAACCAAAAAGAATTATTCAAGGCCGACTAATTCTTGTTCATTCCTCCATTGTTCATGCTCTCTTGGTAAGCAATTGCTATTGCTTCCAATTCTGCATACCATTCTACTCCATATTTTCTAATTAGTGGCTCTTTTAGAAATTCAAAAATTCTAACATTCTTCTCATTTCCCAGCGCACATGCGGCTTTACAAATGTCCCAACGGTGATAATTTAATCCTTCAAAATCCCCAACTTTAATGGTTCTTATTGGATATAAATGACAAGAAATTGGCTTTTGAAATTCAGTTTCACCTGCTTTCCAGGCGTTTTCAATTCCACATTGTAAGGTTCCACTTTCATCTCTAACAACAAAATTACATTCTCCTGTTGGTAAGCAAGTTGTCACATTTTCACCATCTTCATCAATTTCAGAAAAACCAAATTTCTCAATTGCATCAATAGAAACCTGATTCAAAAATGGTTTAATTTTAGGATAATCATTTTTCAAAATCTCCACTTCTTCCTTACTTAACGGGGCTCCAGCGTCACCTTCAATGCAGCAGGCACCTTTACATTTGCTTAGATTACAAATAAAATTCTTCTCTAAAATATCCTCAGAAATCAGCTGATCACCTAAAATTATCATGTTTGCAAGGTAAAACTTCAATGTAAAAAGCACAAACTTTAAGCGAAGCCTTATCTTTGCATTTTCATGGAAACCCAAAAACTCATCGATATCAGGTCGCTTAGCCACGAGCAAATTAAGGAAGCATTTGTTTCTAAAGGCGAAAAAGCTTTCAGAGCCAAACAGGTTTACGAATGGCTTTGGAATAAATCTGCCTCAGATTTCGACCAAATGAGTAACCTTTCTTTTGAAACCAGAAAATGGTTAAAAGAAAATTATGTAATCAATCACGTAAAGGTGGTTGACAAACAAATTAGCTCTGACAAAACCATTAAAAGCGGATTCAGACTCCATGACAATCATCTTGTAGAAGGTGTTTTGATTCCTGCAGATGACCGCATGACAGCTTGTGTTTCTTCCCAAGTTGGATGCAGTTTAACCTGTAAATTTTGTGCTACAGGAAAAATGGATAGAATCAGAAATCTAAATCCGGATGAAATTTACGACCAGGTTGTTCATATCAAAAACTGGGCGATGAAACATTACAATCAGCCATTAACCAATATTGTTTTTATGGGCATGGGTGAACCTTTGTTGAATTACAAAAATGTATTGGCCGCCATCCAGAAAATTACTTCTCCGGAAGGATTGGGAATGAGTAATGAAAGAATCACAGTTTCGACAGCCGGTATTGCCAAAATGATTGAAAAACTTGCTGATGATAAAGTAAAATTCCGTCTTGCATTATCACTTCATGCTGCCAATGATGCTAAAAGAAACCAGATTATGCCAATCAATGAAAGCAATAGTTTGGATTCAATCATTAAAGCACTTAAATACTTTTCGAACAATACCAGAAACCGCATCACCTTTGAGTACATTGCTTTTAGAAACTTCAATGATTCAATGCAGGATGCCAGAGAATTACTTGCAATTTGTAAAGTAATTCCTGCCAAAGTAAATATCATTGAGTACAATCCCATTGGTGATGGACTTTTCGAAAAAGCAGATAAAAATCAAACAGATAAATTCGCCGATTTCTTAATGAGAAATGGTGTTCAAACTACCATAAGAAGAAGTCGCGGAAAAGATATTGATGCAGCTTGTGGGCAATTGGCCAATAAAAAACATGAGGATGCATTGATTTAAAATCAACAAGAACAAATTATAAATTAAACTGTTATATAAATACATATGGACCAAACATTTTTAGACGTATACGCAGAACAAACGCCGAATCCTGAAACGATGAAGTTTGTTTTCAATAGAGATATCCTTCCTAATGAAGCTTTAGATTTTCCAACAAAAGACAAAGCAATTACATCACCATTAGCAAAGAATTTATTTGAATTCAGTTTTGTAAACGGAGTTTTCATCATGAATAACTTTGTTACAATCACAAGGGTTTCGGGTAATGAATGGGAAGATATTATTCCAATTACCAGAGAGTTTTTGAAATCATATATTTCTGCTGGAGAAAAAGTTGTAATTGAAACTTTTGAAAGAGAAAACCTGGAATCAGAAGATCCAATTATTTCTAAAATTCAGGAAATTCTTGAAACATACATCAAACCTGCAGTAGAAGTAGATGGCGGACAAATTATCTTCAAATCATTTGATGAAGGAAAAGTAACTGTAGAACTTCAAGGTTCTTGCAGCGGTTGTCCATCTTCAACAATTACCCTAAAAAGAGGAATTGAAGGAATGTTAACACGAATGGTTCCTGAGGTAAAAGAAGTAGTTGCTTTGTAATTATATATCAACTTATGGAAAAGCCATTGAACACAAAATTTCAATGGCTTTTTTTATTTTAAGACTGTCCAAACCAAATCAGATTCAAAACCTCTGGAAATTAAATATTGAGCAACTTTCTGTTTCTTCTGCCATTCAATTTTTAATTTGGTTTGAGCCAGTTTCTTTTCGGCCTCAAATTCAATCACCTTTATATAGTCATCATCATCTATTTCCTTCATTGCTTGTTTGATGCAATATTCAGAAATCTCTCTAAACTTCAATTCCCTTTTAATTCGCGTTTTTCCCCAATGTTGGGTTCTGAATTTTCCACCGGCATAAGCTTTAGCAAATCTTTCTTCATTTAAAAAATTCTCGCTAATTAAATGATATATAATTTCCTCAGCATCAATCCCCCAAACACCCCATTCAGATAATTTTCTGCGCATTTCCTGCTGACATCTTTCCTGGTATGCACAGTAAGATTCTGCCTTAAATTTAGCTTGTAATGGTGTAAATTTTTTCTGTTTCGCTTCTTGATCCATCGTTTTTTAAGCCACTTAACTAACTTAGCAGCCTATAAATATTGTGCAAAATAAACAATCTCTCTTTCTTCTTTTCAGTGCCAATGCAATTTCAGGATTCGCACAAGGTATTAGTATGCTCGCAATTCCCTGGTATTTTGCTGCACGACATGAAAGTACATACTTCTCAATATCATACGGATTCATCACGATTCTAGTGATGTTTTTCGGTTTGTATGCAGGAACTTTAGTAGATAGATTTAGCAGAAAAAATAATTTCCTTTTCACCAATTTAATCTGTTTTGTTTTGATTGGAGGAATAGCAACTTTAGGCTATTTTCAGGAACTCCCTAGTTTTTTAATCATCTCGGTTTTTGGGATAACCATGCTTAATTACAATATCCACTACCCTACTTTGTATGCATTCGGACATGAAATATCGAAACCCGAAGAGTACAGTAAAATCAACTCATCAATAGAAGTAGTTGGACAAAGTACCTCAATCTTATCTGGAGCTTTTGCCGGCTTGTTACTAGAAGGCGTAAGTAAAGGAAATGGCAAAATATTTGGCTTTTACATGAACATGCCTTTTGAAATTAAATCATGGGGAATTCATGAAATTTTCATGTTGGATGCCGCCACTTACCTATTGGCAACCATTCTCATTGCTGCAATCAAATACACACCCGTTCAAAAATTCAATCCTGAATTGGGAAGTTTGTCACAAAGAATTAAATCGGGATTTTCTTATTTGAAAGCGCATCCTAAACAGTTGATTTTCGGACTTTTTTCTTATTTTGTTTTTGCAGCACTCATTGTAAGTATACATGCTCTATTACCTATTTATGTTGAAAACAGATTAAATGAAGATGGAAGTGTATTTGCTGCTGCCGATTTGGTTTATGCTATTGGTGCATTATTAGCAGGCTTGTTAACCAGTATTGCTTTCAAAAATACCAGTCCGGTTAAAGCGGTTATTATGTTAACATTTTTAGCAAGCGCATTGTATTTTATGGTTTTTGCATCATCAAGTGTTCTCATACTTTATTTGTTTAGTTTGTTGATGGGAATTAGTAATGCCGGGACCAGAATCTTAAGATTAACCTATTTATTTAACCATGTTCCGAATGAATTAATGGGAAGAGTAAACAGTATTTTTAACATGGCCAATGTTTTTATGAGAAGCTTGTTTATCTTCTGCTTTTCAATCCCGTTTTTTACATTTGGTCAAAATATTATTTATGCCTTTTTGGTTCTGGCAATTTTTCTATTTGTATCAGGATGGGTATTGATAAAGAGTAAAGATTGATGGTAATTTTATGAAATATAAAGCATCTAAAATAGCAGAAATTTGTGGTGGAAGTTTTATTTCATCCGATGGTTTTAATCCGGAAATAGATCATTTATTGATTGATTCACGAAAAATCATTTCGTCGGAAAGTGCTTTATTTATTGCCATCTCAGGAGAACGACATAAAGGAATTGATTTTATTCCGGATGTTTATCATTCCGGAATCAGGTGTTTCTTTTTAAACAAAAGTGAATGGAAACAGGAATTCATTAATAAGTTTACAAATGCCTGTTTCATATTGGTTGAAAATACGCTTGTAAGTTTTCAAACGCTTGCTAAGTTTCATAGAAAATCTTTTCATATTCCAATTATTGCTATAACAGGCAGTAATGGAAAAACAATTGTCAAAGAGTGGCTTCATCATTTACTTCACGAAGATTATTTTGTGGTTAGAAATCCTAAAAGTTATAATTCACAAGTTGGTGTTCCGCTTTCACTGTGGTTGCTTCAAGAAGAACATCAAATTGGAATTTTTGAAGCTGGAATTTCTCAGGTTAATGAAATGGATAAACTTGAAGAAATGATTCTGCCTGAAATTGGCATTTTTTCTTTTTTAGGTGAAGCACATCAACAAGGTTTTAAAAACAAGGAAGAAAAGCTTATTGAAAAGCTAAAATTATTTAAATCATCTAAGAAAATAATCATTGGAATAGATCAGGAAATTGTATCAAAACATATTGAAAATTCAGACAATCAAAAACAATATTTTACCTGGTCATTAGAAAATAACTTTGCTGATTTACACTTTAAAAACGAGAAGAATAGTAATTTTAGTTCTATCACTTGTGTCGAAAATCAATTCAATATTCAAATACCTTTTACAGATGATGCATCAATCTGGAATGCTTGTTCTTGTTTAGCTTTTCTGATTTACGACGGTAAAATTAATCAAGAGAACCTTTCACTTCTCCAAAATAGATTTCTGAGTTTACCGGTGTTGGATATGCGCCTTCAACTTAAAGAAGGTAACAACAATTGCATCATAATAAATGATAGTTATAGTGCCGATTTGGATTCATTGAAAATTGCACTCGATTTTCTTCAACAAAACAAAGGAGAATTAAAAAGTACCGTCATCCTTTCTGATATTTATGAAAGTGGCATACAAAGTGATTTACTTTATAAAAATGTAGCCTTTTTGTTAAAGGAAAAACAAATTGAAAACCTTATAGCAATAGGACCTAACATCGCAGCTTTTCATCATATTTTACCTTCAAACACCACCTTTTTTCCTGATACAAATTCATTTATAAAGCAAAGTCATGCTGCCGATTTTCAACAACAAATCATTTTAATAAAAGGAGCACGAAAATTTGAGTTTGAAAAAATCAGTAAATGGTTCGAAAAAAAAGTACATCAAACCATTTTTGAAATCAACCTAAATGCATTGGTTCAAAACCTGAATACTTACAAAAGCGTACTTAAACCAGGTGTCAAAACTATGGCAATGGTAAAGGCTTTTAGTTATGGAGCCGGAAGTTTTGAAATTGCCAGAATGCTTGAATTTAATAGGGTTGATTATTTAACAGTTGCTTATGCCGATGAAGGAACTACTTTAAGAAAAGCTGGAATCAAAACACCAATTATGGTGATGAATCCTGAACCTGCAAGTTTTGATGCAATTTTGAAATACAATTTAGAACCTGAGATTTACCAGTTTAATATCTTAAGAAGTTTAATTCAAAACTCAAATGGAGTTGAATGTGGCATTCATTTGGAATTTGATACAGGTATGAAACGATTGGGTTTTAATGAATCTGAAATTCCGGAACTGATTAAATTATTAAAGGAATATCCTCATTTAAGAATTAAATCTGTTTTTACCCATTTAGCTGCCAGTGAAGCCGCAGAGCACGATGGATTTACTCAAACTCAAATCCAAAGATTTAGTAATATTTCAAATCAAATATGTGAAGCTTTTGATTATCCAATCATCCGTCATTGTTTAAACAGCGGCGGAATTGTTCGATTTCCTGAAGCACAATTTGATATGGTTAGGTTAGGAATTGGTCTTTATGGGATTGATCCGGCTGAGGAAATTCAAAACAAACTTCAAATAATTGGAACTTTAAAAACTGTCATTTCTCAAATTAGAGATTTAGATATTGGTGAAAGTGTAGGATATGGAAGAAAAGGAAAGGTAGAAGTTCCAACTAAAATTGCCATTGTTGCCATTGGTTATGCTGATGGATTAAATCGTTTATTGAGTAATGGTAATGGTTATATGCTAATAAATGGAAAAGAAGCTCCAATTATTGGAAATATTTGCATGGATATGACGATGCTTAATATCAACAATATCGATTGTAAGGAAGGTGATGAAGTTATAGTATTTGGAGAAAAACCGAATTTATTGGAAATATCAAATGCCATTCAAAGTATACCTTATGAAATCTTAACCGGTATTTCACAAAGGGTAAAAAGGGTTTACTTTTTTGAATAAGCTATTAAATCAAATCGGTACCAGGAATAAGGTTGCCAGGATTCTTGTTTTTGAATTTCAGATGTTAAATTATTATCTGCACATAGTTTAACTAAATCCGATTTTCGCCAAAACCTTCCCATGTTGTTTTTCCCTTTTAACTTCGACCAAATAGCGAAAAACCTTTTGGGAAAAGTATCATAATACTTCCACTTAAAATCGTAATC
>JBMLOK010000219.1:0-3680 GCA_049243005.1 Bacteroidia bacterium | reverse complement strand
TTACGGGCATAGTTCAATGGTAGAATAGAAGTCTCCAAAACTTTTGATCTGGGTTCGAATCCTGGTGCCCGTGCGAGATAAAAAAGCAAATGAGCAAGTTATCTGAATACTTAAAATCATCTTACGATGAACTGATGAACAAGGTTTCTTGGCCTAGCTGGGAAGACCTACAAGAAAGTACCATTATTGTAATGATCGCTTCGTTGATTATTGCGTTTATTATTGGTATTATCGATTTGGCAAGTGGTAGCGCCTTGGGATTCTTTTACCAAATTTTTCAAAACCAATAAGAGGTACTAATTCGGTAGATTAAAATGTCTGAACAACAAACAGAACAATTCAAATGGTACGTGGTGAGAGCCATTACCGGTCAGGAAAAGAAAGTTAAAGCTCAACTCGAGGTAGAACTCGAAAGGGCAGGGCTTCTTGCGAACGTTCCGCAAATCCTGATTCCTACCGAAAAAATCTATCAGGTTAAAAACGGTAAGAAGACATCCAAAGAAAAAGCCTATTTACCAGGTTACATTCTCATTCAAGCGAATGTCGAAGGTGAAGTTGGTCATATCATTGAATCTGTAAATGGTGTTGTTGGTTTCCTTGGTGGAAAAGCAACCCCTACACCTCTAAGAATTTCTGAAGTAAATAGAATTCTGGGCAACGTAGATGATATTTCTGAACAAGGTGAAACTTTAAGCGAACCATACATTGTTGGTGAGAATGTTAAAGTAATTGATGGACCTTTCAGCGGCTTCAGTGGTGTTATTGAAGAAGTGATGGAAGACAAAAAGAAATTGAAGGTAATGGTTAAAATCTTCGGAAGAAGAACCCCATTAGAACTCAATTTTGTTCAAGTAGAAAAAGAAAGTTAAATGTAGTATAGTCCTGTGAAGGACAAAAAAAGAATGATGTTATGGCTAAAGAACTAACAGGTTTTATTAAACTTCAGGTAAAAGGTGGCGCTGCAAATCCGGCACCTCCAATTGGTCCAGCTTTGGGATCGAAAGGTGTAAATATCATGGAGTTCTGCAAACAATTCAATGCAAGAACCCAAGATAAAGCAGGAAAAATTTTACCTGTTGTGATTTCAGTGTACAGTGATAAGTCTTTTGATTTTGTAATCAAAACTCCTCCTGTAGCAAACCAATTATTAGAAGCAGCTAAAATCCAAAAAGGTTCTGCTGAACCTAACAGAAAGAAAAACGGTTCTGTAACTTGGGATCAAATCAGAACTATCGCTGAAGATAAAATCGTTGACATGAACTGTTTCAAAGTTGAATCAGCTATGAAAATGGTTGCAGGTAGTGCGCGTAGCATGGGCTTGAATGTAACAGGCGAAAATCCTTTTAACAATTAATTAATAGCGAAATGGCAAGGATAAGTAAGAAAAGAAAAGAAGCCCTGAAAAAGGTAGATGCTGCTAAAGCATATACTTTATCTGATGCTTCAAAATTGGTAAAGGAGATTTCCTACACCAAATTCGATTCATCAGTTGATATTGATATTCGTTTAGGTGTTGATCCTAAGAAAGCAAACCAAATGGTTCGTGGTGTGGTTGCTTTACCTCATGGTACCGGTAAAACTATTAAAGTTTTAGCATTGGTTCCTCCAGATAAAGAAGCAGAAGCTAAAGAAGCTGGTGCTGATTATGTTGGATTAGATGAGTATATTCAAAAAATTGAACAAGGTTGGGTAGATATTGATATTATTATCACTGTTCCTGCTGTAATGGCTAAATTAGGTAAATTAGGTAAAATATTAGGTCCTCGTAACTTAATGCCAAATCCTAAAAGTGGAACTGTAACCCAAGAAGTTGGAAAAACTGTTAAAGAAGTTAAAGCAGGTAAAATTGATTTCAAAGTAGATAAAGAAGGTATCATTCATACTTCAATCGGTAAATCAACTTTTGCTCCTGAAAAATTAGTTGAAAATGCAGTTGAGTTAATTCAAAGCATTTCTAAATTAAAACCATCTTCAGCAAAAGGAACCTATTTTAAAAGTATCCACATCAGCAGTACTATGAGTCCGGGAATTACTGTTGACACAAAGTCAGTACCTGGAATTTAATTGATTAAGCGATGAAAAGGGAAGAAAAAGCAGAAGTTATAGCAGGCTTAGTAGAGAAATTTGGTCAATATAAGAATATTTATTTGACAGATATCGCTAGCCTGAATGCTCAACAAACGAGCAGTTTAAGAAGAGAGTTATTCAAAAATGGTATCATTATGCAAGTTGCAAAAAATACCATGATTGAAAAAGCTATGGAACAATCAGGAAGAGATTTTGGTGCGATTGTTGATACCTTAAAAGGTAACACAGCTTTGATGTTCTGCGAAGACATGAAAGCTCCAGCAAAAGTTATCAAAAGCTTCAGAAAAAAAGGTGAAATTCCTAGATTAAAAGGTGCTTGTATCGATGCTGATGTGTTTATCGGAGATAACCAATTAGAATCGTTAATCAATCTTAAAACTAAAAATGAACTTATCGGTGAAATCATCGGTATGTTACAATCACCGGCTCAAAATGTTATCAGCGCATTACAATCAGGTGGTTCAACCATCGCAGGCGTTGTTAAAACATTATCAGAACGTCCGGAATAATTTAAATATCACAATTACAGAAATAATAACAATTAAAATTTAGAAACATGGCAGATTTAAAAGCGTTCGCAGAACAATTAGTTAACTTAACAGTAAAAGAAGTTAACGAGTTAGCTAAAATTTTGAAAGATGAGTATGGTATCGAGCCAGCTGCTGCTGCAGTTGCTGTTGCCGCTCCTGCTGGTGGTGCTCCTGCTGAGGCTGCTGCAGAGAAAACATCTTTTGATGTTATCTTGAAAAATGCTGGTGCAAACAAATTAAACGTTGTTAAAATCGTTAAAGATTTAACAGGTTTAGGTTTGAAAGAAGCTAAAGAATTAGTAGATGGAGCTCCAAAGCCGGTTAAAGAAGGCGTTGATAAAGCAACTGCTGAAGATTTGAAAGCTAAGCTTACTGAAGCAGGAGCTGAAGTTGAGCTTAAGTAATTTAAACTCAGCATACTAAGAGTTTGTGACCCCGGCTCGGAGCCGTGGGTCACTTTCCTGTTTTATGGAAATCGAAGTGTCGGTATACCTTTAAATTAAAATTCAAATTGGCCAATATTAATAACCCGACAGGAGAAAGAATCAATTTTGCTTCTGTCAAACCCGTAATTGATTATCCTGATTTTCTCGATGTTCAGTTGCAGTCGTTCAGGGAGTTCTTTCAGTTAGATACTACCTCTGAAAGTCGTGAGAACGAGGGTTTGTATAAAGTATTTCTGGAAAATTTCCCGATTACTGATACAAGAAACATTTTCGTTCTTGAATTCCTTGATTATTTTGTAGATCCTCCTCGTTATTCTATCGATGAGTGTATCGAACGTGGTTTAACTTATTCAGTTCCTCTGAAAGCTAAATTACGTCTTTCTTGTAATGATCCTGAACACGAAGATTTTAAAACTATCGTTCAGGATGTGTATTTAGGAACTATTCCTTACATGACTCCACGTGGTACCTTTGTTATCAATGGTGCTGAAAGGATTATTGTTTCTCAATTACACAGATCTCCAGGTGTATTTTTCGGACAAAGTTATCATACAAACGGTACCAAACTTTACTCTGCCAGAGTTATTCCGTTTAAAGGTAGCTGGATTGAGTTTGC
>JBMLOK010000218.1:2014-5963 GCA_049243005.1 Bacteroidia bacterium | reverse complement strand
TTATTACTTTAGAAAATGTAATTGTCTTATTCATACAAATCAAATTATTACACAAATGTAATGACATTATTTGTATATACAAATAAATTGACTTTAAAATAACCAACTCTAAATGAGCTTATTATTTTGAATCTTTAAAAATTTCTTCTAATTTTTCCTTGTTTAAAGGCTTTGAAATGAATCCTTTTACAGTGGTATACGTTTTTGATTTAGCTAAATCGAAAGGATCGATAGAGCTGGTAAACATAAAAACCGATGCATTAAATTGGTTTGAAATATAATCGTTCAAAAAATCCCAACCGGAATAATCAGGCATATTAATATCAAGAAGAATTATTAGTTTATTATTTGCCTTCCTGTTGATTAGATATTGTAATGCATTTCTGCCATCCTGAAATGAATTGATGATGATATCTGTTTTAAAAGATTGAATTGTTTTTTTTGCAAGAAAAATAGTTATTGAATCGTCGTCAATAACCAAAATCTCTGTTGGTAAAGTTAAACCGGAAGAATCTGATAATTCAATCGCTGCCATGGTAAACAAAGATATCTTTTGAAATGGAAATTACTTACAATCTCCTACAAAAAATCCAATTAATTCAGAATAACAACCAATTAAATGTGTTTTTCTGCATGATATGAGCTTCTAACCAAGGCTCCCGACTCTACATAATTAAATCCTTTAGCCAAACCTGCCTCTTTATAAAATGCAAATTGATCAGGTGTTATAAACTCTTCAACATTTAAATGCATTTTAGTTGGTTGAAGATATTGACCTAAGGTTAAAACGTCACATCCATTTGCTACAAGATCATCCATAATTTCAAGAACTTCAGCTTCAGTTTCACCCAATCCCAACATCACACCACTTTTGGTTCTTAGTCCTCTTTCTTTTGTTAATCTGATTTGCTCAAGACTTCTTTCATATTTAGCTTGTGGACGAACTCTTCTATAAAGTCGTTTTACTGTTTCCATATTATGAGAAACCACTTCCGGTTTTTCATCAATAACCTGGTAAAGTAAATCCCAGCGTGTTTGAAAATCAGGAATCAAGGTTTCCATAGTGGTACCCGGGCTTTCTCTTTTAATCAATCTAATGGTATCAGCCCAAACCTTTGCTCCTTTATCAGGAAGTTCATCTCTATTAACCGAAGTAATAACAGCATGTTTTACATTCATTAATTTAATGGCATCTGCTACCCTTTGCGGCTCTGTTAAATCGTAATCGTTGGCTCTACCTGTAGCTACTGCACAAAATGAACATGAGCGAGTACAGGTATTTCCTAAAATCATGAAAGTTGCAGTACCTTCTCCCCAACATTCACCCATGTTAGGACAATTTCCACTTTCGCAGATGGTATGTAATTTATAGTGGTCAACAAGTTGACGAACTCTTCTATAATTTTCTCCTGTAGGCAATTTAACTTTTAACCAAGAAGGTTTTTTTGCCTTTTCTTCTCCTAAAACCGGTAATTCAATCATTTTAATTCTTATATCCCCAATTAAATGCTAAGTAAAAACCAATAAACCTATTATCATAAGGTTGTTTTGCCATCATTGGTAATCCATTTAAAAAAGCATCAACAGTAATTCCTGCTTCTAGACTGCGGGTTTCATCGGGATATTGACCCCATTCAACCTGTAATCCACTTCTTCCATATCCACCAATTTGGGCTTTTGTTTCACCTAGTCCGGCAAAGATGGATGAATTCCCATAAATTCTAAATATATCCTGGTGTTTTTCGGGGTCATATTTTTCAGAAACCAAATAACCATTTGGCGAACCATCTGTGTATGGGTAAAATACATCAATATAAACCGGCTTCAATATTGCCATACTGGCACCAACAGAATACACAAAATTTAATCCCAAAGCATTTTTATAAGGTCTTTCTGTGATGTTAATTGTTTGTCCAAATCCATTTCGCCAAAAGAAAACCATATTCATTCTTCCATAAGAATACTGACTTGGTTGTTCTGTAAATCCACTTCTTCTTATTTCTTTAGGATGTTTAATTCTGCTTAGTTCAGTTTCAAAATGATTAAAAACAGAACCTGTTTTATGCCAGCCATAACGGAATTGAACTCCACCCATGCGGAATGTATTGGCATTAGCCCCAAACTGAATGTGCTTTAAATACATCAATTGAGGTTCAGTTATAGGCGCATTTTGGGAAAAACCTTTCATGCTTCCTAAAAACAAAAATATAAACAAAAATATGGCTGACTTCTTCAAAAGATTAAATTTGCTTAAAATGGTATAACGAAAGTAAGCTTAAGTGAGGATTTTTCAAGTTGCTTTAAATAATTATCGTTTTAAAAGATAAATCGATACTAATTAAACTAAATGATAAATCTTCAGTTAAGACATTCAAAATACGATTTGAGTTTTAAAAATTGTATAATATTTTGAAAATCGAGCAAAATCAACTCATTTTTGACTGAAAATACAATCAAAATAATGAATCAATAGAAAAGTGTAAATTGCCCTGTTGTTTAAAATCAGTCCGACCAACAACAGGAAAAACAATTTAAACTAAAAAACAGAAGTAATGATTCCGTTTAAATTTAAATGGAATTTAGGACAACTTCCCTTGCAAGAACTAAGGCCTAACAAGGCCAATAATGCTAAACCAAACAATACTTTTTTCATGGCTCAAGATTTTAATAAGGTACAAACGATTTCAGATTTCATTTTAACATTCGATCTTCAGACATTTTTGTCGGAAAATGGTCAACTTAGTCCGGAAACCTTTCTTCTTCAATGCAAAGATAATACAAAGGAACAAAATTGGTATCTAGCTGAGCAGTTAAAACTTTATCCAAAAGCCAAATACAAATTACCAAGTTTTACAAATGCACTGTGCTGGTTTACAGGCAAAAGTTATGAACAGTGCAGCAGTGAGGCGTCTGCAAAATTGAAATCTTCCTTATTTAATGGAGGTAAATTGCTCGATTTAAGCGGTGGATTAGGTGTAGATGACGTGTATTTTTCAGAAAGTTTTAAGGAAGTAATCAGCTTAGACCCTGATGAGAACCTAAACATTTTAACTGAAGCTAACTTTAAAAAATTACAAAAATTTAATATTAAAAGGCTTAACGAAACTGCCGAATCCTTCCTTGAAACCAATAAATTAAGGTTTTCCTTAATTTATCTGGATGCAGATAGAAGAACGTCGAATCAAAAAAGTAAATTACTGGAAACAGGTTCCCCTGATTTTTTCGCTTTGGAAGAAAAACTATATGAGTTTACTGATGATATTCTTTTGAAACTATCTCCATTAATTGATATTGATTATTGCCTGGAAAATCTTCGTTTCATTAAACAAATAATGGTTGTTAGTGTAGATTTTGAGGTCAAAGAAGTATTGTGTCATTTAAGTAAAAACCATCAAAATGAGGTTACAATCAGCAATTATTTCCTGAACAAAAATGGTGAAATTGAAGGTAAGATTGAATCAAATAACATAGAAAGAAAAAGCAAATTTGAATTTACAAAGCCGCAAGATTCAAAATATTTTTTCGAGGCATCACCCGGTTTAATAAAAAGCGGATTAGATAAATTATATGCCTATCAGAAAAATCTTTATCCAATTAACCAAAATGGATTTTATTTCATTTCTGAAAACAATCATTCTACTGATACTGGATTTGGAAGGTATTTTGAGATTGTTTCAAAAAGTCAGTTTTCAAAATCTCATTTTAAGGAATACCTGAAAAAGCACTCCATCAATCAGGCAAACATCTCTGCAAGGGATTTTGGAATGTCGGTTGATGAAATTAAAAAGATGTTCTCAATTAAAGATGGCTCAGATGAATATTTCTTTTTTGGAAGAGATGATGATAAAACTAAATTGTTCTTTCATACCAGAAAGAACAATGTTTCAATTAACCGAGATAAATAACAAGTTTTTGTCCTTTTGAAACCTTGTTATTTCTGATTTTACCT
>JBMLOK010000218.1:0-1914 GCA_049243005.1 Bacteroidia bacterium | reverse complement strand
TTCAAAGATGGATTCCATGTTTTGATTTCTGAAGGGGTAACATTTAAAGCCAAAGCCAATTGTTCAATTGAAACTTTATTGTCAACCATCACAGTATCCATGTGGTAATACATTTCTTCGTCGGTAGGATATAAATTATGCTCTGCAGCATAGTTCATTACATAAGTAGCAGCAATAAAAGCAGGCACATAACCACGTGTTTCCTTCGGTAAATATGGCATGATTTCCCAAAAAGTTCTTTTTCCACCTGAGCGGCGAATCGCTTTGTTTACATTCCCGGGACCGCAATTGTATGAAGCAATTACTAGTAACCAATCACCATAAATTCTATATGAATTTTTGAAATATTTTACTGCGGCTTCTGTAGATCTAATTAGGTCACGGCGTTCATCTATAGAGTTATCAGTTCTTAATCCGTAAATTCTACCTGTTGGAGCCATAAATTGCCACATACCGGTAGCACCCACAGGAGAAACTGCATTTAAGTTCAAAGCTGATTCAATTACAGCCAAGTATTTCATTTCCAAAGGAATATTTTCTCTATCGAAAACTTCTTCAAAAATCGGGAAATAGTATTTAGATGTAGCAAGAACTTTACTTACCAATTTACGTTTGCGAACCGCATATAAATCGATATAGGAACGAACATGTTTGTTGTACTCCAAAGGAATTTCAGTTTCCAATAAACTTAAGCGATAAGCATAAGCACTATCAGGAAAAACAGGAACGTCACCTTCATTGTAACCATAAATATTCAAATCACCTTGGTAAACCGAAGGATACATTTTGTTCCTTAGTTTTAGTGTATTTGAATCTATTTGTGCAATTCTATATCTAGTTTCAGCATTAGGACCTTCAAACAAACTTTGAGCTTGAATTCCCAAAAATGGAAACAGGGCAAAAATAACACTTAACTTCTTTATATTCAGCATTTAGCTTTATTATTGTATATAAAAATCAAAACCCAATTAATAAAAATACTCTTATTGTATTTAATTCAACTCGACATCCGCAATAACCGCACTAAGAGCAATTTAGTATACAAATGTAACTAAATTGAGTTAAAAAAAGAAACGCGGGCCCGACAATTCATTATCAAGCAATTAGATAGCCCAAATTAAATTTTCCTTTAAGTCTAAAATTAGGTGCTGAGTTTTATCATTCATAATTTAGCTAACGTTGATTAGATTTGCCAATAATGCCAATTTTACGTTTTATACTTTTTCCATTCAGCATTTTGTTTTATGGAATCATTAGGTTCAGAAATTTTATGTATGACAGTAAAATTTTTGGTGAACATACTTTTGATATTCCAACAATATCAGTTGGCAATCTATCATTCGGTGGAACAGGAAAAACACCTCATATTGAATATCTAATTCGGTTACTTTCACCCTATTTTCAAACAGCAGTTTTAAGCAGAGGTTATAGAAGAAAAACCACTGGCTATTTGTTTGCTGAAAATCATACTGAAGCCAGCGCAATTGGAGATGAACCTAAACAAATAAAAACCAAATTTCCGTTTACAGCGGTTGCAGTTTCAGAAAACAGAGTTTTAGGGATTCCAAATTTGTTATTTGATGCTCCTGCAACTCAAGCTATTTTATTAGATGATTGCTTTCAACACAGAGCAGTAAAACCCGGATTAAATATTCTATTAACCGAATTTAGAAAACCTTTTTACGAGGATTATCTAGCTCCCGGAGGTACTTTGAGGGAATATAAATCAGCTTATAAAAGAGCAGATTTAATTGTGGTGACAAAATGCCCTGAAATTTTGGATGAAAAAACTAAAATGGAAATGATTCAAAAAATCAATCCTTTTAAACACCAAAGAGTCTTTTTTTCATTTCTAAAATATGGAAATATCTACCATTGGAAAACAGGAAATTCAATTGAAGCCAATAAGGTAAT
>JBMLOK010000217.1:0-6855 GCA_049243005.1 Bacteroidia bacterium | reverse complement strand
AACCAAACGAGTTCGAGGGAAATACATTTACCATTAGTAATTTAGGTATGTTTGGTATTGATGAGTTTACTGCAATCATCAATCCACCTGATGCATGTATTTTAGCTATTGGAGCTGCTAAAGAAGCAGTTATAGTTGAAAACGGACAAATGAAAGTTGGAAATATAATGAAAGTTACCTTAAGCTGCGACCACCGTGTTGTGGATGGAGCTGTAGGTTCTGCCTTCCTTCAAACACTTAAAGATTTGTTGGAAAATCCAGTGAAGATGTTGGTTTAATCCTTATCCTATAAAAAAGAAAAGCCGGTCCCCAGAACCGGCTTTTTTTATGCAAAAATTTTGTGTTTCAGAACTTAATAATGAGAAATGAATATTCCTTTTATTTCCTTTCTGAACCTGATTCTTTTTTCTGTCTCCAATTATAAAGCTCTTCCGTAGAAATAATATTTTTGAATCCTTTCTTCCTAAGTCCAATCATTAATGCCTTATCTCCACTCCAGAGTTTACAACGAAATTGCTTTGAATAAGCAATGTAATGTGTATCCTTTGGGTCGATATCTGAAACAAGCTTTTCGGCATCCTTCCAAGCACCTAGTTTAATCTGCTCCTCAGAAATAAATTTAATTCCTTTATAAATTTGGAATTCCGCTTCTCTAACTTGCTCTTCAGACATCTTCGAGATTTTACATAATTTTGGATAATGATTATAAATTTCTAAACGCAAAAAGTCAGGAGCAATTAACTCAATGAATTTATTAGAATTAATCAATAAGTCTCCAATTTTACCATTAGAATTTAAAATCCCACTAAAAATAATATTGGCATCAACAATTAGTTTCACTTAATAAATCTATTTCGATTCTTTTCCCACCAATTATTATTAATTTCATCTGCAAGTTTGTCAATATCGACTTGTTTGACTTTGCTTTTTGATGTAGCTTCAAGATATTTAACGTAGTCAATCAATCGTTGAAGCCCATAAACATCTACAGTCGACGAAACTGTAATTGTTATTGAGTCTTCATTTGTTCTTTCAACTATCATAATTCTTGAGTTTTATCAAAATTAATTAATTTCTAAATTAATAAGTATAAAAGATTCTATCAAGTAGAAATTTAATTTAATAAACTACATAAATTAGAGCTTAGTTTAATTTCTTTAATCTTTTAATTTTCAAGTAAATTGAATTTAATACTTAAAATTATCTCTTCGAAATCTTATTCATAGTAATTTGTCTTTGCAAATTGCATTTAAATCTTTCTATTTCAGGATTACGCTTTTTTAAATGTTTTTGAGAAACTCCAGAGTTCACTCTTTTTCTCCAGCGTCTCCAAGAAGCAGGTTTTAACTGATTACGCATCAAATGAATCACTTCTGACTCACTGATGCCAAATTGCATTTTAATGGCTTCAAACGGAGTTCTGTCCTCCCAGGCCATTTCTATAATGCGATCTATTTCCTCTATATTAAACTGGTTCATGCTTTATAAACATTATTCTTGCTAATATGTTTATGGCATAGATATTGAATAATTGTAGATTCAACTTAAATTAAAACAATTACTATGAAAAAAATTACTTTAATGCTTTTGGCATTCGGATTTTTGGCAGTTTCATCTTGTAAAAAAGAGGAAAGCAGTTCTGAAACAAAAACCAAAACAGAATTACTTACTGCAAAAGCCTGGAAAATTACTGCAGTTTCAATTAACCCAGGAATCACACCAATACCTGGGGGACCAACCATTACAGATTTATATGCTATCTTGGAAACATGCAGCAAAGATGATACAGAAAAATACAATACCGGCGGTACCGGTGTTACTGATGAAGGCGCTACCAAATGTAACCCTTCTGCTCCACAAACAGAAAACTTCACTTGGTCGTTTTTAGCTAATGAAACACAACTAAAATATGATGATGACGTTTTTAATATTGTTCAGTTAGATGCAACCACATTAAAGTTTACCATACCAGTAGATGGAGCTGATATTGGTGGCGCAGCTGGCACTACTTACACAGTAACTACTACTTTTAAAAATAACTAGGTATTAACTAATTATCCTAATCAGAAAAAGAGGTTGTCTTAAGTGATAGCCTCTTTTTTTATTCTCGTTTACCTGAATTCTCCTATATCAATAGTCCATTGAATTACCCAAACAAAACTTCTGAGATTGAACAGATAGTTAAATCAATCATGGTACCAACCCATACCTGATTTAAAAATTAAACAATTAAAAAAATCTAAATTATTGAATAGTAAAGGTGATAGAAAACAAAATAATTTCAATCATATTTGAACGTCGTTTTTAAAATTAACTCCAGACAAAACTATTGATGAAAGCTGTTATAGATTTAGGGACCAATACTTTTAATTTACTAATTGGGGATAATGAAAATAGAATCCTTGAATCAATAGAAGAAGCTGTAATGCTGGGAAAAGGTGGTATACAAAACAATACCATTACTCCTGAAGCTTTTGAAAGGGCTTTTGTTGTGCTCAATAAATTCAGAACAATCCTAAATAAATATCCTGTTGAAAGCATAAATGCTTTCGCTACTTCAGCCATTAGAAATGCTAAAAACGGAAGGGATTTTATTCAATTAGTGGATGATAAATTTCAAATAAAAATTCAAACCATTTCAGGAGATTTAGAGGCAGAATACATTTATTATGGTGTTAGAAATTCCTTCGATTTTCAAAATCACACATTTCTAATAATGGATATTGGAGGAGGTAGTGTTGAATTTATTATCGGTAATGCTGAACAACAATTTTGGAAGCAAAGTTTTGAAATTGGTGCCATTCGTTTACATGAAAGATTTAAAAAACATGATCCAATTTTACCTGAAGAAATCAATGAGATAAATCTTTATCTAAACGAGAAATTAGCTCCTCTTTTCAACGAATTAAAAAAATACAATATTGAAGCTTTGATAGGATCTGCCGGTAGTTTTGAATCGATGTGGCAAATAATTGAAGGTGATTTTTCTTCTGAATGCAAAGCATTAAGCCCAAGTGCTAAAGAAGTAAAAGAACATGATTTAACGAAGTTTCTGGAAATGATTATTCATTCCAATATCACTTCTAGAAAAAGTTTTAAAAATTTAGTAGAATTCAGACAGGAGTATATTGTCGTAGCTTGTGTTTTGATTGATTTTGTTATCAAACAGACACAAATTAAAAGGATGATTTGTTCTGATTATGCATTAAAAGAAGGGGTGTATTTCCATTCCTGAAAATACACCCCAATTTATTAAAATATCTTATTTAATTAAGCTTTTGGCTCTATTGGTCTATTTGCAATTTCTTTAACCTGATCTTTTAATTGTTCAATTTGCTCATGCAAAGCAATCAATTGATTGGTTAAAGATTCTTTATCAGCATTTGCTCTTTCTGTAAGAGTTGACTGTAATTGTGCAAGATTTCTTGTTTGACTGGTCGTTATATCACCTCTCAAATAGTTTATCTCTCCTTGCATTTTAGTAATTGCATTATTTATTGCATCTCTATTTTCCTGATCTAATTTGTTTAAATCAGCTTCCATTCTAGAATTGCTTGATTTAATTTGAGATGATACACTTTTCTTTAATCCACCGATTTGCCAGAACAACAATCCAACAATTACTAATCCCAATACCCCTATAATGACCATTAATGTCGTGTCTTTACTTTTTAAAGAAGCATTTTCTGCTTGTAACATTTCAAAATGTGCTTTTTCTGCTGCTTGTAATTCTTCAATTAACATGTGGGTGCTCTTCAAAGAATCAGATTGCAAACTAATTTTGAAATTAGCTGAGTTTAAAATCTCTTCAACCTGTTGCATTTTATTATTTAATTCAGAAACCTGCCCCATTTTTGAATTAATTGCTTGTTTGGCAGCGGCAGCCTGATCGTTTGCCGATTTAATTTTCGCATTTAATTCTGTTTGAATTGTTTCAAAATCCTTTTTTAGTAAATAAGGAACTGGACCTTTAGGTTGAGTTGGCGCTGTTGTTGTAGGTTTTGGTGCAGCCGGCTGAATTTTCTTTTGTGCTTGAACGTGATAAAAAAGTCCATTACACAAAATCAAAAGAAGTATAATTTTCTTCATACAATATATTTTCTTCGAAGTAAGCTAAAACATTGATAACTAACTATCAAAAAATTAAAAAAAATTAAATATCACATTTTTTTAATCTAAATTACCTTTTGAATCCCAAAAAAAGGAATGTTTTTAATAAAAATCTAAAGTGTAATTCATCGAATTATTAAAAATCGATGTATTTTGAATCTAAAGTTTATATTGAATAAAAATTGAATTATGAGTTTTCGTTGGATTGCAAGAATTTGTTCCTTAATAGGAATGTTTTTTCTAGTTGGATTCTTTAATACAGAAACCATTATGAATCTTGATTTAAAAGGATGGTTTTTGTTTATTTTATTCCCATGTGTTTTATTATCTGCTTATATTCTAAGCTGGATGTATGATGTAACTGGAGCAGCCGTAAGTCTGGGCGTGATAGCACTTTACTACCTGTTTCATTTCTTTTTTAATGGAAACATTCCTCAAGGAACTACCTTTTTATTGTTTGCAATTCCTCCTGTATTGTTCATTTTAGCAAGGTGGAAGGAGAAAAGTGTTAAGTTAAAATCAGCTAATTAAAGCCATTTTTCTTAATTCTTTTTTCAACCTGTTTACCGGCAAACCCATAACATTATAAAAACAACCATTAATTTTCTCAACAGCTGAATAGCCAAACCAATCCTGAATTCCATAAGAACCTGCTTTGTCAAATGGGTGGTAATTTCTGATATAATACAATAAATCTTCTGTTTTCATTTCGTTACAGAATACTTCCGTTTTTTCAGAAAAAACATGAATTTGATTGTTGGTTCTGATACAAACACCGGTATAAACTTCGTGCTTATTGCCACAAATTGTTTGAAGCATTTCTAAGGCTTCACTCTCATTCTCAGGCTTATTTAAGACTTTATCGTTTACCCAAACCACAGTATCTGCTGTAATTAAAACTTCACCCTGATTTAAAACTAGTTCATAGGCAAGCGCTTTTTTCTTTGCCAAAAACTCCGGAATTTCATTTCTCTTCAAACCAGGATCAAAACTTTCATCTACTTCGTAAGTAAAGACTTTATATTTTAGCTCAAGACCTTTGATAAGTTCTTGACGACGGGGTGATTTAGATGCAAGAATAATTTCCATATTAATCCATTACATCAACCCATTCGAATTGACCATTTTTAAATTTAAAAATATCCTTTTCAATAATTACCTCATCTCCTTCCTTAATCTTTTTCATATCAACATCGGTATTAGCAGTATGAATCGAACCTTTTGTTTGATAAGCAATTTTAAGGTATTGATCATTGACACCTTTTTTGGTACCACATAATATAATATGTATTGGTTTTCTGATTCTTCTTAGAAGCGCCATGTCTCTTACCTGACTATCATCTGCCAAAAGTACAATATCGGCATAATCCCTGTAAGCAATCATTGAAGCAGTAATAGCTTCCAAATCATTTTCTGGATCATCTCCACCCTCACCTAGTTTTCGTACATCTTCAATATCCTTTTTGAGCTTTTTGTAATCTTTTGCTTCATAAGTATGCACGCCACCTGTTCTACCAACAACCTTCTTTTCATCAGCCAAATTATCTCCATCATTAAATAAGGCATAGTATTTAATTTTCCCATCCTCGAAGGTCTTTTTAAACCAAACCAATAATTGTCCTATGTATGGAAACATTGAGCCTGTCATATCAACAACTAATAAAACCTTTTTCCATTGTGGATTTCGGTCAAATACTTTAAAAATTGTTGAATCCCTGATTTTATATTCTCCGGTTAAGAATTTGTCGAATTTTAAAGTAGTTTCTTTTGTTGGACTCTCATAAGTAACAATTCCTTTTTTATCAAAGTGGGCATAACTTCCAACCAATTCTCCTTTTGCAAATTGACCTTCTGTAAGCAAGAATCCACCCTGATCAAAATTTCTTTCATAACCATTTTTTTGACCACCAACATATATTTCCTCTGTTCTGGTGCTACAATTCGGAAAAAAAGTAAGACTTGGGCCATTTAATGTTCCTTTTTGATATGTATTACTGAATTCAATACAATCTTGAACATCGTAGTATTTAATTTCTAATCCCTCTTTTTCACCATTTTCGTAATATACCTCGTATTTTAAATCACCATTTGCCCAGAAATATCTCCAGAAACCATGCTTTTTACCATTAGCTAAAGTTAAATTAATGGTATCACCTTCCTGTATCTCAAATGTTTGAGCAAATGAGTTAAAAGAAAAAAGTGAAATAATAATTAAAAATGAAAAACGTAAAAACTTCATGCGTTGTCAAATATACGTCGACTAAAACAAAAGCAACATAATTGAGGTTTAAATTTATATGAAAACTAAACTGATGGACTTGTATATCAGTCAAACACTGGATGCAAACAAAACACCTGATTCTGTTTATTTATTTGCCAAATCTGCAGGAATTGCGGAATCTGAGTTTTACAATGAATTTTCTTCATTAGAATCTCTTGAAACCGAAATTTTTGCTGAATGGTGGAATAAAACTTCGGAACAAGCAGGAAGTGCAGAAGTATTTAATACTTATTCTGCTCGCGAAAAGGTATTGTCATTGTTTTTTATGTGGATTGAAAACCTAAAAGCAAACAGAAGTTTTGTAAATTTTTTGTACAAACGCGACCATCATTTTCCTCCAAAAATGCCTGCTTATATCAAACCCTTAAAAGAGGCATTTAGTAATTCTATGAAACCAATACTTTCAACTGCAATCGATACCAATGAGGTAGTTGACAGAAAGTACTTAAGTGATAAATACGTAG
>JBMLOK010000216.1:0-1908 GCA_049243005.1 Bacteroidia bacterium | reverse complement strand
GGAAAAACAATTGGTGATGGAATTGAGGAAATGAAAAAAATATCTAAAAAGGTTTTAGATGAAAGTTTCACAACAGATTTAGCAGGACCATCTCGTGACTTTTCTGAAAGTTCATCAAATACAACCTTTGCATTGTTACTTGCTTTGATATTAGTTTACTTGGTATTGGCAGCTCAATTCGAAAGTTTCAAAGATCCACTTATCATTATGTTAACAGTACCAATGGCACTTGCAGGTGCTTTGATATCACTTTGGTACTTTGATCAAACACTTAATATTTTTGGTCAGATTGGAATTATCGTATTGATTGGATTGGTTACTAAAAATGGTATTCTTATTGTTGAATTTGCCAATCAGCAAAAAGAAAAAGGATTGAATAAAATGGATGCAGTTGTAGTTGCGGCGGTATCGCGTTTACGTCCGATTTTAATGACCAGTCTTGCTACCATGTTAGGTGCTTTACCTATTGCATTGGCATTGGGTGCAGGGACCAAAAGCAGAATGAGTATGGGAATTGTAATCATTGGTGGATTGCTATTTTCAGGCATTCTAACATTGTATGTGATTCCTGCTATTTACAGTTACTTCTCAAAAGAAAAACACAATGATGCAGCTTAAGAAATATCTATTTTTATTTGTTTTAATAACAGGAATTTTAAGTTGTGTGAATGCACAATCCATCCTGAAATTAAATGATGTATACCGTTTGGCTTTAGAGAACAATTTCTCAATTCAATTAGCCAAAAACGAACAGGAAATCAACCGTAATAACAATAGCATTGGAGCAGCAGGAATGTTGCCAAATATTGCTGCAACAGCGGGTAAAGACAATACAGTTACAGATACCAAACAAACATTCCTAAGCGGCGCCACCAATGATAGAGATGGTGCAAAAGCTAATCAACTCAATGCTGGTGTAGAACTCGGTTGGACAATCTTTGATGGGTTTAAAATGTTTGCTTCAAAAAACAGATTGGAACAATTACAAAACCAAGGTGAGCTTCGATTCAAAATGCAGATAGAACAAGTGTATTCAAGAATCAGTAAAGCTTATTATGATATTGTTCAGGCCAAACAAATATTGGAAGTAGAAAAGCAATCTATTTCCTTATCTGAACAAAGATTAAAGCTTGTGCAAGATAGATTTGATGCAGGTAAATCATCTAAAGCAGAAGTATTAAATGCTCAGGTTGATTTTAACGCAGATAAGAGTCGTTTATTGAAACAAAAGAATGTTTTACAAAACCTAAAAATCAATTTAAATCAATTATTAGCAAGGGAAATTGATACTGAATTTGATGTTGAAAACGAAATTGAAAACACCGGTGATTACAAACTCGATTCATTATCGATGTTAGCAGCTGAAAGGAATACAAGTATCTTGATTTTAAAATCAGGAAAGAACATACAGAACTATGCTATCAAAGAAATACAGGCTGAAAGATATCCGAGTGTAAGTTTAAAAACCGGTTATACTTATAGTAAATCTGAATCAGAAGCCGGCTTCTTACAAAGCAGTAACAATACAGGATACCATTATGGTGCTGGTGTAAATCTAAATGTATTCAGTGGCAGTAGTGTAAGCAGAAGAATGACGAATGCGAAGATTGGATTAAAATCAACTGAACTAATTCTAAAAGATAGTTTGAGTAAATTACAAATGAGTTTGAATGCAACTTTTAGAAATTTACAATTAGGAAAAGAATTGTTGTTGATGGAATCTGAGAATTTAAAAGTAGCAAAAAGCAATGTTGAACTGGCAACAGAACAATATAAAATTGGAGTCATCTCGGCATTGGAATTACGCCAGGCACAACAGAATTTATTGGCAGCAGAAACCAGGTATTTAGCTGCAAGGTATGATGCTGTTTTGGCAGAGATTGAATTGAAACGAATGTGTGGAATGTT
>JBMLOK010000215.1:0-4219 GCA_049243005.1 Bacteroidia bacterium | reverse complement strand
CTTAATCTCATTTAGCCCTGTTCAAAAACAGGCAATGGTTTATTATGAATACTAGTTTTTACTAATGTTCACTATATAAAATAACATTTGTTTCTTAAATTAAAACGGAGCAATCGGAGGAATTCCACCCATTGAATCGTCTTCGTCTGTATGCATATCATTTAACCTTGAACTCATGGTAATAACACCTGGATTGTCAACCAGATCATTGTTATTATCGAAGGCATACTGATCTTCCATCAAATCGGTGAATTTCGTATAATCATTCAAAAATCTTAAACGAATATTATCTAGAGCTCCATGACGGTTTTTGGCAATCATAACCTCTGCCTGACCACTTGTTGGTGTTCCATCTTCCCATTCCGCTAATTGATAATATTCTGGTCTATAAATAAACATTACCATATCGGCATCCTGCTCAATGGAACCCGATTCCCTTAAATCCGATAACATAGGACGATTAGAAGCAGATCTTCTTTCTGTTTGGCGACTTAACTGAGAAAGTGCAATAACTGGAACATCTAATTCTTTAGCCAAAGCTTTTAGTGAACGTGAAATATAACTCACCTCTTGTTCACGATTTCCGTTTTTATTACCGGTATCATCACCTCTCATTAACTGAAGGTAATCGATAACAACCATAGAAATATCGTTTTGCTGTTTCATCCTACGGCATTTGGCACGCAATTCAAAAACAGATAGGGCAGGGGTATCATCAATTAAAATCGGAGCTTCACTTAATGCCGCAATTTTTGCATTTAACTGCTCCCACTCATAATCTTTAAGTTCACCAGTTCTAAGTTTATGACCAGATATTTCAGCCTCAGAACTAATCATCCTGCTCACCATTTGTTTGTTACCCATCTCCAAAGAAAAAATAGCAACACCTCTTGGTGATTCATCTTTTCCTAAACCTTCAAATGATGCATTTCTTGCCACACTTAATGCGAATGCAGTTTTACCCATACCAGGCCTTGCTGCTACAATAATTAAATCTGAGCGTTGAAATCCTGCTGTAATTCTATCTAATTTTGTAAAACCTGAAGGAATTCCGGTGTATTTACCGGTTTTTAACTTCATGTCCTCAATATCTTTTAAGGTTTGTTTTACAACAGCATTCATGCTTAAATAAGCACGTTTGATATTACCTTGAGATAAATCAAATAATTTTTTTTCTGCCGAATCAAGCATGTTAAAAGCATCGGCACTGTCTTCAAATGCTTCGGTTTGAATTTCTCCTGAAATCCTTATGAGTTCTCTTTGAAGGAATTTTTCAGCAATAATTCTAGCGTGATATTCAATATTAGCAGCAGATGTAACTCTGTTTGTTAACATTGTTATATAATAGGCTCCTCCAACAATATCTAACTGACCTTTTTTTCTAAGTTCAGAAGTGACAGTTAAAATATCAATGGGTTCTGCTTTTCCAAAGAGTACAACAATTGCCTCGTAAATCATGGAATGTGAGTCTTTGTAAAAACTCTTAGGAGATAAAACCTCAGCAACAACAGTAATTGCATGTTTTTCAAGCATTAGTGCTCCTAAAACAGCCTCCTCAAGGTCTATTGCCTGTGGAGGTAATTTTGCTCCGTCAGGTAATGTACTTTGTCTGATTAAGGGTTTTTTCTTCTTCGAATCCGATTTATAATTCTCTTCCATTTTTTCTCTTTGGGGGGTTAAAGATACGAAAGGAATCGGCTCTTTTTATTTTATTAAGTGATGCACATTTTTAAAAAACATCTTGATAAGCTGTGGAAAAGCTAAGAGTTTTTTTGGTGATGCTTGATTATCAGATTTGAGTTACACACAATCTAATTTTACTTGTAAATAAACCTTCAAATTTAAGGCCTGTAAATAGTCTGAAATTGAAGTGGTCTTTTTTAATTAACAAATACCTTTGGATTTTTTGATTTGTTTATTTGCGGCTCACTAATATCTATTGATTTTCGGTAGAATTTTTTTACAACTAAACAGGAAGTAATAAACTACTATCGCCATAACTTAAAAAGCGATAGTTTTCTTTCAATGCTGTTTCGTAAATATTTTTCCAGTTTGAACCTACCAATGCTGATACCAATAGTAATAATGTGCTTTGTGGCTGATGAAAATTGGTAATAAGTCCTTTTATAATTTTAAATTGATAACCGGGTGCAATCATTAATTCAGTTGTACCACTTAGTTCTTTATAATTGTTTGATTCTAACTCTAAAATCAAAAATTCCAAAACCTCTTGCGGACTATAATTACATTCCAATTCATAAGGATCCCATTGTTTTACTAGAAGTTCATGGCATTTAGCCTGAGCATTTTTTACTCTTAAAGCATGCCAAAATAAACTTTCAAGACTTCTGCAACTGGTAGTTCCAACAGGAATTATTGGATGTTCATTTTTTAATTGTTCGAGAATCTGTTTTATATTTTCTAAACTAAAAATTACAGTTTCTCTGTGCATCAAATGCTCTTCCATTTTACTTGCTGAAACAGGTTTAAAAGTTCCTGCTCCTACATGTAAGGTGAGTTCTATTTTTTTATGTTGATTTGATAATAGTTGCTGAATAATTTCCTCTGAAAAATGAAGTCCTGCTGTGGGAGCAGCTACCGAGCCCATGTTTTTAGCATAAATAGTCTGGTATCTTTCTTCATCAGATGCTTCAGTTTCGCGATTTAAATAGGGTGGAATTGGTAAAATTCCGGCTGTATCCAATATTTCAGAAAAACTTATAGATGTTTGATTCCACGAAAATTCGATGATGTATTTCCCATCAAAATTGTCTTTTATCTCACAGTAAAAATTGATTTGAGTTCCATTTATTTCTAAAACTCGGTTTAGTTTACCACTTTTCCATTTTTTTGCATTGCCAATCATACAAACCCACTGACAGCTTGTTTGACTTGCAAAAGATTCTTCATAATTAGAAGGTTTGTAAGGGTCCAGACAAAATACTTCTATCAACGCTCCACTTTCTTTTCTAAAAAACAAACGGGCATGAATAACCTTGGTATTATTAAACACCAAACACGATTTTTCCGGAAGAAAATCACCTATGTTTCTAAATTGTTGATGCTGAATTTCTCCACTTTTATAAACAAGTAATTTACTAAGACTTCTTTCTTCAAGCGGATATAATGCAATTTTCTCCTCCGGTAAATGGTAATTGAAATCTAAAATGGAAAGATTTTTTGGATTCATTCAGTAGCTTCTTATTTACCCGAAAAGTTTGCTTTTCTTTTTTCAACAAAGGCGTTCATTCCTTCTTTTTGATCTTCTGAAGAAAAAGTTAAATAGAAATTTTTTCTTTCAAAATACAAACCTTCTTGTAAGCCGGTTTCAAATGATTTTAAAACACTTTCTTTCGCAAGGCGTAAAGCAATCGGACTCATAGTTGAAACTTCTGTCGCCAATTTTATCGCTTCATCTAAATAAACCTCATCAGGAACAACTCTATTAATAAGACCTGCTTTCTGTGCTTCTTCAGCAGAAATAAATTTTCCGGTTAAAACCATTTCCATGGCTAAAGCTTTTCCAACAGCTCTGGTAAGGCGTTGTGTTCCGCCTGCACCCGGCATAATACCAATTTTAATTTCAGGCTGACCAAATTTAGCGCTTTCACCGGCAACAATCATATCGCAGGTCATCGCCAATTCACATCCACCACCCAAAGCAAAGCCACAAACTGCTGCAATTATTGGCTTGGAAGTTTTTCTAATTTGGTCCCAGGTTTCAAATTGATCAATCTTAATTAAATCAACCGGAGTTCTCGATTCCATTTGCTTAATATCGGCTCCCGCAGCAAAAGCTTGTTGGTTTCCGGTAATAATTATACAACGAACTTCATCATTTTTATCTAAATTTTGAAGGGCATCTTTTAACTCAAGCATAAGCTGAAGGTTTAAGGCATTCAGTTCTTTAGGTCGGTTTAATTGAATTAAAGCGATGTGTTTTTTTGCTTCCGGAGTAACTAAAATAAATTCGTAATTCATTTTTATGCTGATTTTGGTTCGAAATTAACTATTTTTGCACTCCGCAAGAGAAAATGAAGAATAAATCAATCTCAAGTTGTCCATTTAGCTGGATTTTAGCTTGGAAAAGATTTTTCTGAAACATTTTTTTGCTTTTTAATTTATTTCCCAGATATTTGCAGTCCTTTTTTCAAGAATAATACAGTCATGAGAGTTTGTGATTTAACAGGTAAGCGTCCGATGGTAGGTAATAACGTGT
>JBMLOK010000214.1:0-23519 GCA_049243005.1 Bacteroidia bacterium | reverse complement strand
CCATCCGGATTTCCATCTTGATTTAAATCTGTTCCAAATGATGGAAATATGTTTTTCTCAGGATCAAATTTGTATAAATACATATCTTGATAAACCTCAGAAAATGTTCTTATAGGGATGTTCTTTGCTATACACCAAGTAATAATTTCATCAAGCTTTTTTACCACACTGTCAATTGGCGAGGCTCCACCCCAATCACTCAAATGATTTATGCTAATTGATGTAAAATGTCGTGCAGCATTATCTGATATTATTTTTTTAATTTGGGTAGTTGTATAGTATTCTTCTGTAAAATCACCTCCTGAAATACTAAATCTATTGGTGCCATTAGCATTTGGCATCAAATACGTATTTAATAACTGAGGATAACTGTTTCCGCAATTATAACCGAATTGATTTCCATAAATTTTTTCTATTATTTGTGTAGGGATATAGGGTGTTTGTCCACCAGGATGTATAAAAACTCTAGGTCTTGGTAATTGGTATTTATCAAATATTTCTAAGCTTTTTTGAGCCAATAATTGAATTCCATTTTCATGAATTTCAATATCATAAGGTCCAATTTTTTTGTAGCTTAAATTTTCCTCATCCGATAAATTAATTTCTTCAATCCAAAAGCTTCTAATCATTGCAGTATCAGGGTCGTTTGGATTGATATTGTAGAAATAAGCAATACCTAATAATTGGTTTTTTGATGGTAGATAAATATGCGAGAAATAATTGCTTCCCCAAAGTTTATCACTATCCCATTCTCCATTATTGGCAGAAATTAACATATTGTCTTTTATACGAACTTTACCTTCATTCCCTAAACCATTGGTGTTTTTTAAAGTGTATTTAAAACAAACTTTCCTTTCCTTTTCATTGATATGATCTACACCCGGTTTAGTTAAATAAACACTTGTATTTTCATTTGGCATGAACTGAAAATATTGGGTTACATCATTCGGACTTTGGTCTAATAATTCATGTCCATCAGCTGCTATTTGTTTAACAGTGGGCCAATAATTTGCATCTTCTCTTAAATCTCCAACCTGAGAATTGAGTGCATACACAAACTTTTTATTGTGTTTGTTAAAAACTGCCCTGATTTTATCTAATTTAATTGGGTCCTGATAATCATCAAATCTAAAGGTAACACCAGCATTCATTGTAGAGATTTGTTGTGCAAACAGGTTTACTGTTGTTGCCAAAATCAAAATGAAAATTGAGAGTTTGATTTTTAAATATTTGTGCATTAAGTATAGGTTTTCAATGCGAAAATATAAGCATTTTGTAAATATCGACTTAAAACACAGGTTTTTGACTTGTTTTTTATACTAATGGAGGTTTTAAATATTTGAAAATCATATTGTTTAAAGTTGATGGAGTTAGGTATTCTCATCAAGCCCATTAAAAAGGGAAAAGGGTCAACTTTTTAAAAGCCGACCCTCGATTTCAAACCCCTTTGAAAACCCCAATTATTGCTTTAGAACTTTAATTGTATAATTTATTTGCCCACTTTGAATCAATAGAAAATACATTCCAGGTTCAAGTGAATTTTTTGGCTGAAGTACCATTTCTGGTTTTACTTTTCCTTCGTATAAATCTTCAATATGTTTTCCTTGTAAATCATGTATTGAAACTTCTATATAGTTTGATGGATTTATATTGGTAATATTTAAGTTGATTGAATTTTTAAATGGATTTGGATAAGTAGTGATTTTCCATGAATCAGGATCTTTAATTGCAATTGAGTTTACAATTTTATTTTTCACAAACCATACTTCATAACAAGTTGCACTTGCAGAACTTTGTGTTCCTGTATTGGTGAAGAATATATTTGCTGCAGTACTACTAATTCCGCCAACCAGTGTTCCGGCGAAAACTGAATCTTTTTCGAATTTGTCAAAATCAAAAATGCCTTGCTCATCCTCAAGTTCATTTTCTGAAGGGATAATTTCTGCAGCACTTCCTAAATATCCAGGCATTTGTAAATAGGGTAGGGCGTATTCCTTAAGATTGCCGGTACTATCTCTTTTTATGTAACTGATGGTTTTTACAAAAGGCACACTATCGTTTTTAATAATGTTACCATTGTTATCGTAATAATATTGACTTATTCCTCCAAAGAAAATGGTGCTCATACTGTTTTCTTCTTTGTTAAAAATTGGAATATATGCAGTATGATATTGGTTTAAATACTGGTTAAAGCCATTATTTACTTCATGATTGTTTTCTCTGACATCTATTGAATTTAACCAAGGTAAATTCTGGTTGTATTGAAAAACACCACTCCATAAGGTATAATAGTACTCGCCTGAATTATTTTTGTTTGGAGTTAGATTATAATCTCTTCTATGCAAATTCAATGAATCGGTTATAGATTCATAATTGCTAATGTTTATTGAATTGCTAACAATCTCAAGGTTAAACTTTTTAATAGCATTTGTATAAGCTTGTGTATAAGATGAACCTCCCATTGGATTGTATCTGCCATCAAAACGATTTCCACCAACTAGATAAAATTTATTATTTATCATTCCTAGATGACCACCGGTAACAGCGAATCTTTGGTCTGTAATTTGAATGAATGCAGAACTTGTTGATTCATTACTTTCAATTTTTTCAATTAGTGTTTCAAGGTTTATAACACAAACATTTGGAAAAGTAATATGGGTTCCGGCAGTTGTAGAAAAACCATAACCCCCAATTACAATTAAGTATTTACCAGATTGGTAAAACTGCATATTGGTGCTTTGTAACTGCTCTTTTAAAACAGCATTTAATGTGTTTACTGATGAACTTTTAACAGTTTCATTTTTGCTATTCACCAAATAAATATTGGTATTGTTTCCAGCCTGATCAAAGCTTGCAAATGGTTGTCTTCTGTGCAAACCATCTGTTCGGCCTCCAATAATTATCCATTTGCCATCGAATTTACCCCATGCAAAAGCTTGTAGACCAGGTAATCCATCAAATGTCTTTGGCTTTAGTTGAATGGAATATTCTCCAAATTGGGCTTTAAGCCCCAATGTGCTTGCGATAAGCAATGTAAATAAGAATAATTTATTTTTCATTATAGCTCAAATTTCTACTATCTTTTTGGTTTCAAATGGAACATTAGTTACATAAGTATATAATTATGCAAAAAGAATTTTCTGGTTTGCCTTTCGAATGGATAGATGTGAGTTTGCCAACTGAGGAAGAACTACACGAATTGGCTGCAAAATATAATCTTCCTGCACCTGCAGTATTAGATTGTCTTCAATCTGACCACCTTCCTAAATTTGAAGTTTTTGATGATTATACTTTTGTTATTTTTAGAATGTTTGATATGGAGTGCAAACCTAATCCTTCCAATTTTCAACAATTAACCAGAAAGTTAGCTATCTTTTTTAATGAGAAATTTCTTTTAACAATTCATAGAAGTAAGACAGATATAGTAGATCATGTTGCCAAGAAATATTGCGGTGATGCAATTGTAAAATCACCTTTTGATATAGTTTGTAAAATCAATAAAAATGTGCTTGAAACCTTTCAAACTCCGCTCAATGATATTGATAGACAAGTGGATGTTTATGAGCAGAATATATTTTTGAAAAAACGAATTCCTGATTTGTTAAAAACATTGTATCAGATTAAAAGAAAAGCTTATTTAATTAAACGTTTAAACCTGATTAATAAAAGTGTAATTGAAGCTTTACCCTTAAACCACAAGCGTTCTCCTTATTATAGTGACATGCATGATTACTTTGTAAGTATTGATACACTTACTGAAGAAATTTATGATAGTATCAATTCGATTTTGCATTTATACTTGGCCATTTCATCTCAGAAAACCAATGAAGTAATGCGAATTCTGACTGCATTTTCAGCATTTTTTCTTCCTCTTACTTTTATAGTTGGTGTGTATGGAATGAACTTTGCTTATATGCCTGAACTAAATATGCATTGGGCATATCCGGCAGTTCTTGGTGTAATGGCCATTATTACTATTGGTATTTATATCTGGTTTAGAAGAAGAGGCTGGCTTCAATAATATTTTGTTATATTTTTCATTTTATGACCTGAGCAAACTTATTCATAACAATTGCTGATTAGCTTTGTAATCTAAATTTTATAAATATGAATAATTTTAATCCATGGCACCATGTGTCACCAGGAGAAAATCTACCTGATATAGTTAATGGTATTATTGAAATTCCAAAAGGTACTAGAGCTAAATATGAATTAGACAAAGACAGTGGTTTAATTAAACTAGACAGAGTTTTGTATTCATCAGTTTATTATCCTGCTAACTATGGCTTTATCCCTCAAAGTTATTGTGATGATAAAGATCCTTTAGATATTTTGGTTTTATCTCAAATTGATTTTGTTCCATTATGTTTGGTCCCAGCAAAAGTTATTGGTGTTATGCGCATGTTAGACAATGGCGAAGCTGATGATAAAATTATTGCTGTTGCGGCAGGTGATCCAAGTGTGAGTCATATCAATGATATCTCAGAATTACCAGCCCATTTTATTTCAGAGATGAGAAGTTTCTTTGAAGATTACAAAAAGTTGGAAAACAAAACCGTTGTTGTAGAAGATTTTTTGAATAAGGAAGTTGCCATTCAAATTTTACAAGACAGTTTCAAATTATACCAGGAAAACCGCGCCTCTGGAAAAATATAAAAAATTAACTATGAGCTTATTTTATTCAACACTATAAATGAATATTGTTAAATGAAATGATTTTCTAAGAGGAAATTTTCTTTAATTTATTGGGATAACTCGTTTTTTAAATTAACATAAATCTCATTAGTTTTTGATGATTTAGGATGCGATTTATTATTAAAAATTTAGTAAACGAGCAAATCCAAAATGAGGATATAATTTATCATTATAGTGAATGGTGCTTATTTCAAAATATAATTTCTTGCTTTGAATTCCTAAGGAAACAACTGGATAGGATAAATTAAAATTGTCATCTTCTTTGTATAGCTGGTTCCTTCGGATATAAAAAGTATTAAAACTATATCTGGGAGTAAGTATCATTGATGTATTTTCATTCAACTTTACAGAAAATGGAATAAAAAAATCAGCATTTAAAGCGCCATTTGTTTCTTTGTTTACTGAGGTTTTTGTTCCTAAAATTTTGATTGAATCTCTGGAAAGTACAAATCCTAAATCGGCTCCTAATGCGATATTTATTTTGGAATTTGGGCCCAATAAACTGTGTTGTATACCTGCACGGAGACCAAAACCTCCGATTATTTTAGGAAAATGTACTGCTAAGCGAATGTCTGTTTTGTTTGAAATTCCAAATTGACCACCAATTGCCAAAATAGGTGCAGTTGCAATTTTATTTGAGAAATTGATATTGCCGTTATCCTTGTTTATTGAATCTATTTTTAACTGTACACCAGTGCCAACACCTAAATAGGCCATGTTATTCCCTTTACCCAAAGGGTTTGGATTGGCAACATACAAATTGTTACTAACGGTACATGCTGTTAAACACCAAAGAGATGATATCAAACAAAAAAGCTTTGAAAAATTATTCATAAAAGAGGAGGTCTTTACCAAAAATAATAAAAGCTTTTTTATGGACAAGAACCATCTTCAAAACATTGATTGGCTCTATTCATAGTTCAGTGATTCATTACTGTGATAGACTTTCCCGATTAAAATTCAAAACCAATCGTCTTCCCCAATTCCATCAAATCATTCACTACATTCTCATTCAATGGAATGCCTGCTACCAAGCGCTCTGCTTTCATTTTATATTCGATTTCACCTGGTATCAATACAGGTTGGTTTTCATCAACTGGTATTGATTCTTTGAATCTTTTGATCCAATTGTCCATGTGGTTTTTAAAATCATTGGCAGGTCTGAATGCATCAATTCGCATGGCACCTACAAAATGACCAATCCCATTTCCTGGTAAATTCTCTAAAGGATTTAAAAATGATACAAATGGTGGAACCCATGGTCCATAATTTGCTCCTGATAATACCGCACTCATGATATCAACCATCGAGGCAAGTCCGTAACCTTTATGGCCACCCAATGGAAGCAAAGAGCCTCCATGTTTTAATTCATGTGCATCATTACTTGGCAATCCATCTTTTGTTTGAACCCAATCATTGGGTAATACTTTGCCTTTTCTTTGAGCAATTTCCAACTTACCATTTGCAGCTGCACTGGTTGCCATATCCAATACAAAGGGTAATTCATGATTGGTTGGAAAACAGGCGCAAATCGGATTGGTTCCTAACATTCTTTCTTTAGAATGTGTTGGTGCTACTAATGGACTCGCATTTGTCATAGCAAATCCAATCATATCGTGCTCCAAAGCCATCATTGCATGAGCAGCTGCAATTCCAAAATGGTTCGAATTTTGAATAGCAACCCAGCCTGTTCCAACTTCTTTTGCTTTTTGAATAGCTACTTCCATGGCTTTGTTTGCAACAACAAGACCTAAACCAGCATCAGCATCAATGGTTGCTGTTGATGGAGTTTCATGAATGATTTTCCATTGAGGATTCATGTTGGCTCTATTGGCATTTTTTAGTCGGATATATCCGCTTAATCTAGCAACACCATGTGAATCAATTCCTCTTAAATCGGCTTCAATTAAAACTTTTGCAGCTAGTTGTGCATCAGCTTTATTCATGCCGTTTTTAATGAAAACAGTTTCAGTAAAGTTTAATAATGTATCGTGTTTATAAACCAAATCCATTCGAAAATTTTATTTTGTATCGATAATAAAAGGAGAACCACCTTTGCCTCCCATGATAATAACTTTTGTATTGGGAGATTTAGCTAATTCAAGATTTGCTTTGATGCTTTCATATTGTAATTGTTTATCTCCTAAGCCACTACTGATAATCTTTTGGTAGTCTGCAATACCTTGAGCTTCCACTCTTTTTCTATCTGCTTCCTGTCTTTCTTTTTGTAAAACGAACTGCATTTTTTGTGCATCCTGTTCTGCTCTTATTTTTTCTTCAATACTACCTTTTACAGATTGTGGAAGGGTGATATTTCTTACCAATAATTGTTCTAATTCTAAACCTCTTTTGTTAAAATCAACTTCAATGGTTTTGAAAATTCTGTTTTGAAACTCATCTCTTTTTGATGAATACAAAGCCACCGCATCATAATAAACAGCATTGTCTCTAATTTTTGTACGAGTAATGGGTCTTACGATTTTATCTCTGTAATCAATTCCAACTTCTCTTAATAAAAAGGGAGCTTTGTCTGGTTTTACATTGTATAAAACCGTTAAGTCGATTGTTACTTCCAATCCATCAGCAGTTAAAACACGAATGGCATCATCGCCTTCTTTTTCACCTTCATCATGAATGCCACTCATGGTATAATTTTGAGTTTTGGTGTCAATCTCTTTAACTTCCTTTAAAGGATTTACAAAATGTAATCCACTTGGTAAAACATCATCTTCAATGTTTCCAAATAAGCTTTTAACACCTACATGCCCGGCATCGATTTGTTTAAAACAAGCAGTAGAAATGCCAACTAAAGCAAGCACCAGTGCTAATCCTCTAAGAAGAGGGGCGATTTTTGCAGTCTGGATATTTTTAGCCAGCGCAAACGAAACTCCGAAAACAATCAGAGCTAAAACAACAAGTACCATATTTATTTTGATTAATTAAATTCCTGAAGCAAGAATATCCGCAATATGTAATACCTCAATTCCTGTATTACCCTGTTTCTTTAAAACACTATCTATCTGAATCAAACAAGAATAATCAGTAGAGATTAAATATTTTGCACCACTTTCAATTACCTGATCAATTACTTCTTTAGCCATCGATACAGATAAGGCTTCTGAATTAACTGAAAACGTTCCACCAAATCCACAACACAATCCTTGTTTTGGTAATTCCACCAATTCCAATCCTTCAACCTGTTGTAATAACTGACGTGGTTGTGCTTTGATTTTACAATGTTCCGAAGCCTGACATGAATCAAAAAAAGCAACTTTCCCTTCAAATTTTGAACCTAGATTTTCAATTTTTAATACATCAACTAAAAACTCACTTAGTTCAAACGATTTCTTTTGTAATTGTCTGTATTTATTGTGGTAACTAGAGTTTTGAAAAAGTAAATCGTAAGAGTTTCTTATCATAGCAGTGCAGGCTCCGGCACCACAAACTAAATTTTTATCAGTTGAAATTTCATTTAGAAATTTTTCGGCTACTTGTCTTGAATCTTCCCAATAACCTGCATTAAAAGCAGGTAAGCCACAACAGGTTTGCTCCGGATTATAGTGAACCATACAACCGGCTTTTTCTAAAACCTTTACCATGTTTAAACCTGTTTCGGGTTTAAATTGGTCTATAAAACATGGAATTAAAATCTCAACCTTTATTGCTGCCATTTTAAATGGTTTGTCCTTTAAAGTTTTTTATCCTTGAAATGAAAAACAAACCTACTAAAAAAAACAGCATCAATGCTAATACAGATGTGCGCATATTACCTGTTAGGTCGATTAAAATGCCGTAAACCAAGGTCCCAAGCACGATTGCGATTTTTTCACTCACATCAAAAAAACTGAAATAAGATGCAGTTTCATTGCTTTCTTCCGGTATTAACTTGGCAAATGTCGACCTAAACATACTTTGTATGCCTCCCATTACTATCCCAACAACCACTGCTAATGCATAAAATTGTTCAGATGAACTAACCATATAAGCTGCAACAGTAATTCCAATCCAGATAACAAGCATAATGAGTATGGTATAGATATTTCCTATCGCGCCTGAAATTTTCGAGAACATATAAGCTCCGCCAATGGCAATTATTTGAATGATTAATATGGTTAGAATTAATTCAGATGTTTCCATTTTAAGTTCTTGTGAACCAAACAAACTGGCAACATACATTACAGTTTGAACTCCCATACTCGAAAACAAATACCCCAATAAATAATTTCTCATTCGATTATTATGAGGTAACATGATTTCTTTATAAACCTTTTTGATTTCTGTAAATCCTTTATGAAAAATATTTCCTTCGATATTAAGAACGTTTGATTTGTCCTCATTTAAATTTCTAAATGTAATTTGAGCAAATCCTGCCCACCATAAGCCTACCATGACAAAACTAAGTTTGATAGCTAAAACTTCGTAAAATGATTTTGCAGTTTGAATAGCATCTGTCATATTCATTCCTGCTGCATTTAGTTCATATGCTTTGGTGTGATATGGGAAGAATAAATCGTGTTTTAAAATAACTAGCAGGTTTATTACCAATAGAATAACTGACCCAAAATATCCCATTGAAAATCCTTTTGCACTTACTGTGTCATATCTGTCTTCGGTAACGATTTCTGGTAAAAAAGCATTATAGAATACTATACTTCCTCCAAATCCAAATAAGCTTAAAACAAAAAGTAGAATTCCTAAATACACTGTTTCGGGCGACATAAAATACATCAATATGCAGCTTAAACTTCCCAAGTAACAGAAGAGCTGCATGAAGAACTTTTTGTTTTTTCTTGCATCTGCAATACCTGAAAGAATGGGAGAACTAAAGGCTACTAGCAAAAATCCAAGTGATAGTGCATATGAATAAAGTGCTGTATTTACTATTTTATAGCCAAATATGTCTAAATAATAAGGTGCTGTTGTAGAATTCCCCTGAGCAATCGATGCTGCTTTACTTACGCTTTCATAAAAAGGCGGGAATATGGCCGTAGCAATTGTCAGTGAAAAAACCGAATTAGCCCAGTCATACATAGTCCAGGCACGAATTACTTTAGGGTTATTTAATTCTGTTTTCATTCATGCCAAAATATGTTTTTATTTTTTATGTTCCTAAATTTTGGGAAAGCTTACTTAAATTTAGGGATGATTGTTTCACTATTTTAAATTTTTAGTCAGACTTTTTTATTGTCTTTATTCCTAATTTGCAGCATGCCTGAAATCTCAAAAAAGAAAATTCCTGTGCAAGTTGGCGAACATTTAAGAAAGTACTTACGCCATCATCATAGAGAAAGCAAAATAAAACTTCAGTATAAAGATTTATTAGATTTTGATGTAACAATAACTCTTTATGATAAAAAGGGTAAGGATACTTTTTGGGAAACCTGCATTTACAAGCCCGAGGTTTTTAATGAGATACAAAAGAATTTACTTCAGATATATTCATTAATGAAGGCTGGTGGTGATATGGAAGTAATGGATCATCTTTTTGTTGAACGTATCGATAATTGTTTATACGGAAATACTTCTCCGTTTAGAATTAGAGTTGTCAATAAAATGAACGATAACTTTGATTATTTTTATGTGAAAAAGGCTGATGCATCAAGGATTTATGGACTTGAACTTGAACATCTTTTATCACCAAATCGTATCTCTTATCTAGTTTACCGTGATACTTTAATTGAAGAACATATTGCAGGTGTTCCGGGTGATGTTTTTCTTAAATTATATGCTGATCATCCCGATTTTAATCCAATACGTTTAGCTAAAGAATTTGTGAAATTTAATGAAAGATGTTTTATTAAATTATTAGGTGATATGCATTCAAGTAATTTTGTAATTCAACTTACACCTGATTTCGAAGAAGTGCATTACAGAATAAGGGCTATCGACTTCGATCAACAATGTTATGAAGGCAAGAAGAATGTTTATTTACCTCAGTTTTATAAACAGAATTTGCCTTATGTAGAATTAGGTATGAAGCATATTTCTGTTGAATCAATGAAGCAATATCAAAGGGAAGAAAGAGCAATGATGGTAAGTAGAATGAAAGCCGCAAAATGGCCATTGGTTCGCTTGTTGGATGCCATGTGTAAGGAGGAATTGGCTCCAAAAGAACATGTAGATAGATTAAAGCAGGAACTTTCTGTTTATTACAATAGTCAGCGTTTCCCAAAAGCTAAAAACATGGGTGAATTGTTAAGAGCTTCATTTATGCATTTGCTCAAACATTCAAATGCAATTCGTGAAAATCACCAATAAAAAAAATCCTACTTTTAAGGAGTAGGATTTTTTGTTAAGCTGCTGTATGATTTTTAAATCGAATTACTTTCATTTTTTCTTCTGCACCTTTGGCATCTATTATAAGAATATTGTCACCGGTTTTTCTTTCCGGAGCATCATACATATAATCCATCATTAATGCTTCACAGATGCTTCTAAGACCTCTAGCACCTAGCTTTAAGTCAAAAGCTGTATCAACAATAACATCAATAACTTCTTCCTTTATTTCCAATTCAATTCCTTCAAGTGCAAATAGGTATTGATATTGTTTAATCAATGCATTTTTAGGTTCATGCAAAATGCTTTTTAAAGCAGCTTTATCTAAAGGATTTAAATGACACAATACAGGTAAACGTCCAATAATTTCAGGGATTAATCCAAAGGTTCTGATATCAGCTTGTGATACATACTCCAATAAATTATTTCCTTCTTTTAACTCTTCAATTTCAGTGGCTTTAAAACCAATTGCCTGTGTTTGTAATCTGCGGGCAATCATTTTATCAATACCATCAAAAGCTCCACCACATATGAAAAGAATGTTTTGTGTATTCACCTGAATCATTTTTTGTTCAGGATGTTTTCTGCCACCTTGAGGAGGAACATTGGCAACAGTTCCTTCAAGTATTTTTAGTAATGCCTGTTGAACTCCTTCACCACTAACGTCTCTAGTGATACTTGGATTATCACTTTTTCTTGAAATTTTATCAATTTCATCAATATAAATAATACCTCTTTCTGCCGATTCTAAATCGTAGTTAGCAGCCTGTAGCAGGCGAGTAAGCACTGTTTCAACATCTTCACCAACATATCCTGCTTCAGTAAGAACTGTTGCATCTGCAATACAAAATGGCACATCTAAAATTCTTGCTAATGTTTTTGCCAATAATGTTTTTCCGGTTCCGGTTTCTCCTACTAAAAGTATATTAGACTTTTCTATTTCAACTTCATTGCTTTTGTTTTTCGCATTGATTCTTTTGAAGTGGTTATAAACAGCAACGCAAAGCACTTTTTTAGCTTCATCCTGACCAATAACGTATTGATCAAGATGGGCTTTTATTTCAGTAGGTTTAAGTAATTTGAAACCACTTGATTTTTTATTATCGTTCTTCGAAAGAACTTCTTGGTCTTCGTTAATAATTTTATGAGCCTGAGATATGCAATTCTCGCAAATTAGAGCATCTAAACCTGCAATCAGGTATTCAACTTCAGTTCTTGGTCTGCCACAAAATGAACAGTTATCTTCTTTCTTTTTCGCCATATATTCTACGAAGATACAATGATTTTTCGGCTTTTAATGCGCTAGAATTTATTCAAATACGGCACTTTTTTTAATTACTTTTAATCCCTCAGTAGTTATCCATCCGCAATTAGTTGAAACTACGCCTGTATTAAAACAACTGTCTTTTAAAATATCAGCATAACCATCAGATGTCCAGAAGTTATTTCCTTGTAAATATTCTATGGTATAAGCAATCTTCATTCTTCTTCCACTGATGTTTTGAATTTTTAAACTTGTTGAGCATGTATTTGGAAGATTTTTACAATTCGTATTTGAATAGGTTTTCATTCCTTGAGAAAACTGAAAGATTGCAATTGGTGATGGCTCAACCTGATTTGGAATTTGGTCTGAGACAAATACTGCTTTGAATTGATCAGGCAGATTATTGGGTATACACTTTGTTTGGCTTGTACTTGCAGAGGTATCGTCAAGCGATTTTTTACATGAATTGCCCATAAGTATAAATAGTGCAAGGCAAATTTTGGTGATGTTGTAAAAATTTCTATCCATAATCTTATCTAAAGGTTCACTTGCGAAGTTATTTGAAGCTCTATTACAATTAGATAGCAATATTTTGGCAAACGCCTATTATTATGCCCTATAAACCTTTAATCATTGATATTTACAAGCTGTGGCAAAATTTCAGCCTTTCATATAGATTTTTTGTAATACTAACAATTCAATGTTGATATGTGTGAATTGTATTCTTTATTATACGTTTGAAGAATTTCTTATAATAACTAGGTTTTCAGCTTGTTAAAAGTCTTTTAAATGTCGCAATTGTTAATTTTGTGCTATCAAAAAAAAGCAGAAAACTGAATTTTACTTCGGTTTTCTGCTTAGTTTTAAGTGATGAATTGCTTTTTATTCCTTTAAGTTGATGCTAATATTATACACACGGAGTGTTTTAAACTATTTAAGCTTATTTTACTTCAGGTTTATGCTTGAGTAAAACATCATCAATCATTCCATATTCTTTTGCTTCTGCTGCTATCATCCAGTAATCTCTGTCAGAATCTGCCTGTACTTTATCAAATGGTTGTCCGCTATGACTTGAAATAATATCATACAATTCTTTCTTTAATTTTTGAATTTCACGTGCTGTGATTTCGATATCAGATGCCTGTCCTTGAGCTCCACCTAATGGTTGGTGAATCATAACTCTTGCATGCGGTAAAGCTGAACGTTTTCCTTTTTCACCTGCACATAATAATACAGCTGCCATAGATGCAGCTAAACCTGTACAAATAGTTGCTACACTAGGATTAACCCATTGCATAGTGTCGTAAATACCTAACCCGGCATAAACAGATCCTCCCGGACTATTGATATACATTTGAATATCTCTTCTTGCATCCATTGAGTCTAAAAACAACAATTGTGCTTGAATGATATTTGCAACATAATCATCAATAGGCATTCCCATGAAGATAATCCTGTCGGCCATTAACCTTGAAAATACATCGATTTCTCTAAAGTTCATCGGACGTTCTTCTATTACAGTTCTGGTCATATTCTCCATAGAGCTTTCTATATAAGCATCTACTTTCAGGCTACTAAAGCCTTTGTGTTTTACCGCGTAATTGCGGAATTCTTTTCCAATATTCATAATCGTTTTTCCTTTGGTCAAATATAGAAGAGGTTTTTAAAATTCCTCAAACTTCCATGTAATTTTCAATTGCCGTGCCAAAATATCTTTCTGCCAAAATGCCCGAATAACTTGAAACCAAGTAAAAATTACTTTAAGAGGAAATCTGTAATAGACTTTTATTACCGGTTAAAGTACACTTGAAATTTTTACCTAAAAAAGTTTCTCTAATTCAAGAATCTATTTCAATAAGTTTTACTCTTTAAACTGCTAATTTCTTTTATCTATGGCTGCTTATTTTATCATTCCAATTGCAAATTTGGAATAATCAAATTATGTAAATTAATTACAATCAAATACTAAAAAAAAGGCCCTGAACTTTACAATTCAGGGCCTTTTTCTTAGTAATTTATTTTAGTGATTGTGGTGATGTTTACCATTGTGTTCAGCAATAATTGCATTGAACTCCTCAACACTAACTTCTTTTATATCTTTTGTAATTGTATTCAACAAGTAATCATTTACTTTATTTCTTGCTGCTACATTAATCATTCTGCTTCTAAATTCTTCTTTTTGCATTTGAGGCTCAATGATGCTATTTAAAATATCATCACTTAAATTACCCATATTATAACCACCAAACATTTGCATGGTATAAGCTTTTGCTGCATTACGAATTTCTTCTTCGTCTATTTTTAAATCATTGCTTACAAGAATTTTTTCTTCCAATAAATGATTTCTTAAATAATTTGCTTCAGGAATATATCCTTCTTCAATATTATCTGCATTAAATTTATCAGAATGTCTGTCTAATAACCAACGTTTTAAAGTTGCATCCGGTAAGCTGATATTATGTTTAGCTACTAAACTATCAAATAATTCGTGCTCTAATAAATGATTAGCTTGTTGGTCGAAATATCCTTTGATTTCAGCACTTAGTTTAGTTCTAAGCTCTTCTTCAGTAGTTATTTGATCTTTACCATAAATTTTATCAAAGAATTCCTGGTTCATTTCTGATTCAGTTGTTCTTTTGATTTCATTTAAAGTAAGATTGAATTCTTTTCCTAAATCAGGAACACCTTGTTTTTGAACGCCTAAAGCATGACTCATTTCCATTTCATCATGATTGAATAAAGTAAAGATGTTAACTTTAGCAGTTTCACCTTTTTTCATTCCACGGATTTGAGCATTTAAAGCTTCATCTTTAATGGTATTGATTGCTAAAGGAACAGAAGGAGCATTTACACCACCTTCTAAAACTTCACCTGAATCTAATAATTCATTTAACTGAACATAAACCATGTCGTTTTCACCAACTTCTTCTACATCGGTTAAAACACCCATTTGTTTACGTAAACGATTTAATTCGTCGTTAACCATTTCTTCAGTTACATTAACTGTATAAAAAGGGTATGAATCGGCAGATGAAATATTTAATTCAAATTCCGGAGCCAATCCGATATCAAATGAAAATGTGTAAGAAGCTGTTTTGCTTAATTCGTCAATTTTAGTGTCTTCCGACATTACAGGTTGACCTAAAACATGTAATTTGTTTTCTTCGATATAATCGAATAGACCTTTACTAGCTAAACCATTTACTTCTTCAAGTAAAATGCTTTGCCCTACCATTTTTTCGATTACTCCTTTTGGTGCTTGTCCTGCGCGAAAACCAGGAATATTGGCTTTTTTGCCATAATCCTTTAGCTTTTTTTCGTAAGATGCTGTGAAATCGTTTGGTTCGATGGAAACTGAAATGCTAGCATTTAGTTCATCTTTTTTATCAAATGTAACGTTCATGTTGATTGAAAATCGTGCGGATGGAGGGACTCGAACCCCCACGCCTTTCGGCACCAGATCCTAAGTCTGGCACGGCTACCAATTACGCCACATCCGCATAGTTAATTAAGAACAATATTTTCCTTCAAAATTAAAGGACTGCAAATGTATAATTCTAAATAAGATTTCCAAAGACTTATTCATTTTCGTCAAGTATTTTTTAGTAATTTATTGCTCAAGCCCTTATTTTATTAGAAAATTCGTCGCTAAATTTTCTTCATTTCTCAAACTTTTTGTTTAGTTTCACAGCAAAAGAAGAGAATTACCGAATGGAATTGCAGCAAGAGTCGTTAGAAAAAGAAAATCAGCTGATTGTAAAACAATACAGAACCTTACTCAGAAGTATAAAGAGAAGTTTAAATGCTGCCGACCGGAAAATTATCAGGGAAGCATTTAATTTATCATTAGAAGCTCATAAAAATATGAGGAGGAAAAGCGGAGAACCTTATATTCTTCATCCACTTGCTGTAGCCCAAATTTGTGCAGAAGAAATTGGATTAGGTGTGACTTCTGTTGTCAGCGCACTTTTACACGATACCGTTGAAGATACCGAAATTACTTTAGACCTTATTAAGTTAAAGTTTGGCGAAAAAGTAATGAGAATCATTGATGGTCTGACCAAAATATCAGGTGTTTTTGATCAGCCTGATAGAAGTATTCAAGCCGAGAATTTCAAAAAAATGCTTCTTACACTTGGCGATGATGTGAGAGTTATTCTGATAAAACTAGCTGATAGATTACATAACATGAGAACTCTTGATAGCATGAGTTCAAAATCACAGCTTAAAATTGCCTCCGAAACTGCTTATGTATATGCTCCTTTAGCTCATAGATTGGGTTTATATGCAATTAAAACTGAATTGGAAGACCTTTCTACCAAATACTTGGAGGCCGATAATTATATATACGTAAAGAATAAATTAAATGAAACAAAGGTTCAAAGAAATAAATACATCAAAACCTTTATTGAACCAATAGTTGAAGACCTCAATCAAGCCGGTTTGGTTTATGAAGTAAAAGGTCGTCCCAAAAGTATTCACTCTATTCTAAATAAAATGAAAAAGCAAAATATACCTTTCGAAGAGGTATATGATTTGTTTGCTATTCGAATTATTGTAGATACAGAATATGAAAATGAAAAAAGTGATTGCTGGCGTGTGTATTCAATGGTTACCGACCATTATACGCCAAATCCTGATAGATTACGCGATTGGGTAAGTACTCCGAAAGCAAATGGTTATGAAAGTTTGCATACAACTGTAATGGGTCCCAAAGGAAGATGGGTTGAAGTTCAGGTAAGAAGCAAAAGGATGGATGAAATTGCAGAAAAAGGTTTTGCTGCACATTGGAAGTATAAAGATTCAAATCAAAATGCCGATAATGGTCTTGAAAGCTGGCTTTCAAGAGTTAGAGAAATTCTTGAAAATCCCGATTCAAATGCACTCGAGTTTTTAGATGATTTCAAACTTGCTTTGTATTCAGATGAAATCTTTGTTTTTACTCCAAAGGGAGATTTAAGAAAATTACCTGCCGGTTCTTCAATTTTAGACTTTGCTTTTGATATTCATTCCGACCTTGGTGTGAAATGTATTGGAGCAAAACTTAATAATAAACTCGTTCCAATCAATCACAAATTAAGTAATGGTGATCAGGTTGAAATTTTAACCAGTGCCAAACAAAAACCAAGTGAGGAATGGTTGAACTTTGTAATTACTGCTAAAGGGAAAGCTAAAATCCGCGATTATTTTAAACAAATAAGATTGAAGGCTTCTTCTATGGGAAAAGAAATTCTGGAAAGAAAATTCAAAAATTCCCATGTTCCTTTTACCTCAGAGGCATTAACAGATTTATGTAAAAACCTAAAGTTAAAATCAGTTTCTGAGTTGTATTATTTAATTGCAACTGAAAAAATTGATAGAACTAAACTTGATATTTCTGCCATTTTGCAAGCAGAAAGAAACAAGCCCGCTCAGGAAATTCAAGTTTCTAATAAGCCTAAAACTCAAACACAAAATGTAGCAACTGATGCCATCATTCTAGGAGATAATGAAGCAGATATGGATTATACATTTTCTAAATGCTGTCATCCAATTCCGGGAGATGAAATTTTTGGTTTTGTAACAGTAGGTGAGGGGGTTAAAATACACAGAACAAATTGCTCAAATGCCGTTACTCTGATGAGTAATTATGGGTATAGAATCATCCGTGCAAAATGGGCACAAGAAGGCTTAAATCAAGGGAAAGCATTTTTAACTTCTATAAAAGTTTCCGGTATTGATAGCGTTGGAATTGTGAGCATTATAACTGATATTATTTCAAAACAACTAAAAGTAAATATGCGCTCAATTGCTATAAGTTCTAATGAAGGAACTTTTGAAGGTTCTGTTTTTCTTGAAGTTCATGATACTCAGCAGTTAGAAAATATAATGAACGCAATTAAAGATGCCAGTCCACTAATTAGTGTAAGTAGAGTAGATTTAAATTAATGAGGCTTATATTCTGTATTTTATTGAGCTGAAAAAGGTAAATTGTGAATGATTTTAAATTCTAAATAGGTTTAAATAGTTGTAATTCAGTGTGGTTTAAATGGTTTTCCCCAAATTTGATTTTTCCTTTTTCATTCTTTTATCTTCCTTTATCTTCGCACACTTAGTGAATAAATGGAGAATAATGCTGTAAGCGACCCAATTAAGGAAGAGGTTCGTCAAAAGTTTATTGAATATTTAGAATTTCATCAGCAAAGAAAAACACCTGAACGTTTTGCAATTCTTGATGAAATATATTCGAATAAAGAACATTTTGATGTTGAAACGCTTTTCGAACACATGAAAGATAGAAACTATCGTGTGAGTAGAGCAACTGTATACAATACTTTAGATTTATTACTTGATTGTGGACTGGTAATTAAACACCAGTTCGGAAGGAATATTTCCAGGTATGAAAGAGCTTATGGATTTAGACAACATGACCATATGATTTGTAATGTTTGTAATGAGGTTCTTGAGTTTTGTGACCCAAGAATTCAACAAATAAAAACAACGATGGGTGAACTCATGAAGTTTAAAATTACCAATCATTCTTTGTATTTATTCGGGCAACCTGAAGTAGATGCAAATCAACAATGTTTGAGTTGCAAAAAAATAGTTAAACAAGATTAGAATTTTTATATGGTAGATGTAGTATTGGGCCTTCAATGGGGAGATGAAGGAAAAGGAAAAATTGTTGATGTATTAACCCCACAATACGACGTAGTAGCACGTTTTCAGGGTGGTCCTAATGCTGGCCATTCACTTGAATTTGGTGGTAATAAATACGTGCTAAATACAATTCCTTCAGGAATCTTTCATGAACATTGTACAAATATTATAGGTAATGGTGTTGTTATCGATCCGGTTCAACTTAAGAAAGAAATTGAAAAAGCTTCTGCTACTGGAGTTGATATTAAAAAGAACCTTTATATCAGTCAAAAAGCACATTTAATTCTTCCTACACATCGTTTGGTTGATGCTGCTTCAGAAGCTAAAAAAGGTGAACACAAAGTTGGTTCTACATTAAGAGGAATCTCTCCAACTTATCAAGATAAAATTGGTAGAAGTGGTTTAAGAGTTGGCGATATTTTAACAGATGGTTTTGCTACTAAATATCGCAATGCAACAAATATTCATTGTGAATTGCTGAACTCCTTAAATTTTGAATACAACTTGGCTGATCATGAACCTGCTTTTTTTGAAGCAGTTGAATTTCTTAAACAATTCAAAATCATAAACAGTGAGTATTTTGTAAACGATTTAATTAAAAATGGCAAGAAGATTTTAGCTGAAGGAGCTCAAGGTACTTTACTTGATATTGATTTTGGTTCATATCCTTTTGTTACCTCTTCAAATACAATTACCGGTGGTGCTTGCAGTGGATTAGGAATTTCACCTCAACACATTCAAAAGGTTTATGGAATTTTCAAAGCTTATTGCACACGTGTTGGAAACGGACCATTTCCAACTGAACAAGAAAATGAAACAGGTGAAATGCTTCGTAAATTGGGTCATGAATTTGGTGCAACAACAGGCAGACCTAGAAGAACCGGCTGGTTAGATTTACCTACTTTAAAATATGCAATCATGTTAAATGGTGTAACAGATTTAATCTGTACCAAAAGTGATGTGTTAAGTGGCTTTGAAGAGGTTTTGGTTTGCGATAGATACAATATTGGTGGAGCTGAAACATCTGAACTTCCTTACAGCATGCAGGATGTTAAATTAGAACCATTATACAGAAGTTTTCCAGGATGGACAGGCGATTTAAGCAAAATTAAAACCTACAATGAATTACCTGAAACTTTTAGAAACTATATGGATTATGTTCAATCACAAATAGAAGTTCCTGTGAATGTAATATCAGTTGGTCCAGATAGAGAAGAGACCATCATTAGATAATAGAATTTTATAACAAAAAGAAAGCCGGTGAATCTTAGATTCACCGGCTTTCTTTTTATTGATTAGCTTGATTGAAAATTGAAAGTAATACTATTTCACAATCATAAACGACATCTCAATTTCTTCTGTAAATTCAATTTCATTGATGGAGAAATTTTCTGCCCTTTCTTCATTTGAATCACTCATTACTGCATAGGCTACTTTACTTTCCATAGGCATTGGGAAATTTGTTTGATTTGAAGCAATACCATACCTGATAAATTCCATATTCCCTAATTTGTTTCCTGTTGTTTCTGCTATTAATTGTGCTTTCTGAGTTGCATCTTTAATAGCTAAAACTATTAGCTCATTTTTAGTCTTTTTCTTTAATTCATCAGAACAATCAGTCCCAAAATTAATGCTTACATTTTCACTTTTGTTTTCACTAAGTTTATTGTAAACAGAAAGTATTCGTTTCTTATCAAGTTTAAATTCTATTCTAAAATCCTGATAAGATTTATAGCCGATTTTTTTGCTTTTACCATCCTTATAGTCCCACTCAGCAGAAATTGAATAATTGGTAAGTTTAATTTGCTCAGGAGTAAAGCCTTCTGTTTTCAATCTTTTCATGAGTTCATCATTCAATTTATTTAAGCGTTCATTACACTCAGCTTCTGTTTTTGCTGTTGCATTGATCTGAATATAAAAGATGCCTAAATCAGGAAGAATTTTGATATTAGATTCACCTTTTAATTGAATATGTGGAACGAAAGTATTTTGTGCTTTGCTTTGATTTAAATTGATTAATGATACAATCAATAAAAGTAAAATTAGTTTAATTTTCATGTTATTATTTTAATGCTCTTTTATACATCGAAACGGTGTTTTCAAGTCCTAAATACAATGCATCACAAACCAATGCATGGCCAATAGAAACTTCATCTAAAAACGGTATGCATTTTTTGAAATAAGCCAGATTTTCTAGGTTCAAATCATGACCGGCATTGATACCTAATTCCAGCTCTTTTGCTAAATTGGCAGCAAGTACATAAGGTGCAATTGCCAACTCTTTATTTGTTGGATAGAGATGGGCATAAGATTCTGTATAAAGTTCGATTCTTTGCGCTCCACATTCTTTAGCTCCTTCTATCATTTTTAGATTCGGATCTACGAAAATTGAGCATCGAATTCCATGATTTGTAAATAATTCGGACATCTCTAGAAGAAATTTTTTATTTTTTTTCGTGTCCCAACCATGGTCACTTGTTAATTGGTTCGTGTTATCAGGGACCAAGGTTACTTGCGCAGGTTTGTTATCAAGTACCAATTGGATGAACTTTTCTTCCTTTGGGTTTCCCTCTATATTTAGCTCATTGTGAGTTATTTCCATTAGTTTTGGAATGTCACTGTAACGTATATGTCTTTCATCAGGACGTGGGTGAACTGTGATTCCATCGGCCCCGAATTGTTGAATCAAAACTGCTGCTCGAATAATATCAGGATTATTTCCTCCTCTGGAGTTTCTGATAAGTGCAATTTTGTTTATGTTTACGCTTAAATTCGCCATTCTTTAAAAGTGAAAAAATTAATTATTAATACAAAAGTACCCTTTGCAAATCAAATCTTAAGGATTTGTGCATTTTGCTGTGTTTTTGTTTTGATTTTTATTTCTACTATAAAAGCAACACAACTAAACTTAGATAGTTTACAGTTGGCAATAAAAAACGCAGAAACCGAAGAACAGAAGCTAGATGGAATGGTTATGCTTGCCTGGCATTATGCAGCTAAGGGTTTACCCAACTCTTCTGAAATGGTTCAACAATCTTTGGAATTAGCTGAAAAGCTTAATAACGAAGAACACAGGGCAAGAGCTAAAGTTGCACATATTTTTGTTGTTTTCGAAAGCCAGGATTATTATGCAACTACCAAGGAACTTGAAGAGTTAATTCCGATTCTTAAAAAATATGAAAGAGACCAGGAATTGGCTAGATCATACATTCTTTTAGGTATTGCCCAGGAGCGTCAAGGCAGATTTAATGAAGCTATTAAAAGTTATCTGAGTGCACTTTTTATATTTGATAAAAGTAATGACTTAGATGGAATCGCAGATTGTTATAACAATATTGGTTTAATCTATAAAGAGCAAAAACGCTATTATCTAGCTGAAGTTTATTTCAATAAATCTTTGGATTTGGCTTCAAGATTAAATCCGGCGAATGAGGATGCCAGAATTAATGCAATAAATAACTTAGCAATTCTTTTTCAGGAAACTGGTAAAGTCTCTAAAGCTTTGCCCTTTTTTCTTGAAGTTTATGAGTATGATAAAAAATTGAATTCAATTGAAAATCTTGGTTTGTCATACAATAATTTAGGTGTAATTTATACCTTATTAAAAGATTATAAAAAGGCATTGGATTTCTTAAGAAAGGCTGCTGAAATTAAGAAGAATAGTGAGAGTCTGGATGATTTATCAAACTCATACAATAACATGGGATTTTGCTTTTATGGAATGAAGTTATATGATTCAGCAGAATTCTATTATAAAAAAGGAGAGTTCTTAGCTAAAAGAGGATCATATCTTACTTATTTACAAGAATCCTACATAGGTTTAGCCGATGTTTATGCCGCAAAGGGCGAATTCCCTCAGGCACTTAAATATGAAAAATTAAACAATGCTTTAAAAGATACGCTTTATAGAATTGATGGTCCAAATAATATTGATAAATTAAAGGATGATTATATCACATTAAAGCAGGAACGTGATGATTCTGAAGCGCTTGTTTTAGCAGAAAGATTGAGAGTTCGACGAATATTTATTTGGTTTGTTCTAGCCCTTTTTTCAGTACTTATGATTTTAATGTGGTTCTATGTGGTTAAAGTTAAAAAGAACAATACGCAATTAAATCAGAAACAAAAGAAGATTGAAATACAGAATAAAATTCTTCAGGTTAAAAATATCGAAATTCTTCAAGCCAAAGAAGCCGCTGAAGAAGCTGCAAAAGTTAAGTCGCAATTCATTTCTACGATTTCTCATGAGATTAGAACGCCATTAAATGCAATTATTGGGGCAACTAATCTTTTAAACCAGAATTTTCCAAATCAAGACCAGATAGAAAATCTGAATATCTTAAAGATTTCTTCTGATAACTTACTTTCTCTGGTAAACAATATCCTTGATTTCAGCAAAATGGAAGCGGGTAAAATGCAATTTGAGAATATTGAATTTAACCTTAAAAATATCGTTCTTGATATTCGTGATTTGTTCTCTATTAAGGCTGCAGAAAAAGGAGTTGAATTATTAGTGAATTATGATGAAAAAATTCCTGCAGTTTTAAAAGGCGACCCATTAAGAATCAACCAACTTTTGATTAACCTTGTTAGTAATGCACTTAAGTTTACTGAAAAGGGTTATGTGAAGGTTGATTTAAGCATG